>JBJMGU010000162.1:0-44581 GCA_045807765.1 Blastocatellia bacterium
CTTGCAGCGCGCGCTTCAGGCCGAGGGCTTCGATTGCGCCTCGGGTGTCGAGGCCGCCGAGCGCGTCTATGAATCGTGACCAGCCTTGTCCAAGGAGTCGAGATTTTGTTAGCGTTGCTTGATGCTCGGCAGATTATTGGAGTATCTTCACGCGCATCTGTCGATCTTGTAGATGAATTGGCTGACCGATCAAAATAACCTGTAAGAGAAAAGTGATGGCAGATCAAGAGAACGCCGAGCCTGCGATTGAAGAAGCTGCAATAGAAGATAGAGTAACAGCCCAAGCAGTCAAGCTTTACGACAGAGTCTTTGTTGAAATTTTCCAACGAAAATACGTGCCAGCAGCGACTGAACTTCCTTACACGTTGGAAGAAGTGAGACAGGTAGAAAAGGATTTGAACGTCAAAGTTGGCAATTTGCCGGATATTGCTTACGCTTACAGAACCGGGCGATACGCCATACCTGAGGAAATACTAGCGACAGGGAATTGGGTAATTGAAGGAACGGGCAAAGGAAGATATAAATTCGTCAGACTTTTGCGCGCCCCCTACATCAACATACCGGATGATCTGTACACCATTGAGATTCCGGAAGCGACCCCGGATATCGTTCTAAAACATACGGGTAATGACGAGCAAGCCGTCCTTTCAAAAGTGCGGTACAACCGCTTGCTTGACATCTTTCTTTCTCTAACGGCTTATCATCTACAGGGGCATTTCCGTTCCACAGTCAAAGAAATCGGGCAAGTTGAGATAGATGAGCTTTATGTGGGAGTAGATACGGAGGGCAGGGGATATGCCATCCCAATAGAAGCTAAGAGCGTCGGCGGCAGGGAACGCCTCGGTGTGGTCCAGATACGCCAGATGATCTTATTCGCGCAGCAAAAATTCGCTGGCCTCATATTAAAACCGGTTGGCATCAAGCCTTTTGTCGATGGGTCTATCGCATTCGTTGAATTCGACGATCAAGCGGATCTTGAAGCCATATCGGTCAGACGCTATGCGCGGTATAAACTCGTTCGAGACGACCACTAATGAAATCCATTAAGGTCATATCACCAGGCCCTACCAAGCAGGGGCGACAGAACGAACAGACGAATGGGAGTATGAATAAGCTTGCTGTTACAGATGCAGCGGCACATGATTGGTATCGCTTTGTGCTTTCGTTCCCTCCCCACTTGGTACGCAGTTACCTTGAGCGATTTGGTATCGGCAGGAAGGCTATTGTTCTTGATCCCTTTTGTGGCACAGGCACGACACTCGTCGAGTGCAAGAAACTGGGTGTAGCAAGCGTCGGGGTTGAAGCTCACCCTATGGGTTACTTAGCCAGTCAAGTGAAGGTGGATTGGCGCCCTGACCCTGATGGTCTCATTGAACATGCCAATAGCGTTGCCCGATTAGCGCGAATTCAACTTGAATCCGATGGGATTGAGGACAACCCGGCACTCTTGTCGTATAACTTGCAAACGCTACATCTGAAGCTGCGCAAGCTGCCTGTCGAAACTCAGAAGCTGTTGTTGACAGACTCGATAAGTCCTCTCCCCCTGCACAAAACGCTTGTTCTACTTGATCATTTAAAACAGAATGCGGACGAGCGATATCTTAAGCATGAGTTGTTGGCACTCGCCAAAGCTTTAGTGTTTACGAGCAGCAACCTACACTTCGGCCCCGAAGTCGGAGTTGGCAGGATCAAACCAGATGCCCCAGTGATTGCTCCTTGGCTCGATAACCTTCATGTTATGGCTGATGACCTGCATAAGCTTGAGAAGCAAACGGTTACTGCGGAAGTCCACCAGGCAGACTCCCGTCAACTGCTTGCGGCGCTCGAATCCGGCTCCATAGACGCGGTAATCAGTTCCCCCCCATATCCGAATGAAAAGGATTATACTCGTACAACGCGCCTTGAGACGGTTCTTTTGGGTTTCATACAGAACAAGAAAGAACTTCGAGCGATCAAGAATGATTTAATGCGCTCAAATACCCGCAATGTCTATAAGGGCGACCGTGATGATGAATGGGTATCTACCCATGCTGAGATTCAGCGCATCGCTGATGCCATCGAAGCGCGCCGCATTGAGCTTGGTAAGACAAGCGGCTTTGAAAAACTGTACGCCAAAGTCACCAAGCTCTATTTTGGCGGCATGACCCGGCACTTGTCGGAGATGCGTCGCGTCCTGCGCCCAGGAGCTAAACTCGCTTATGTCGTCGGTGATCAGGCATCCTATCTACAGATAATGATTCGCACGGGACAACTCACGGCAGATATTGCTCAATCACTTGGCTATGAATTACTCGGCATAGACTTATTTCGTACCCGCCTGTCGACCGCAACTAAGCAACAGTTACGCGAGGAGGTTGTCGTGCTTCGTTGGCCTGGTAGATAGGCGCAATCTACACTCCCGGCCCAATCCGTTGGGTCGGGCCACAAGTAAGTAGCCAACACGCTAGAGCGAGGCTTGATCGGCTTGCTATACTTGAGAAACCGCATCGCAATGGTAGAGGAGACTTATGGCGCTCGGAGGAGTCACACTGCATCACGTCAACGTCACTGTGCCGCCCGAGCGGGAGGCGGAGGCGAAGCATTTCTATGCTCGCGTCCTCGGACTAGAAGAAATCTTTAAGCCCAATGCTTCGCTTTCGCGCGGCGCATGGTATCAGCTCGGCGCCGCGCAATTGCACCTCTCTATCGAAGCCGCACAGCCGCCGAGCCGGCGACACATCTGTTATCAGGTTGACGATGTCGCCGCTGCCGAGCGCCACTTCCGCGACGCCGGTATCGAGATTCTCGATGACGAGCGCCCCATCGCCGGTGTCAAGCGCTTCTTCCTGCGCGACCCCGGCGGCAACCGCATAGAGATTACCGAGAGGGCTTCGGAGAATTGAACTATGGCAGATTCCGCCAAACGTAAGGAAAAAAATCAGGCGCAAGAGGCAGCCAAAGTGGCGTTGCCGCCGACGCTCTTTCTCAACCGCCAGCTTCTGTTCAACCGCGAGCTGAGCTGGCTCAACTTTAACGCTCGCGTTCTCGATGAGGCGCTCGACAAATCGCACCCGCTGCTTGAGCGCTTGAAGTTCCTGGCCATCTTCTCGACCAACCTCGACGAGTTCTTCATGATCCGCGTGTCGGGTTTGAAGCAGCAGATTGAAGAGGGCATCACCGAATTGTCATTTGATGGGCTGACGCCGGGGGCGCAGTTAAAAGTCATCGCTGACCGCCTGCACCCGATGCTCGCCGAGCAGATGCGCTGCCTGAAAGACGACATCCTGCCGGAGCTGGTGGCGCGCGACATCACCATCACGCCTTACCGGGCGCTCTCGGATCGCGAGCGCCGCGGCCTGAACGATTACTTCTTGCAGAACGTCTTCCCGGTCTTGACGCCGCAGGCCGTAGACCCGAGCCATCCGTTCCCTTACATCTCGAACCTCAGCCTGAATCTCGGCGTGATGATCGAGCCGTCCGACGGATTGGACGACCCGCTGCTGATGACCGGGCCGCGCTTTGCGCGCGTCAAAGTGCCGCCGCTGGTGCCGCGCCTCGTTCCAGTCGGCGATTCGGGCACTGAGTTCACGCTGCTTGAAGAACTGGTCGCTGCCAATATCCACAACCTCTTCCCCGGCATGAAGATTGGCGAGGTCCACGCCTTTCGCGTGACGCGCGACGCTGACATTGAAATCCGCGAAGACGAAGCCAACGACCTGCTGCGCACGCTCGAACAGGAGCTACGCCGCCGCCGCCGCTTCGGCAGCGTCGTGCGGCTGGAAGTCGTCGCCACCATGCCTCCCGATATGGTAGCTTATCTTACCAATTCGCTCGACCTGACGAGCGATGATGTTTATGTGATCGATGGCCCGCTGAATGTGCCCGACCTGATGGCGCTTTACAAGCTCGAACGCCCCGAGCTGAAAGACAAGCCGTTCGTCGCTTCGATCCCGGCGGCGTTGCGCTCGAACGAGCCGATCTTTGACGTCATCAAGCGCCAGGACCTGCTCGTGCATCACCCGTACAACTCGTTTTCGACGGTCGTCGACTTCGTCGGCAGTGCCGCCGTAGACCCCGAAGTTTTAGCCATCAAAATGACGCTCTACCGCACAGGGCAGGATTCGCCCATCGTCCGCGCCTTGATGGAAGCCAGCGAGCGCGGCAAGCAGGTGGCGGTGCTCGTCGAGCTGAAAGCGCGCTTTGACGAAGAGAGCAACATCGGCTGGGCGCGGCGGCTGGAGCAGGCGGGCGTCCATGTGGTTTACGGCCTGCTCGGACTGAAGACACATTGCAAGCTGGCGCTGGTGGTGCGCCGCGAAGGCGACTCGCTGCACCGTTATGTCCATCTCGGCACGGGCAACTACAACGCCACGACGGCGCGCATCTATAGCGACCTGGGGCTGTTCACTGCCAATGAACAGATCGGTGCCGATGCGACAGACCTCTTCAACTTCCTGACCGGCTATTCGCGCCAGACCGAGTACCGCTGCCTGATGGTTGCGCCGGTGAACATGCGCGAGCAGGTCACCGAATTGATTGACCGCGAGATCGAGCATCAGAATGCCGGGCGACCGGCGCGCATCGTCGCCAAAATCAACAGCCTGACCGACACCAAAGTGATTCGTAAGCTCTATGAAGCGTCGCAGGCCGGCGTACAGATCGATCTGCTGGTGCGCGGCGTCTGCTCGCTTAGGCCGGGGGTGCCGGGGCTTTCTGAAAAGATCGAAGTCGTCAGCATCGTCGGACGCTTCCTTGAGCATAGCCGCATCATCTATTTCGAGAACGGCGGCGTCGAAGACATCTACATCGGCAGCGCCGACTGGATGCAGCGCAACCTGGATCGCCGCGTCGAAATCCTCGTGCCCATCGAAGACCCGCGACTGAAGCACCATCTGAAGGACGAGGTGCTGGACGTCTGCCTGCGCGACAACGTCAAGGGACGGCGGCTGTTGTTGAACGGCAACTATCAGCGCATCATTCCGCCCGAAGGCAGCGAGCGGCTGAATTCGCAGACCTATTTCATGGAGCATTACAGCGCCATCCACGACTGAGGCAACGATGCGGCGAACGACTGAGGTGAGCCAACAGGCGGGCGGCGCGGGGATTCGCACCTTCGTCTGCATCGAAGTTCCGCCGACCGTCAAAGCACGCATCGAAGCGTTGCAAGGCACCCTGCGCCACAGCGGTGTGCCGATCAGTTGGGTCAAGCCGGCCAACATTCATCTGACGATCAAATTCCTGGGCGATGTGGCGGCTTCACGAATCGCCGACGTGAGCCGCGCGGTCGAGCGCGCTTGCCAGGCGGTCTCCGCCTTTGACATCACGGTCACGGGGGCGGGCTGTTTCCCTTCTCTGAAAAGTCCGCGGGTGCTTTGGGTCGGGCTCGACCCGATGCCCGATGCCTTGCGCCGCTTGCACGCCAACATCGAAGCCGAGCTTGAGCGCGAGGGCTTTGCGCGCGAAGCCCGAGGCTTTGCGGCGCACCTGACGATGGCTCGCGTCCGCGATCCCTTCAAAGCCCGGCCCACGGTCGAAGCGTTGCTCGCCGCAGGCTTCGCCGCCGAAACCTTTTCTGCGACGGAAGTCATTGTGATGCGCAGCGACCTGCACCCTGCGGGATCAATCTACGCGCCGCAGGCGGTCGTTCCTCTCTCCGCTTTCCATTGAGCCGCCCTGCGTGCCGCCAGAAAATATCTGGCCAGCCAATCCTGAACGCTGCGCGCATTCCCACTATTGATTCCTGGGCACGACGACGGTCACCGTTCTAGTCGAAGCGTTCTGCGCGCTGTCCTTACAGGTGATCGTGATGGTGTACACGCGCCCGTCGCCGCTGCCTGAGCGTTCGGCGCGCAGGCGCACGTGGTGCGCATCAACAATCTCGATGTCCGGCTCGGTGTTGCCGTCGCCGGTGGTGTTGACCGGCTCGTTGCTGGAGACTTCGAGCGACGGGACGATTGCCGCCGGCGGGGTGAAGTCATCGAATGCGCCGTAGTTGACCGTGACATCAATCATGTTGTGATCCGGCGGCCAGATTACGGACGGACTTGCCGACATGTTCGTTATGACGGGCGGCGTCTGATCGAGGACGCTGGCAATCACAAACGGGCTGAACGAGAGCACCTGCGCGCAGATCGTCTTTGTCGCAAAGTTGGGGACGTTCGGCCCCGACAGAATCGTCTGATCGATCACGACGACATCGCTGTTGAAGTTGCCGGCAGCGATTGCATAAGGGTTAGTCCCGACGGGATAATTTGTTGCCGCGCCAAAACTGCCCGTGCCAAGTCCAAAACGGACCGAGATATTATTCGAGCCAGTGTTGGCCGTCGCCAGGTCAAGCTTACTGTCGTTGTTGAAATCCGCGACTACAACTGAGTTTGAATTGGAGTTCATCGTCAAGTTTGTCGCTGGCCCAAAGCCGCCGGTCCCATTCCCAAGCAGCACGCTCATACTGTTTGGGAAAGCATTAGCCGTAACCAGGTCTTGCTTGCCATCGCCGTTGAAGTCGCCTACCGCAATTGATACCGGGCCGGCTCCAACCATGAAGTTTGTTGCCGAACTGAAGCCCCCAGAGCCGTTTCCTAAAAGTATCGATACGGCACCACAGCTATTGCCACTGCACAAACCATAGTTAGCTACGGCAAGGTCCAGTTTCCCATCGCCGTTGAAATCACCAACCGCAAGTGAGTAGAAGAGGCCCGTAACGGAGAGTTTCATTGGAGCTGAGAATCCGCCGACGCCGTTTCCGAGCATAATCGAAACATCGTTTAGATAGCTGGCCACAGCAAGATCGACTTTCCCATCCCCGTTGAAGTCGCCGACCGTGACAGATGTCGGGTTGTGTCCCACGACGAAGTTAGTTTGCGGGCCAAATCCGCCGGAGCCGTTGCCTAAGAGAATCGAGACTCTGGGGTCACCGACATCGGGGTAGTTGATGACCGCGAGGTCTTGCTTGCCATCGCCGTTGAAGTCGCCGACGGCAATTGAACCAGTCCCGATTCCGCCCGGAGCGCCTCCGACCGGGATGTTTGTCGCGGAGCCAAAGCCGCCGGAGCCGTTGCCTAAAAGAATCGAGACATTCTTGGAATTAAAATTTGCCACGGCAAGGTCTGGTTTCCCATCGCCATTGAAGTCGCCCACCGCGACAGACCTCGGACTCGATCCGACAGCGAAGTTCGCCGCGGTTGGGAAGCCACCTGCGCCATTTCCGAGAAGAACCGACGCGTTGTTCGAGCCGCTATTCACCGTCGCAAGATCGAGCTTCGGCGCGCTGTGCAAGATCCTGAGATTTGAGAAGGCGACGGGATCAGTTACCGAAGGCACCTGGAAGCAAACCGTAATCGGCCCGACGAAACTGGCCGTTGTCGAGATGTCGAACGCGAGGCCGCCGACACTGAATCCACCGGGCAGCGTCCCTGCCGACGCCGGATCAATCGGAGTGATGCTTGTCGTACCGGGCACGGTCACACCCGAAAACTTAATCATCACGGTGGTCGCTCCAGCAGTCTCCTGCACCGTGACGTTGGAGCCGACCGGCGTTACGGCAGCCACAGTCTGAATCAGCGCCGGCGAAGTGCTGCCGAGGTATTTTGCGTTGCCGCTGTAGACGGCCATTACAAGATGGCTGCCCGCGGTCAGCCCGGCGGTCGTCAGCGAGACACTGCCCGATGACAGGTTGATGACCCCGAGGGACTGGCCGTAATCAAAGAACTCAACGCTGCCTGTTGGTGTACCCGTACCGCTCGTGACGCTGGCTGTGAAGGTCACTGCCTGGCCAGCCACCGACGGATTTGTAGAGATGCCCAGCGAAGTCTGTGTCGCCCATTTGTTCACTGTCTGACTGAGTATTGGTGACGTGCTCGGAAGGTGCGTCGCGTCGCCGCTGTAGAAAGTGGTGATCGAATGACCGCCGGCGGATAGCGCCGTCGTCGTTAATGCCGCGCTGCCTGACGACAAGTTGGCAGTGCCGAGCGACTGGCCGTTCTCAAAGAATTCGACCATGCCGCCGGGTGTGCCGATGCTGCTCGTGACACTTGCGGTGAAGCTCACGGATTGCCCAACATTCGAGGGATTGGCCGAAGAGCTAACGACCGTCGCCGTCGGTGTTAGTGCGCAGTCGCCTAACAGAATCGTCACGTTGTTCGAGTCCCAGTTTGCGGAGGCCAGATCCTGCTTGCCGTCGCCATTGAAATCGCCCACTTCGACATCACGAGGAGTTGCGCCGGCGTTGAAGCTGTTGGCCGCGCCGAAGCCGCCCGCGCCATTGCCCAGCAGGATGGAGACCTTGCCCGCAGTCTGGCAGGCGACCGCCAGGTCCGGCTTGCCGTCGCCGTTGAAATCGCCGACCGCCAGCCCTTGAGGCCCGTCGCTAACGCCGAAGCTAGAGGGAGTGCCGAAACCGCCCGCGCCATCGCCCAGCACTACCGTCACGCTGTTTGCGAAGTAGCAGGCCGTCGCCAGATCGAGCCGACCATCGCCGTTGAATCGGCGACGGCCAGTTGGAAGGGCGCACTGCATCCTGTGTTGACGCGGTTGGCAGCAGTAAAATGGCCTGCGCCATCGCCCAGGTAGATCACCGCGTTGCTGCCGTCCAGGGCGATCAGGTCCTGCTTGCCATCGCCGTTAAAATCGGCCACCCAGCGGACAGAGATTGGTATGTCGTCGGAGGAATTGAAATGGCCCGCGCCATCGCCTAACCAGATTAGCGTATGGGGTGCAAAGTTCGCTGTGAGCGCGACGACCACGAGGTCTTGCTTGCCATCGCCATTGAAATCGCCGACTGAGACCGCGCCAACTCTGTCGCCAGCCGCAAAGGTTGCGGCAGCGAAGCTCACAAGATTGCAAGTCGGGGGCGGCGTCACAGTGAGCGTAAACGTCTTCGTCGCGGTCGGGCCGCTGCTGCCGTTAAAGGCGGTGACCGTCAGCGCGTACGTCCCCGCGGGATGGGCGTCGGTGACGCGCACGCTGCCGGTGTTCGGGTCACCTTCGAGCTTGCCTTTGAAGTTCGTTGAGGTAGAGACCGTCATGCTCGTCGCGTTCGTCGGCGCGACATTCGGCGCTATCGTCGTGTCGCCGCTGAGCGGAACGGCTGTGTCTGAATAGTTGCCCAGCACGGGCGCTGTCGCCGAAGTGAACAGGACGGCCACGCTGAAGGAGCCGCTATTATCACTGTAACGAGTGTCATTAATGCCAAGCGATAATTGATTCGCGCCTGTCGGTACGGTGAGTGCTGTTGGCCCGTTGCCAATCGGGAACGGGCGGCCCACGATCACTCCGTTATTTGCAAAGGTTCCGACAAGCTCCATCGCCAACAAGTCAGTTGCGGAAGTCATATAGAAAGCGGGGAAGCAACCGAAATTCTCACAGTAATTCCTCACATAGCCTGGCAAGCCGTTAGCATCGTTAGGTGGGTATCCCGCTCCAGCCTGCACGGTGCCACTGAGATAGGTAACCGTGAGCGTACTACCCGGCGTAAATGCGGCGCCGCTCGCCGCGTCAATCACGACGGGCGGAGTATTGTCGTGAAAGCCGTATTCAAAAGTGGGATTCAAGCCCGGATTCCAGGGGCCTGTGGTGCTCAGGATCGTTACTGTTAAACCGTCGCCGGCCATGTTGAAAACAGTTGCCGGCGGGGCGGAACTGTTCGCGACCGGCGGGAGAACCGCAACGCCGACCGCGAGCAGCAGCAGCAGGAGACGCCTTTTTGTTGCCGTTGCCGACTTCGAAAGTGAGTTCATTCTCTCTCTCTGGTTGTTCATAATTACCAATCTCCTGAAATACTTAAGGTTCCGATCCTTTTTCTTACTTGCTATAGCGAGATTTCGGACTGCGTGGTATCATCGCGCCGAGATTTTTTGAGCGTGGTCGTTGGGCAGACGGCAGGAGGCCTCAGGGATGCCGGCTCTCCCCGAAGAAATCACTCAAATCCTGTTGAGTTGGAGCAACGGCGACGCGGCGGCTCTGGACCGGCTGATCCCGCTAATCTACCCGGAACTGCGCCGCCTGGCCCGCATCCACATGGGCCGCGAGAGTCCGGCGCACACCCTTCAGACTTCGGCTTTAATCAACGAGGCGTACTTGCGGCTGGTCAATCAGCAGCGGGTCGAGTGGCAGAACCGCGCACACTTTTTCGCGGTGGCGTCTCAGGTGATGCGGCACATATTGATTGACTACGCGCGCAATCACCGCTATGCCAAGCGCGGGGCGGGGGCGCAACACGTCCCTCTGGACGAAGCGGCGGTTGCCGCGCAGGAGCGCGCGGCGGAACTCGTCGCGCTTGACGACGCGCTCACCAGGCTGGCGCAGATCGATGAGCGTAAGTGCCGGATTGTCGAGTTGAAGTTCTTCGGCGGGCTGACCGGCGAAGAGATCGCCGAGGTGATGAACCTCTCGCCGATCACGGTCAAGCGCGAGTGGCGCTCGGCCAGGGCCTGGCTGCATCTCGAAATCGGCAGCCGCACGACCTGATACGTTTGCCCGCCGTTTCTCGCTATATATACAGAGTAACAGAAAAGAAATAAGACCCGGTGGGCTCAGGGCATCCAACGAGGTTTCAGGCATGAACCTACAACGCTGGCGGCAGATCGACGATTTGTTTCAGGCCGTCGTCGAGCTAGACCCGGCGCAGCGTACCCGTTTTCTTGAAGCCGCTTGCGCCGGCGATGACGCGTTGCGCACGGACGTCGAATCCATGCTTGCCTCGGACGGCGACGACTGGGACTTCGTTGATAAGCCGGCCTTGCAGGTGGCAGCGCCGCTGCTGGTTGATGATCAGCCGCAACTCGCGCCGGGCGAAACCATCGCGCATTACCGGATCATCGCCGCCCTCGGCAGGGGCGGCATGGGGGAAGTTTATCTCGCCCAGGACGGGAGGCTTGAACGCAAGGTAGCCCTGAAGCTTTTGCCCACCGCCTTCAGCAGCGACCCGTCACGGATGCGGCGGTTTCAGCAAGAGGCCCGCGCCGTGTCCGCCCTGAATCATCCGAACATCCTCACGATCCACGACATCGGCGAGTTTGACGGGCGGCTCTTCATCGCCTCTGAGTTCATAGACGGCGAGACGCTGCGCCAGGGTTTGAGCCGTCAAAGGATGCCCGAAAAGGAAGCCCTGGACATCGCCATTCAGATCGCCGGCGCGCTGTCTGTGGCGCACGAGGCCGGCATCGTTCACCGCGACATCAAGCCTGAGAACGTCATGCTGCGGCGCGACGGGCTGGTGAAGGTTCTCGATTTCGGCCTGGCCAAGCTGACCGAGACGCCCGTCGCTGACCAGATGCTCTCAGAAGAGCAAGCCATCGTTGCTCTATCGTTTGCTGACGAAGGCAAGCAAGTCGGCGACCGAGTCCATACCGAGTCGGGGCTGCTGATGGGGACGCCGCCTTACATGTCCCCCGAACAGTTGAAAGGTGAGCGGCTCGATGCCAGGACAGACATCTTCAGCCTCGGGGTGGTGATCTATGAGATGTTGACCGGCCAGACGCCTTTTCACAGAGAGCAGATGGCTGATGTGGTCGCCGCAATCTTGCAAACGGATGCGCCGCCTCTCACCAGGCGCCAGCTCGACGCAACGACCGAGATGGAACGGATCGTGGCGAAGGCATTGCGCAAGGAGCGCGGCGAGCGCTACCAGTCCGTGCAAGAGCTTCTGCTTGACCTGCGCGGCTTGGGCAAGGAGAGTGCCGTCGCACGGCCCAGGCGTCAGAGGGTTGTCTGGGCGCTGGGGGTACTCGCGTTGGCGATGGCATCGGCGCTCTTTTGGTGGCTCACCCGGCCTCCGGCGAAGCCGCGTTTATCCAGACTGTCGAAGCTGGCTGCCTACGGCACGTACACAGTAGACCCGGACGTTTCACCCGACGGCAAGTTCCTGGCTTTTGCTTCAGACCGCACAGGCGAAGGCCACACAGATATTTGGGTGCGGCCCTTTGATCGGGACGAGCCGATGAGGCTGACGAACACCTCGGGCAACGTGAGACAACCGGAATTCTCACCTGATGGAAGCGAAATCGCCTTCGAGAGCCATGTCGTCGGGCATGAGGGTATCTACGTCATCTCGACTGCGGGCGGCGAGCCTCGCCTGGTCGCCGAACAAGGCGTAGGGCCTCGCTGGTCGCCTGATGGTAAGTGGCTCGCTTATTGGGTCAGCCCGGGCAGCGGTTCATTCGGTCCTGATTCCGCCCGCAAGGTCTTCCTGGTGCCCGCCTCAGGAGGCGAGCCGCAGCAGTTCCGCCCAGAGTTCCTCATCGCCAGCTTCCCCGTCTGGTCACCCGATGGCACGCACATTATCTTTATGGGGCTGCGCGACCGTGAGCAAGCGGAAAAGGACGGAGGCAACGACTGGTGGGTGGCACCGGTGGAGGGCGGTGAAGCGGTCAAAACCGGCACGATAGATATTTTCCATCGCCAGGGTCTCTCAGCTCCGCCGCGCCGGTGGGCAACTGACAACTACATTATTTTCACCTCGCCCAAGAGTAATGGTGGAGAAGGCTGTAACGTGTGGCGCATTCCGCTTGAGCCGGTCTCCTGGAAGACTCAGGATCGGCCAGAGCAACTGACTTTCGGGACCGGTCAAGTATATCGGGTTGCTTCGCTGCCTGATGGGCGGCTGGTGTTTTCTGATCAACGGGGAACGATTAACCTGTGGAGTCTGCCGGTAGACGCGGAGAAAGGAAAAGTCACAGGCGAAGCCCAGCAACTCACCCGAGACGAAGCGCCGAGCGCCATGCCCTGCCTATCCGCCGACGGTGACAAACTGATCTATGGCAGCACCAGAGGCGGGATCGGTCTATTGTGGCTCAGAGAGCTCAAGAGTGGCCGCGAAGCGAAGCTCAACTGCCCGGATTGGAGCTTTGGGCCGAGCGTCTCCCCGGATGGCAAAGCCGTGGTGTATGCGACTTTCACTGGACCCGACTTAAGTAGCCTTTTCGTCATGCCTCTGGATGGCGGGGAAGCCGAGAGGCTCGTTGAGGGAAGACTGCTAAAGGCTAATGGTTGGCTCTTTACCCGGAACCAGGTGCTATACCAGGTAGGCGGCGACCAGGGCGAGGGAAGCCCGCAGGTTTTCCTGCTCGACATCAACACGAAGAAGCCGCAGGTGGTTCTGGAACACGATGAGTATAAATTTTCGGAGGTCTATCCTTCACCCGACGACCGGTGGATTTCGTTTGTGGCGAGCAGGCAGGGACACATGCGTGTTTTTATCGCGCCGCTGCACGCCGACCGGGCGACGCCTGAATCCGAGTGGGTGGCAGTGACCGACGGAAGCCGATACGATGACCAGCCGCGATGGTCGCCCGGCGGCGCCTTACTCTACTTCATCTCAGAGCAGGGCGGCTCGACCTGCATATGGGCGCAACGAATTGATCCGGGGAGCAAGCGCCCCATAGGGGAAGCCTTTGCCGTTTACCATTTCCACGACCTACAGCGAAACCTTTCCGACCGCATCGTGCTGGCCCATGACAAAATTATCTTTGCCCGAGAAGAAGTAACCGGCAGCATCTGGCTGGCCGAGCCGTAGTGAGGCGGACCCAGCCAAGCAACTACCTTCGGCCTGAGCTTTTCTATATTCACTGAGATTCGCATCACCCGTTTCTATCCGACGAAATGAACAGTCACCTGACGCTAGCGTCCTCCTATTGCTATAATTTTCTGAGCACTGATTCAAACATCTGGAGCGAATGGATGGCGAAAGTAGAGATCGTTGCCGTTGTCCTGACGATCAGCGACTCGGCGGCGCGCGGTGAGCGCGAAGACCGATCAGGCCCGGCGGTGGTTGCCGAGCTGGAAAAGCTTGGTGCCCGCATTGTGGCGACCGAAATTCTCAGTGATGACCGCGACGGCATCGCCGCGCGCCTCAGACATTTCGCCGACGGCGGCGCGGTCAATCTCATCTGCACGACCGGCGGCACAGGCTTTGCCCCGCGCGATAACACGCCCGAAGCGACGCGCGAAGTGATCGAGAAGGAAGCGCCGGGACTTGCCGAGTTGATGCGTATGCGCAGTCTTGAAGCGACGCCGCTCGCGCCGCTATCGCGCGCCGTATGCGGCATTCGCGGCAGCACGTTGATCGTCAACCTGCCGGGCAGCACGCGCGGCGCGACGCAGAACTTCACCGCTATTCGCAGCTCGCTGCCGCACGCCATCGGCTTGCTCACCGAACAGTCGCGCAAGTGCGCCAGTTGAATAAACGGCGCGGCCTGCATGTGGCGCAAGACGGTTCGCTTGCGCCACAACGGAGAACCAGGGGAATGGGATCACAGCCGGATAAACTGATTCATGCCATCGCTGCTGACAATCAATTGCGTTGCATGGCCGCCGTCACCACGCGACTGGTCGGCGAAGCCTGCCGCCGCCATCAAACCTTTCCGACGGCATCAGTCGCTTTAGGCCGCACGCTGACCGGCGGCTTGCTGCTGGGCGCGGGCGTCAAAGACCTTGAGAAGATCACTGTCCATTTCCACTGCGACGGTCCCATCGGCAATATCATCGCCCAAGCCGACCCGCTGGGACGCGTGCGTGGCTACGTCACCAACCCCGAAGCCGATACGACATTGCCCAATGCGCTCGGCAAATTCGACGTGCGCGCCATCGTCGGCAGCGGCACACTCTTTGTCACGCGCGACGCGGGATTCGAGATCGGCTTGCACAAAGACGCCTATCGCGGCTCTGTGCCGATCACTTCGGGCGAGATCAGCGAAGATATCGCCTACTATCTGGCCAAGTCCGAGCAGATTCCTTCAGCGGTGAGCCTCGGCGTGTTGATGTCGGTTGCCCCTTCGGCAAGCGACGACGAGCCTGAATTCACGCTTGACCGGCTGCGGGTGGTGGCCGCCGGCGGCTACATCATTCAATTGCTGCCGAGCGCCGACGAGGGACTGATTCGGCAGGTCGAGCAGGCGATTGCGCGAGCCCCGACTTCGACAGAAATGATCAAGAGAGGTGACGCGCCGGAAGCGATGCTGCGCGAGGCGCTTGGCGACCTCGACCTACAGGTGCTGGAAGAGCGCGAGCCGAGCTTTTTCTGTCAGTGTTCGCGCGAGCGCGTTTTGCAGATCATCTCATCGCTGGGCCGCGAAGAGGTCGAAGACATGCTGGCGAAAGACAATGGCGCGGAGCTGATCTGTCATTATTGCAATGAAGCCTACCAGATCACCGGCGACGAGCTGACCGGCATTCTCGCCGCCGAGTGAGCCGCTGCGTCACTGCACAGAAGAGGTTGGCTGATGCGCGCAAGAAAGATTCATACTGACAGGCTTCGCCGGCTCGCTTGCCGGGCAATGTTTATCGCCGCGGCCCTGCTCTGCCTGCAATCGGCGCCGTCGTCCGGCGCGACGTTTGGCAATGACCCGGAGCCCGCCCCAATTATCGAGCGCAAGCTGGAGGTAGCGGATTTCACACTGAAGACGACCGACGGGCGCGCCTTCAACCTGCGCGAGTATGCGCAGGACAAGCCGCTGGTCATCGTTGCCTACGTCGCCGGCTGGTGTCCCAACAGCAACCGTAACGGCCACATCTTGAAGCGGCTTTATGATAAGTACCATCCGCGCGGCCTGGGCGTCGTCGTCGTGATGGAATACTCAGACCAAAGCGAGATTGCCATTCACATCAACCGCATCGGCATCGATTACCCGGTAGTTATCGAAACCAGCCGCCAGGGCCAGCGCAAAGATTCGCAGCATTACAAGTACCGCCGTCAGGCGGATGATCGGCGCAAGTGGGGCACGCCGTTTTATGTGCTGATTGATTCGCGCGACATTGAAAAGGCGGCGGCGAGTCCCGTGCTTGCGCATCACGTCTGGACGGTTTCAGGCGAGATAGTCGAATCCGAGGCTGAAGCCTTTATCGAAAATCATCTGGCGGCAAAGTAAACGATACGTCATCGCCGCCATCAACCAAGCCGCTTGATCACTTCCTTGACCAGCACGCCGTAATCTTCGGCGGCATCGCTGCTCGACGCATATTCAAAGACAGACTTGTGCGCTTCCTGCGAGTAATCGATCTCGGCGCGCTCGCGGATCAGCGTCTTGAGCAAGCGGCTCTTAAAGATTTTTTTCGCATCCTGGCGCACCATCTCCGGCCCCGCCTTGCGCGTCGTGTAGAAGGTCAGCACGATGCCTGTGCGGTCGCCGGCGATGTGCGCGTCGCGGGCGTGCGTGTCGATGAACTCGACCATCTGCTCAATCGAGCGCAGGCCGAGCCACGTCGCCACGCATGGGATGAGCAGATAATTCGCCTGCGACAGCGCCACCGAAGTCATGCGCCCGAACTCCGGCGGGCAGTCGAAGAGGATGAAATCATACTCGTCGTCGAGCGCTGCGAGCACACGCTTGAGCGGCGCGGCAAGGTCGCGAAAGTTCTCGGCGTCCGTTGTCACCTGCGATAGCCGGCGCCCGCCGCTAGGGATGAGCGAAACGGTTTCGCGCACCGCAATCGGCTCGACCTTGCCGCCATCAATCGCCGCGGCCAGCGTCTGCCGCGACTCCTCGATATCAGCAATGAAGCGCAGATTATCTTGCGGGTCACAATCAATTAGTAAGACGCGCGCGCCGGCCAGGCTCAGGCCGAAACCGAGATTCCATGTCGTTGTCGTTTTTCCGGTGCCGCCTTTCGATGCGGCAATGGCGATGCGCTTGCTCATCTGATTTGCCTCATAATGACCGCCGAGGCGGGCAGGCGGCCATTGCGATAAGGATTACTTTTCCAGCGCCGTGGCGACTGGCGCCGGCGGCAGGTCGGGCGCCGGGTCGCGCTGCAACTCGCGCTCGAATTGTTCGGCATGCACCGGGCCGCCCTGTCCTTGCAAGCTCTTGTAAGCGACGAAGTGGTTGTAGACGACAATCATCAGCCCGACAAACGGAATCGATAGAAAGACGCCCACCAGCCCGCCCAGCTCGGCGCCCGCGAGGATCGCCACAATCACTACGAGCGGGTGCATCTCGATGCCGTGGCCGACGATGCGCGGATAGATGATGTAATCCTGAGTGATGCGCAGCACCGCCAGGAAGCCGAGCACCAGCAAAGCTTTCTTGAACGACACGGTGATCGTCAGGACGAAGGCGATGATGGCGAAGACCAACGGCCCGATCATCGGCAGGAACTCCAGCAGTCCAGCTATCAGCCCCAGGACGATGGCGATGGGCGAGCCAATCACCGACAGGCCGATAGTCACCAGCACGGCGATCTCGATGCAGGCGGTGATCTGCGCGCGGATATAGGCCGCCAGCGTCCGGCTGACGTCGAGCAGGAGCCAGTGCATGCGCTTGCGCAGCCGCTCGTTCGGCAGCAGCGCGATCAGTCCGTGCTCGATGCGCGCGGCGTCTTTCAGTAGAAAGAAAGCAAAGATGGGCACCAGCACCAGCCACAGCAGATAAGTGACATAGCTTACGGAGGCGAGCAGAACGTCGCCGAGCCAGGTGCCGACCGATTCAAACAGGTGGCCGGTGCGCGCCTGCAAATCGTCACGCCATTGCTGCGGCAGCCGCAGATGGCGCAGCCAGTTGGTGACGTCGTTGAAGGTACTGGTGGCTGACTTCTGATACGCCGGCCACTGCGACTTGAGCAGATCGACCTGATCGCTGACCAGCGGCGATAGCAATTGAATCGCCAGCACCAGAAACAGGCCAATGACCAGATAGACCAGGAGAATGGCCAGGCTGCGCGGCAGCTTCAGCTCGCGCTTTCCGAAGTAA
This sequence comes from Blastocatellia bacterium, assembly GCA_045807765.1. Classification (GTDB taxonomy): domain Bacteria; phylum Acidobacteriota; class Blastocatellia; order UBA7656; family UBA7656; genus DATENM01. The sequence continues at coordinate 17,661 of JBJMGU010000162.1, forward strand.
ACCGGCTGCTCGGCGATACGCACCAGCGGGGCAATCAGGTAACAGAAAAAGATGGCGATGATTAACAGCAGCAGGACGGTGCTGAGCTGATAAAGCAGCCAGAGCCCGGCGATCACCGCTGCGAGCGTCAGAAAGACGCGGACGATCACCCGCGTCCAGACGCGAATCATGGCGGACTGTTCAAGCGCTTTCTCTTCCAATCTCTCCTCCAACAGTGACGAGGCGACGCGCTTCTGCGGTCAGTATAACATATCATCCGACACCGCCAAGTCGGGCCGTCCAGGCCGCGGCAGCAGGCGCTAGATACGCTTTCTGATTGTTTGATATAATCTCTAGCGGATCAGTGATCCCGGCCATTCAAGGCGCCCGAGGTAAACAGAACATCCTCAATCGTGGTTGTAAGGGAGTACCATGAAGGAACCAAGACAAGCTATAGAGAAGACTTCGACGGAGACGATCACGCCGACACATCACCGGCGCGTGGTGATGGTGCTGGTCGCGCTGCTGTGCCTGTCGGTCGGCATCGCCGTTGGCGCTGTGCTGCGCGGCGCCAGCCTGGCGCGCGGCACCGACAACCCTCTGTCGCCCGGCAACCCGAGGGCAGCGATGGACGCGCTGTCGGCTTCATTCGCCCGCGTCGCTCAGGAAGTCGAGCCATGCGTCGTCAACATCAAGATGAGCAATAGCTACCAGCTCGAAGGCACCGGCTCAGGCGTCATTGTCAATCCCGACGGCTACATTCTGACCAACGCCCATGTCGTCAACGGCGCGACGCGCCTGCGCATCAAGCTGAGCGATGGCAGCGAAAGCGAGGCCAAAGTAATCGGCGTTGACCAGCAAACCGATCTGGCGGTCATCAAGATCGATGTGAAGCGGTCGCTGCCGGCAGCCCGCCTCGGCGATTCCGACAAGCTGGCGGTCGGCGACTGGGTGCTGGCCATCGGCTCGCCATTCGGACTTGAGCAGACGGTCACCGCCGGCATCATCAGCGCCAAAGATCGCGACACCGAGCAAGGCTCGACCCCCTTCCAGAAATTTCTACAGACCGACGCGGCCATCAACCCCGGCAACAGCGGCGGCCCGCTGGTCAATCTTGCCGGCGAAGTCATCGGCATCAACACGCAGATCGCTACCAGCACCGGCGCTTATAGCGGCATCGGCTTCGCGCTGCCGGCTTCGACCGCCGCAGACACCTACACCCAGTTGATCGCCAGCGGTCGTGTGCGACGCGGTTACCTGGGCGTCGAGCTACAAGAGCTGACGCCGCAGATCGTCCGCATCAACAAGCTCGCCGAAAGCCAGGGCGTCGTCATCAAAGACACGCTCGGCGAAGCCAGCCCGGCCCTGCGTGCCGGCATGCGCAGCGGCGATGTCATCACCAGCATCAATAATCAAAAGGTCAAAAGCATCCGCGAGCTGATTCGCAAGATCGCCGCCTTGCCTGTGGGCAGCGTGGCGAACATTACTTACATTCGTGCCGGCGAAATCCGCAGCGCCGCAGTCACGCTTGAAGAACGTCAGGATAAGAGTGGGGAACGCCAGGAGATGCGTTTGCTGCCGACCGACCCGCGCAACCCGCGCGGCCCGCAAGATAAAAACAGCCGCCCCGAGCGGGCGAAGCCGAAGCCGACGCTCGGCATCAATGTGCGGACATTGACCGCAGAGATTGCCCGGCAGGTCGGCCTCGAAGGCACACACGGCGCGTTTGTGATGAGCGTTGATCCGGGCAGCATCGCCGACGAGAACGGCCTCGCGCAGGATGACTTGATCGTCGAAATCAACAACCATCCGGTCACCTCTGCGGAAGATTTCCAGCGCATCATCCGCGAGTTGCATAGTGGCGACGATGTAGTCATCAAGGTGCTGCATCGCCCGCAGTCAGAAGCCATTCGCCGCGCCTGGATCGTTTCGTTGACCATGCCTTGAGAACACAGACAAGTGACGGGTAACAAGCAATGAGATTTAGACTACCAAGCTTCTGATTTGTTGTGTCTTTCTTGTTACTCGTCATATGTCTCCTACCACGGTTCCATTCTGCTTGACCCTGCAAATCCGCTACTGTACACTCCGTGTTGCGAACACAGCATTTAGGTGAAGAGCAAGTTCGGAGGTTCAAAAACCGCCATTGCTCGACGTATCAAGCACACCCCTCGATTAATGAGTCCGTTCGCAGCTCGTTGGTCAATTAAGAGCAACTCTTATGTTCGAGAGCACGTCACCGCTGAAGTGTTACTGCTCAGGGAAAATTCCGCTCAAAAGGTCACAAGGAGGTCTCTGTGAGCTTCAAAATAGGCGAGAAGGTTGTTTACCCCAACCACGGTATCGGCGTCATTGAAAAGATCACCACCGCTGAGATTGCAGGAAATCAAAGCAGCTTCTATCTTCTGCGCCTCAAGGCAACCGAATCCACCGTCATGGTGCCGATTGCCAACGCGGTCGAAATCGGACTCCGCTCTCCCATCGATAACCACCAGTGCGACAAATTACTGAAGGCCCTCTCAGCCGATTTCGTCAGCCCGCCGGTGGATTGGAAAGATCGCTATAAGGAATTCCTTGAACGAATGAAGACCGGCGACATCTTCAACGTCGCTGAAGTCTTAAAGACGCTCACGTATCTCTCACTCAGCAAGCCGCTGTCGTTCCGCGAGAAGCGCATGCTGGAACGCGCCCGCTACCTCGTGGTCTCGGAGTTGGCGACCGTCTGCCGCAAGACGGAATGCCTGGTCGAGCCGATGGTGGACGAGGCGTTGCGGAAGTCGTGCTCGAAGCACACGCGCACCGTGCCGGTGGCCAAGACGTTTAAGCCATCGAGCGCCGTGACGGCTCACTGACGCGTTTCACTAAGGATTGAAGCCTGGCCCGTTTTGATCCTCTTCGAACGACAATTTAAGCCCACTGTTTGCCGGCGAAGCCTCGGTCGCCCTGGGTGTTGTGTGCCGTAAGCGGCGACCCACGGTCACTTCGCTGGTTTGGCGTCAAGGCTTGTTATGTAAGCGGGCGAAGACTTATCTTCGCCCGCCGCGGTATTTGTGTGGGCTGAATCAAACTAGCGGCTTTGCGGCGAATCGTCGCCGGATGGACGGGCTGCGAGTCGGGCCTTGATCCACTCGACGCGGCGCGGTGCCCACTCGACTTGTTGAATGATTTCTTCAAGGTTGCGCAGATACTCGGGCAGCTTAGCGCGCTCGCGGAACTCGGCGATGAACGGCTCGACCAGCGACCAGACGGCGATCAATTCACCGCCCGATTCCAGCAGCAGTCCCGCCTCGAGCGGCCCGCGCACCGCAAACGACGCCGCCATGTCCCAATAGGTCACGACCATCCTGAAAAAAGCATTCTGCGGGTGATCAGGCATCATCACCGCGACGAAGTCATCTATCGTCTGCGGGCGGAATTGTGACATGAACCACACGCGCGCCTCGCGCAGCTTGGCTTCGCGGCGCAGCTCGTAGAGCCTGAGAATAAGATTGGTATCTTCGTAAGTCGCTTTGGATTGATCGCTCATTTCGTTCCTCTCGGTGTTTGAAGAGAATAATCGACCGCTTGCTCGGCATCATTCATTACACTGGTCGTTGCTGTAAGGTGTGATGCTGAAAGTTCGCATCATCGCGCTCCGGATAGTCGCTGCGATAGTGCGCGCCGCGTGACTCGTGCCGCGAGAGCGCTGCCTCGGCGACCAGCCGCGCCAGCGTCACAAAGTTCCACGAGCGCGTATTGAGCGGACACGCCGCAATGGCTTCCAGTCCGGCAATCGCTGCTTTGAGCGTCTGCTCATTACGCACGATGCCGACCTTGTCCCACATAACTCGTTTGACTTCGGCGCGCGTCGGATCGTCAATGCGCCAGTCGGCTTTCTCGCCGATGTCCCAATCGCGCGGCTCGGCAGATTCGATGACTGCCGCCGCTTCACCAACCGCCGCTTCGCCGGCGCGCGCCCCGAAGACCAGCCCTTCGAGCAATGAATTCGACGCCAATCGGTTGGCGCCGTGGACGCCTGTGCAGGTGACTTCGCCGGCGGCGTACAGCCCGGCAATCGAAGTTCGCCCAAACGTATCGGTACGCACACCGCCCATCGTGTAGTGCGCCGCTGGGCTCACAGGGATCAGGTCGCGCGTGATGTCTATGTTGTACATCAAGCAGGTGTGATAAATCTTCGGGAAGCGGTTGCGCACGAACTCGCGGTCGAGGTGGCGCATATCGAGCCAGACATGCAGCGCGCTGGTGCGCGCCATCTCGAAGTGAATGCCACGGCTGACCACGTCGCGCGGCGCTAGTTCTGCCCGCACATCGTAACCCGGCATGAATCGTTCGCCATCGAGGTTGAGCAGATGGCCGCCTTCGCCGCGCAACGCTTCCGAGATCAGAAAGCGCGGCGCGTTCGCCACGCAAAGCGCCGTCGGGTGGAACTGAGTAAATTCCATGTCGGCCATCACCGCGCCGGCGCGATAGGCCATCGCCATGCCATCGCCGGTCGCCACGTCCGGGTTCGTCGTGTGCAGATACAATTGCCCAGCGCCGCCCGTCGCCAGAATCACAGCCCGCGCATAGAGGGCGCGAATCAGGTTGGTCGCCGGCTCGACAAAGGTGACGCCAACGCAACGACCGTCCTTGACGACGAGTGATTGCGTGCAGGCATGTGGCAGGTATTCGATGTTTGAAAACTTCTTCGACCAGGCGACCAGGGCACGAACGATCTCGCGGCCCGTCGCATCGCCGCGCGCGTGCAGGATGCGCGAGCGCGAATGCGCTGCCTCGCGTGTGAAGGACAGGTGGCCATCTTCGCGGTCGAACTCGGCGCCATGCTCAATCAACTCGGTAATGTAATGCGGTCCCTGCTCGACCAGGATATGCACGGCCTCGGCATCACAGAGTCCCGCGCCGGCGTCGAGCGTGTCCTGATAATGCAGCTCGATGGCGTCGTCATCGCTCAAGACGACGGCCACGCCGCCTTGCGCATATTCGGTATTCGACTCGGTGATCTGATCTTTTGTTAGCACCGCAACCCGCCCGAAGCGGGCGAGCGCGACCGCCGCCCGCAGCCCGGCGATGCCGCTACCGACGACGATGAAATCAGTCTCTTCGGTCATAGCCCATCAGTTGCGCGCCGTTTACATATTGCGGTAGTTCGGCCCGCCACCGCCTTCGGGCGTCACCCAGTTAATGATCTGGTACGGGTCCATGATGTCGCAGGTTTTGCAGTGAACGCAGTTTGAAAAGTTGATCTGCAACCGGCGCGCGCCTTTGTCCTCGACCATCTCGTAGACGCTGGCCGGGCAGAAATTCTGGCACGGGTTGCCGTATTCGACCGTGCAGCGTTCGACGCAGATGTTGAAGTCTACGACCTTCAAGTGCGCCGGCTGATCTTCGTCGTGGTGTGTGCTGGAATAGTAAACGTCTGTGAGCTTGGCGAAGGTCAGCTTGTCATCGTACTTCAGGCCGTCGTAACGGTCACCCTTGAAGCCGTCGCGCTTCTCCATGTGCTGATGGCCGGCTTTGATCTTCAAGCGTCGCGGCAAGCGCCCACCGGTCATCGTCGAAATGCCCGCGGTCACGAGGCCGATGTTGCGCCCGCGATCAAATGCCTGATGGAAGTTGCGGGCCTTGTAAAGCTCTTTGCCAACGTGGCTCTCTTTCAAGCGCGTCTCGTAGCGGCCAAGCACATTGCGAGAGTAATCATCAGCAACGAGCGCTTCAAGAATCGTCTCTGCGGCGATCATGCCGCTGCGAATCGCCGTGTGGATGCCCTTCAAGCGCTCGCCGTTCAGCAACGAGCCCGAATCGCCGGCGATCATGACACCGTCGGCGGCCAGTTGCGGGATCGTGTACCAGCCGCCGACTGGCATGGCCTTCGCGCCATAGCGGATCAGCTTGCCGCCTTTAAGCAGGTCGGCGATGAACGGGTGGGTCTTGAACTTTTGAAACTCGTGGTGCGGGTCGAGTCGCGGGTCGCGGTAATCTAACCCGATGGCCAGGCCGATGTTGAGGATGCGGTCGCGCATGCCATAAATCCACGAGCCGCCAAAGGTGTGCGAATCTAACGGCCAGCCCAGAGTGTGAATCACAGAGCCCGCAGAAAAACGATTGTCCGGCATCTCCCACAGCTCTTTGATGCCGACGGAAAAGACCTGTGGGTCGCTGGCACTGTCGAGATTCAAGCGGCTGATGAGCTGCTTGGTGAGCGAGCCGCGCACGCCTTCGCCCAGCACAGTGACTTTCGCGACGATGTCAACGCCGGGCTCAAAGTTCGGCTTGGCGCTGCCGTTCTTGTCAACGCCTTTGTCGCCGGTGCGCACGCCCGTGACCCGTTCGCCATCATAGAGCATCTCGGCGCCGGGGAATTCCGGGAAGATGTTGACGCCGGCGGCTTCGCATTTGTCGCCGAGCCAGCGAATCAGCTTGTTGAGCGAGACGACATAGTTGCCATGATTGCGGAGCGGCGGCGGCAGCACGGGCAATTCGAGCTTGCCGCGCCGTGTGAGATAGTAGACATGCTCTTCGCCCACCGGCGCTTCGAGCGGCGCCTGCCCGTGCTTCTCGAAATCGGGAATCAACTCACGCAAGCTGATGGGATCGAGCACCGCGCCCGATAGCTGGTGCGAGCCGATCTCTGCGGCTTTCTCGATGACGGCGATGTTGATCTCGTCGAGCGGCTTGCGCCCCGCCGCCTTGGCGCGCTCGTTGTGCGCGTTGATCAGGTTGGTCAGATGAAGCGCACAACTCAGATTCGCCGGCCCCGCTCCGACGAGCAGGACATCCATTTCGAGCGTGTCTCGTTCGATTGCCATTACTCGCCTTTGGCTTTTTTGACTTCGGCGGTGAGCGCCGGAACAATCTCGAACAAATCACCGACGACGCCATAATCGGCAATGTCAAAGATCGGCGCCTCCGGGTCTTTGTTGATCGCCACAATCGTCTGCGAATTCTTCATGCCGACGACGTGCTGAATCGCCCCGGAGATGCCGACGGCGAGATAGAGCTTGGGCGCGACCGTCTGCCCGCTGCTGCCGATCTGCCGATCCATCGGCAGCCATTCGTTATCGCAGATCGGGCGCGACGCGGCAATCTCGGCGCCGAGCGCTTCTGCCAGCTCTTGAACGATGGCGATGTTCTCCTGGCTCTTGATGCCGCGACCGACAGAGACAATCAGCGGCGCTTGCGTCAGATCAACCGCCTGCTTCGCTTCCTGGAATTTCTCTTCCGGCTTCGAGCGGATCACCACGTCGCTCAAGTTGACTTCGAGCGGCTTGACTTCAGCCGTGCCCGTTTCCGCTTTATCGGCGCGATAAGCCCCCGCCTGAAATGATGCCAGTATCGGCGGCGCGGCGCTGGCGCGCACGTCGGTGGCGATCTTGCCTTGAAAGATTTGTCGTGTGAACACCACATCGCCGCCATCCACGCGACAGCCGATGCAGTCGGTGATGAACGCTTTGCCGAGTGCTGCCGCCAGGCGCGGCGCGAAGTCGCGCACACGGTAGGTGTGGCTGAAGATGACGTAGCGCGGATCGAGCCGCTCGACCACTTGCTTCAACGCGCCGACATACCCATCGGGCGTGTATTCGGCGAGCTTGTCGTCTTCGACCGTGTAGACGACTTCAAGCTGCTTGCCGGCGACTTCGGCGGCGACACCATCCACGCCTTTGCCGAGGACGACGGCGCTGATCTTATCGCCGGTCGCGGCGGCAATCTGCTGCGCCGCCACCAGGGCTTCAAACGAAGTGCGGTTGAGCGCGCCGTCGCGCTGCTCAATAAAAAGTAGTATTCCTTCGCTCATCATTCCCCCTCCGATTGCGGATTGTGGATTATCGAACTTGCTCCTGAGTTTCATTTGATAACCTGCGGTCTCAAGTTCTGAAGAGAAGCCCCGTTCCAGATTCCGCAATCCGCAATTAAAAGACTCTTGCGTCGAAGCGCAGTTTCTCGACGAGCTTGGCAGCGACTTCGGCGGGTTTGCCTTCGATCATCTCGGTCTGCTTTGACTTCTGCGGCAGGTAGGCGCGCTCGATGGCTTGCAGCGGTTTCAGGTCTTCCGCCACGAGTCCGAGGTCGGCGGCTTTGACGTCGCGAATCTCTTTCTTCTTGGCCGCCATGATGCCCTTGAGCGTCGCGTAGCGCAGTTGATTGATGCCCGACTGAATCGTCAGCAGCGCCGGCATCGGCACGCGCACCCACTGAAACCATCCCGATTCCAGCTCGCGCTTGACGCGCACCTCCTGGCCTTCGGGCTGCACTTCCATGACGATGGTGGCGCTCGACACCTCCAGCAACTCGGCGACGATCAAGCCGACCTGCGCGTAGCCGTAATCGTCCGACTGCAAGCCTGTAAAGATCAAATCGAACTTTTCATCTTTGAGCGCGGCGGCCAGGGAACGGGCTATCGCCGGCGCGTCGGTGGCCTGCTCAAAGATCGGATCATTCAGGTGAATGGCGCGGTCGGCGCCTTTGGCCAGCGCTTCCTTGATCGATTGCTTGACGCGCTCGGGGCCGAGCGACAGCACGATGACTTCGCCGCCATGCTTCTCTTTCTGGCGCAGCGCCTCTTCAAGCGCGTAGGCGTCGGCCTCGCTCATTTCGTAGCTCAGGTCGCGCTCGTCAATCCACTTCTGATCGGACGCGATTCTCAGGATCGAGTCCTTCTTGGGAACCTGCTTCAGGCAAACGACGATGTTCATAATGAATCCTTAATCATTCGCTCAACCGCGCGCTGATTATAGGTGAAGGCGCGGCCAGGTGGTCTGGATAGATGATGATTTGTGGGCCAGTGTCGCGCCATACGCGCAATGGGGCAGGCGGCGATGCCCTGCCCCATCCGTGATCGCTTGCCTTTATGGCTCGCCCTCGTCGCAGCGCTTTAACAACAAAGCGGCGTTGGTGCCGCCAAAGCCGAACGAGTTCGATAGCGCGTAACTCATCTCGACGCGACGTGCCGCGTTCGGCACATAGTCGAGATCACATTCCGGGTCGGGCTTCTCATAGTTGGCAGTCGGCGGGATCACCTGGTCGCGCAGCGCCAGGGCGATCAGGCCCGCTTCGACGCCACCCGCCGCGCCGAGCAAGTGCCCCATCATCGATTTCGTCGAACTGACCGGGATCGAAGTGGCCGAGTCGCCGAAGACGCGCTTGATGGCCATCGTCTCCAGCTTGTCGTTGTAGTAGGTCGAGGTGCCGTGCGCGTTGATGTAGTCGATCTGATGCGGCTCGACCCCGGCATCACCGAGCGCCATCGTCATCACACGCACCGCGCCGTCGGCGTCTTCGGACGGCTGGGTAATGTGAAAGGCGTCGCTTGTCATGCCGTAGCCGATCACTTCCGCATAAATCTTGGCACCGCGCCGGCGGGCAGACTCCAGTTCTTCCAACACCAGGATGCCGGCACCTTCGCCAATGACGAAGCCGTCACGGTCAGCATCAAACGGGCGGCTCGCCCGCGCCGGGTCGTCGTTGCGCGTCGAAAGCGCTCGCATCGCCGCAAAGCCGCCGACGCCCATCGGCGTGATCGCTGCCTCGGCGCCGCCGCAGATCATCGCATCGGCATCGCCGCGCTGGATGATCTTAAAGCTGTCGCCGACCGCATGCGCTCCCGTAGAGCAAGCCGTGCAGGTCGCCGAGTTCGGCCCCTTGGCGCCGAAGCGAATCGACACATGGCCAGACGCCAAGTTGACAATCGCCGCCGGGATGAAAAACGGCGAAATCTTGCCCGGCCCGCCTTTCAAGTATTTCTCGTGCTCGCGCTCGATGACCCCAAAGCCGCCGATGCCCGAACCGATGTAGGTGCCGACGCGCGTGGCGTTCTCAGCGTTGATGCGTAGACCGGAATCGTCCATCGCCTCTTGCGCCGCTGCCACCGCGTAGTGGATGAACAAGTCCATCTTCTTGACTTCTTTCTTCTCGATGAACTTGAGCGGGTCAAAGCCCTGCACCTCGCTGGCGATGCGCACAGGAAAGGCGGAAGCGTCAAAGCGGCTGATCGAGCCAATCGAGCTTCGGCCTGCAAGCAGGTTCGACCACACTTCTTCTTTGGTGCGGCCCGAACCGCAGACAAGGCCGATGCCGGTCACTACTACACGACGATTCAAGTGAGAATCCTCCCCGAGAAACGCACTCTACTTCGAGTGCTTCTCAATGTAATCGACGGCATCGCGCACGCTCTGAATCTTTTCGGCGTCCTCGTCGGGAATCTCGATGCCGAACTCTTCCTCGAAACGCATGACGAGCTCGACCGTATCGAGCGAGTCAGCGCCGAGGTCATCAATGAAGCGCGCGTTCGCCGTCACTTCGCCTTCGTCAACGCCCAGCTCGTCAACAATGATCTGCTTTACCCTCTCCTCAACCGTACCTTCTGCCATTTCCTAGCTCCTCTCAAATCAATTTTGGACTTTGGATTTTCATGGCTTGGCGCTACGCGCCGGCGATTTTGGATTGAGGATGTGCGCCGCTGTTCTTCTGCCCATCCAAAATTCAAAATTTTAAAACCCAAAATTTAGAATCCCACACACGCAACGGTCGCCTCAAGCGACGGCGCGTCTTCGACATTGAGAATCTGCGCTTCGGGCTGCATCTGTTTAATCAACCCCGAAAGCACCTTGCCCGGCCCAAGCTCGACAAAGCGCGTTACACCGGCATTGAGCAACTGTTTGACCGACTCGCTCCAGCGCACCGGCGAAGCAACCTGGCGGACGAGCGCGGCGCGCGCCTGCTCGCCTGAAGTAATCATCGCCGCATCAACGTTGGTAATCAACGGCACATTCAAATCCGCGAAAGCGGTGTCGGCCAGCACCGGCTCTAGGCGCTCAGCCGCCGGCTGCATCAACGCGCAATGAAACGGCGCGCTCACCGCCAGCATCACCGCGCGCCTGACGCCGCGCTGTTTGGCCAGCGTCACGGCGTACTCGACCGCCGACTTGTGTCCGGCAACCACCACCTGATTCGGCGAATTGATGTTGGCCGGCGAACAGACGCCACGCTCGCTGGCTTCGCGGCAGACCGCCTCGACCGTTTCGACATCTGCTCCGAGCAGCGCCGCCATCGCGCCTTCGCCCGCCGGCACCGCTTCTTGCATAAACTGACCGCGCTGGCGAACGACGCGCAAGGCGTCTTCGAATCGCAAAGCGCCCGCCGCTACCAGGGCGCTGTACTCGCCGAGCGAATGGCCGGCGACAAAGTCTGCCCGCGCGCCTTTCGCTTCCAGGCAGCGCAGCGCCGCAATCGAAGTCGCGAGGATGGCGGGCTGCGTATTCTCGGTCAGCCGCAATTCTTCTTCCGGCCCTGCAAAGCAGAGGCTCGACAAACGCATGCCGAGCGCCTCATCCGCCTGTTCAAAGACCGCTTTCGCCGCCGCGCAGCCTTCAATGAGCGACTGGCCCATCCCAACTTTCTGCGCGCCCTGCCCCGGAAATACAAACGCGGTTTTCATTCTCGCAGGAAGCAGGAGGCAGGAAGCAGGAGGCAGTTTTGTGTTTCCTGCTTCCTGCCTCCTGCTCCCTGCTTCCTTCCTCCTACCGGTGTCCGTCGTGCGCCACAGCGACGGCGGCGCCGAGCTGCGCCTCGATTTTATGGTTCACTTCACCGAGACAGTAATCGCGCGCCACGCGGATGGCGTTGCGAATGGCTTTCGGGCTGGAGCGCCCGTGGCAAATGACCGTGACGCCTTTGATGCCGAGCAGCGGCGCGCCGCCGTATTCGGCATAATCGAGCCGCTTCTTGAATTGGCGAAAAGCGGGCCGCGTCAGCAGCGCCCCGGCCTTGGTCTGAATCGACGCCATCATCTCGTGCCGGAGCAGTTTCATGATGAACTCGAAGACGCCTTCGCTGGTCTTCAAAGCGACATTGCCGGTGAAGCCGTCGCAAACGATCACGTCGGCCTGGCCGCTGAACATATCGCGCCCTTCGACGTTGCCGATGAAGTTCAACGACGAGCCGCGCAGCAGCTTGAAGGCTTCCTTCGTCAGATCGTTGCCCTTCACTTCTTCCTCGCCGATTGATAGCAAACCGATGCGCGGGTTGCGGACGCCAACGATGACTGTCGAATAGAGCGCCCCCATCACCGCGAAATCATAAAGGTGCTGCGGCTTGCAATCGGCATTGGCGCCGACGTCTAAGATCACCGCGCCCTGACCGGTCAGCGTCGGCAGCACCGTCGCCAGCGCGGGCCGATCCACTTTGGCCAGCGAGCCGATGACCAGTTTCGAGGTCATCATCGCCGCCCCGGTATTGCCGGCGCTGACGAGCGCCTGCGCCGCACCTTCGCGAACCAGCTTGGCGGCGACGCGGATCGAGCTGTTCTTCTTGCGGCGCACGGCCTGAGCCACCGGGTCATTCATGGTAATGACTTCAGGCGCTTCGACGATTTCGACCTGCGAACTGCGCCACGAGAGCTTGTCGCCGAGCGTGCGGTTGCGGCGGTGGCGGTCGAGCTCGTCCTGGATCAGGTCTGTGCGCCCGACCAGAATGACGCCGACGCCAAAATCGCGCGCCGCTTCAAGCGCGCCTTCGACTTCGCTGGTGGGCGCGAAGTCGCCGCCCATTGCGTCAACCGCGATCTTGATCATAAGCGTCCGACAGCCGAAATTTTGGATTTTAGATTTTGGATTCGCCGAAAATCAGATCAACAACTAGAGATTGCACGACGATCCGGCAATCCAAAATTCAAAATCGGGCTTACTCTTCTTCTTTCATCTCGATGGCGACGCGCCCGCGATAGTATCCGCACTTCGAGCAGACGCGATGCGGCAGGCGCGGCTCGCCGCAGTTCGGGCAGGCGCTCGGGTTGGCCACGGTCAGGTGATCGTGCGCGCGGCGCTTGCCGGTGCGTGATTTCGAATGTTTACGTTTCGGATTCGGCATTACTTACTCCTCAATGGTTCGTCAATGTTTCGTCGTTAAATCTTTGAGCGCCGCCCAGCGCGGGTCTATCGCTTTGGCAGCGCAAGCGCACTGGCCTTCGTTGAGATTGGCGCCGCAATGCTCGCACAGGCCGCGACACGCCTCGCCGCAGAGGCGGGCCATCGGCAGCGCCAGCTCAATCTGTTCGCGCACCAGATCGTCCAGGTCAATCGCCTGGCCCTGATAAAAAGCAATTGAAAGATCGTCGTCGTGCAATTCGTGCTCTTCGCCGGCGCCGAGCGGCGGCAGGTAGAGCAGGTCAAAGCTCTGCTCGACTTTCGCCGCAAGCGGTGCCAGGCAGCGGTCGCATTCAAAGGCCACATTGGCGCCGAGGCTGCCTACGAGGCGCACCTTTTTGTCGGCGCGGGTCGCCTGCAAATCCACTTCTGTCTGCCCGACGAGGCGCGCATCTTCGCCCAGAACCGGCTCGCCTTCGGAGTAGAGATGATGGACGTCTAATCCTTCATCTTCGCTGATCTGTGCGACCTGAATTTCCATCGCAAAAGCCAACGCGGGCACCACAAGGTAGCCTAACGAGCGCAGCCGGCAAAGCCAACCCACCTAGTATCTTCACACAAAAAATCGGCCTAGCGCAAAAGATATTCATTATATTTGCCGAAACCGCTTTGTCAACTTACGGCGATACACCGCAACGCTCAACGGCGACCACGGCGAACGCCGGCGCGCCGGAGAACTTGAACCATTGCCGCCCAGTTGCTATGTAATTGAGGGGGACAAAAAAATGAGTGAAGCCATCCATCTCGACGCTCTGGCCATCGGCGCGCACCCGGACGACGTAGAATTTTCCTGCGGCGGGACGCTGTTAAAGCTCGCCGCGCTCGGCTACAAGGTCGGCATTCTCGATATGGCGCGCGGCGAATCCGGCACGCGCGGCACCGGGGAGATACGCGCCCTGGAGGCTGCCGCCGCCGCCAAAGAATTGCAACTCGCGGTGCGTGACAACCTCGAACTGCCCGACAGCCACATCTGGCTCAACGAAGAGACGCGCACCCGCATGGTGCGCAAGATTCGCCTCTATCGCCCGCGCATCATCTTCACACACTTCTGGGACGACCCGCACCCCGACCACGTTCACACCTGTCAGATCGTCCGCGAGGCGGCGCACGTCGCCGGCCTGATGAAGTACGACGCCGACGCCGGGCAGGAGCGCTTCCGTCCGTCAACGGTCGCGCACTTCATGTTCCCGCGCACCGTCGCGCCGACCTTCGTCGTTGACATCACCGATTACGCCGAGCAGAAGCAGCGCGCCGTTGCTTGCTACCGTTCGCAGCTTTACGATCCGACCAGCAAGGAGCCGGAAACCGCTTTAAGCTCAAAAGCGTTCCTGCACCGTCTGGAAGCGCGCCAGAAATTTTTCGGCACGCTGATTAACGTCGCCGACGCCGAAGCCTTCGTCGTCAAAGAAGCGCTCAACGTTCACGACCCCGTCGAGCTGTTGACGCGGCGGATGAATATGTATTCGTAGGGACTAGGGACTAGGAGCTAGTGGCAGAAAATGCCAAGCGCCGCCGTTCCCACCCTAGCCCCTAGTCCCTAGCCCCTAGTCCCTATGAGAATCGGCATTACATGCTATCCGAGCTATGGCGGCAGCGGCGTGGTCGGCGCCGAGCTTGGACTTGAGCTGGCGAAGCGCGGCCACGAGATTCACTTCATCAGCTATGCGCCGCCAATGCGCCTGGGGACGGACGCCGGACGAAAGCAGCGCATCACGTTTCACGCCGTGGATATGTTGAGCTATCCGCTGTTTGAATACCCGCCTTACACTGATGCGCTCGCCTCGCGCCTGTTCGAGATCGCCCAGACTGAACGGCTCGACGTGCTGCACATGCATTACGCCATCCCACACGCGGTCAGCGCTTACCTGGCGCGCGAGATGTTGCGCCCCACACGCTACCTCCCGGTGGTGACGACGCTACACGGAACCGACATCACGTTGGTCGGGCGCGACCCGTCATTCCTACCGATCACGCGCTTTGGCATCGAACAATCAGACGCCGTCACGTGCATCTCGGACTATCTGCGCGACGCCACGCGTGAGACCTTCGGAGTCAGCCGGCCCATCGAGGTCATCTACAATTTCATTGATGCGGATTACTATCGCCGCGCTCCCAACGAAGCCTTGCGCCGCGCTATCGCACCCCAAGGCGAGCGCGTCATCTTGCATATTTCGACCTTCCGCCCGATCAAGCGCATCATGGATTGCATCGAAGTCGTGGCGCGCATAGTCGAGCTTGAAAGTGGCTCCGGTGGCCGATTCGGCGTCCGTCTGGTGATGTGCGGAGATGGGCCGGAGCGCGCCGACGCCGAGCAGCTTGCGGCGCGCTTGGGCGTCGGCGATGTCGTGCAGTTCGTCGGCAAACAGCCGCAGTCAGAGATTCGCGACTATTTATCCATCGCCGACCTGTTCTTGCTGCCGAGCCAGTCAGAATCCTTCGGCCTGTCGGCGCTCGAAGCGATGGCCTGCGAAGTCCCGGTGATCGCCACGCGCGTCGGTGGCGTCCCTGAAGTGGTCGAAGACGGCGGCTGCGGTTACCTGTTTGAGATCGGCGATGTGAATGGCATGGCAGAAGGGGCGCTGCGTCTGTTGAACGACGAGGCGCTGCATTCTCGCTTTGGTGAGCGAGGCCGCGAGATCGCCCTGACGCGCTTTACGACCGACGAGATCATCCCACAATACGAAACGCTGTACCGGAAGATAGTGATGAGTGATGAGTGATGAGTAAGAAGAAAAAACACTGAATGCCAGGCTCCTCATCACTTATCACTCATCACTCATCACTTGTCACTTGTCACCTGTCACTCGTCACTCCTACCAAGACTGGCTCCGGCGTCAGCTCAACAGCGAACGTGTCGCGGACGCGCGACTGGATGATTCGGCACAACTCCAGGACTTCGCGGGCCGTGCCGTTGCCGCGATTGATGATCGCCAGCGCGTGCTTCGTCGAAGTGCCGACATTACCATAAACGGTGCCGCGATGGATGCCGGCGCGCTCGATCAACCATGCCGCTGATAGCTTCACCTGATTATCCGCGGCAGGAAAGGCCGGCATCGTCTCTCCACTTTGCAAGTAGCGGGCAGCGATTGAGCGCACGCGCTCGAATGCTTCCGCTGTCACCATCGGGTTCATGAAGAATGAGCCGACGCTGCGCGAATCGTTATCCGCAGGATCAATCACCATCGCTTTGCGGCGGCGAATGGCGATGACCGCGTCGCGGACTTGTGCAAGGGTAGGGTCAACGGCGCCGTTTTCGGCCAGATAGCGTTGCAACTCGGCATAGCGCACGGCGGGCGGGCCATTCGGTTTTAAGCGATAGCTGACGCGCGTGATGATGTAGCGCCCGCGGTCGCGTCCTTTGAAACGGCTGGCGCGATAGCCGAACTCGCACTCACGGTTATCGAAGCGGGTAAGCTCTGCGGTTTCTAAATCGAGGGCTTCGACTGAATGAAGCGTTTCGCTGGTCTCTTGCCCATAGGCGCCGACGTTCTGCATCGGCGTCGCGCCGACGCGCCCCGGAATCCCTGAAAGGCATTCGAGGCCCGCGAGGTTGCGCTCAATGGTGTAAGCGACGAAGGCATCCCAGGCTTCGCCCGCGCCGGCAGTGACGAGGATTTCTTCACCGGCGACCTGCGCTTCGACGCCGCGAATCGCCACGCGCAGAACCAGCCCGGCGAATCCATTATCACTGACGACGACGTTGCTGCCGCCGCCCAGCACGAAGACCGGCAATGCCTGATTGCGCGCCCAGGCGACGCCGGCAACGAGGGTTTCGACCGACAAGCAGTCGGCAAAGAATCGCGCCGCGCCGCCGACACCAAGCGTGGTCAACGGCGCAAGCGGCTCGTTCTCTCTAAGCGATTGAAGAAATGGGTCGCGGCCTGAGTCGTGCAAACGTGTTTGTGACTCCCGTTGAATTCATTTCAAGACTACCTTGCCCGACTCGGCAGCGTCCAGCGGTCACTGCTGACTGTTGATCTGCTTCAGCAACCGCTCGGCAGCGGAAGAGTCTATCTCCTTGAGCTTGCGGTATTGCTCCATCGCCGATTGTTTGTCACCGAGCTTGAGGTAAGCCGTTGCCAGCCACATATAGTCTCTCGGATCGAAATCCCTATCGTAGGTAGCCACTTGTTTATAGGCTTCAACGACCTCCTGATAGCGTTGCTGCCCAAAATAGATTCCGGCAAGGCGGATCAGCGCCATGGCGGCGTACTTCGGATTATCAGAAGTCTGTGCCACCTGTTTAAACACTTCAATGGCGGCTTCCATGTGGCCCAGGCGTTCCTCGACATTGCCGAGGCCCATCCGCGCATCAACATCTCTAGGCTCTAGCGCCAGCGCCTGGCGGTAAGCGCCGAGCGCTTCCTCACTCTGCCCCATATCCACATACATATCGGCAAGCTCGCCATAGAGTTCAGCATCGTTCGGCGTTTCGGCGATCCGCTGTTTCATCCGCTCAATGTCCTCTTGCGAGTAGAGATGGAAATTGAAGGTGATCGTGCCGATGACTTTGACCGGCGTGCTTTGCAGCATCATCGGCGTGAACTTCCAGCCGCGGGCCGCCGCTTCGGCAGCCGGCTTGAGCAGCGGGTGGCCCGAAATGGCGCGCGCTGAGGTGACGTTGCCGGCTTCATCCACCGTGACTTCGACGACGACAGCGCCGCTGACGCGCGCCGTTTTCGCAAGCGGCGGATAGGCCGGCTCAACGCGACGAGTCGCCGAGCCTTGCAGCACGCCACCCGATTTGCGGATGATCTTCGGCGGCTCCGGCTTAGGCTCCAGCTTATCTTGCAGTGCAGCGCGAGCCGGCACGGACACACACAGCGCGACGATGATTAGCGCAATCGCAATCCCCATTGGCAGCAGGTTTCGTTTCATCATTGACCTCCAGGATTCAAGGTGGCGCTCGGCTTGTTCTGTTGACCGTTTAACTTGAATCGCTCTAGCGTGGATTCAATCTCGTGGACAACAGGTAAGAGACGTTTACGGACAGGCCAATCTCATCATATGTGCGAAAGCGTGTCAATGGACGATGCCGGCAGGTCAAGGTCAGGCTGGCAACACCTCGTCAGGCTCAGGCAGCGCGCCGCGCACGGGCCGGGTGCCATCAGCGAGTTGCCAGGCATCGGGCTGCGGCGCGAAAGGCATGACGAGCAGCTTGCCGATGGTCAATTGGCTATCGTCGCGATAGGCGGCCAGGCCGATGGTCACTTCGTTCTGCGGCACGCCGAGCCGCAGGGTTCGGTGTAGCCTGTCCCACAGCGTCAAAACCGTCGCGTAGTTCGCGTTGCTCTCGGCGGCGATAATCGAATGATGAATGCCATGCATGCGCGGCGTGACGATCCACTTGACCAATCGCCGCTCAGCCGCGAGCGGCAGGCGCAGATTGCTGTGATGAAATTCGGCGGCAAGCATGAAGGTCAGCTCAAAGACGGCAGCCGCAGCGGGGCTGGCGCCGATCACTAGAATCTGCGCGGCGCGGTAGGGCGTTGACAGCACGTACTCACCGAAATGAAAGCGCGCCGCCGTCGAAACATCCATGTCAAGGTCGGCGTGATGCACGACATGAAAGCGCCACAAGAAATCGCTCTTGTGCAGCCAGCGATGCCACCAGTAGAACGTGTAATCCATCAGCACCAGCGCGGCGATGAAGCCTACCGGCTGGGGCAAGTGCAGGAGGTTGAGCAGGCCGAGTTTTCGCTCCTGCACGAACTGCGCGACGACCGCAACGAAGGGCACGAATAAGAGGTTGACCGCCAGCGCCGTCACCGCGCCGAGCGCCAGATTGCGCGGCACGCGCTGCAATTTATTCGAGGTCGCCCGGCGCAACGGGCGGCGCATTTCGGCAAGCAGCAATAACCCGAATCCGATGGCGGCGAGCGGCGCGGCAGCGAAGGTCAGAATCTTTCTTAGCATATTCCTCCTCTGCTCCTTTTTTTCTCTGCCCCTTTGCTCCGTTCATCTGTCGCCCTTAAGAATAGCGCCCATATTCTGGCCGGTATAGCCGGTCATCTCAAGGTAGCCGCGCCCGGCAACCGGCTTGTCGTTCGCCGTGCCACTGATCGTGATACTGCCTTCCCAATAGGTCACGCCTGTGCTTTCGGTGGTGCGCAATTCCTGCTCGGTAAACGCGGCGCGCGTTTCTAGACGCAATTGAAAGCGCGGCAGCTCAATCGTCCACGCCGTGGGGTATTCCGCCTGACTGGCTGGCGAACGCCACACCTCACTTGAAGCCAGGGTGAATTCGCCGAAGCGCAGATGTGTCGTGCGCCCGTCACGATCAATCAGTGTTCCGCTTGAGCGCGGATCAATCTGACCGTCGCGGTGACGAATCTCGAACAGCATCAGTTCGCGGCCATCGTCGAGTTGAATCGAGAACCAATCCCAGCCGCTTGCTTCGGCTTCGAGAAAGCTGGTGCCGAATTCGTGATCCATCCAGCTCAAGCCCTCCACTTCAAAGGCTTCGCCGCCTACGATCATTTGCCCCGTCGTCGCTAACCGGGTGAGCGAGTAATAATGCGACGCGTTGCCGGCGGACGGCCCCTTCTGGCTGATGCCGTTCTCGCCATGAATCACTTCGGGCCGAGTCGTCGTCAGCCGCAGATCGATCTTGTAATCTTTATCACTCGCGCTCAAGTGGTGAGCGCTGCTTTCAAGTTGTGCTGACCAGTCTTCATTCCAGACGCGATACACATCAGTCGCCGCGCCCGCCCAGCCCACCCCGGCGCGGTTGATGCGGTCGAAGGAATGAAACTGCTGCCGATCAATATCCGAGATCGCGAAGTGAGTCATGTACAGATCGCGCACCGCCCAGCGCGACGGATTTACGGGATGGCGAGTCACGCCAACGCGAAAGAAAGTTAATTGATAACCGAACCGCCGCCCATTGCGCGCCTGCAAATTGCCCGTGTAATACCACCACTCCAAGCCATAGTCCGGGTGCGATGCGTGATCGCGTGGGAACTCGTAACGGTAGCCCGCTTCGGCCTCGCGCCATTCACCTTTACTTACCACATCAAGTCCCGGCTTCTGTTCGCCTTCTGGAAGAAGGCCGAAAGCCAGGGGCCTGAGGAATAGCATGATGAAGAGCGCGCAGCCACCGGTCACCAGCCACCACGCACGCCGCTTAGCATGGCCACCAGCTCCCGACTTCTGACTTCTGACTTCTGACTTCTGACTTCTGACCATTACTCTTCTCTTGCGAAGCGCACGGCCTCGACGCGCGCGGCACGGGCTGCCGGGTAGAGGCCGGCGACGGCTGTGACCAGCAACATCAATAACGTTGACTGCGCCAGGAATCCGACCGGCAGATGAAATTGAATCGTCCAGCCAAACGATTGCACGTTGATGACGTAGATCAGCACCAGCGACAGCATCAGCCCGATCAGCATGCCGATGCCCTGGCTGACGCCGCCGATCAACAAACTTTCAATCACCACCATGCGGCGAATCTGGCGGCGTGTCGCGCCCAGAAATCCCAGCACACTGATCTCGCCGCGCCGTTCGAGGATCAAGGTGATCAGCGTCGAGATGACACCGAGCGCGGCGATGATGATGGCAATCGCTTCGAGCGCGTAGGTGATGGCAAAGGTCGAATCGAAGATGCGCATCACTTCGCGGCGGATGACGCGGTTGGTCGTAAACAACAACTGATAGCGCCCGCCGACATTCTCTGCGAGCCGCGCCGTAACTTCATCGGCATCAGCCTCAGGCTTCAGATAGACCGCCAGGCTGTTAGGCCGGGCGTAGGGATAATGACGCGCATAAGTGGTTGCATCCATCAAGCAGACGCCACGGCTGTTGGCGTAGTCGAAATAGATGGCGACGATCTCGAACGCCTGCGCCCCGGCGGCGGTCGGCAGCTCAATCACATCGCCGACGCGCTTGTGGTAGCGCAGCGAGAAGCTCTCGTTGACGATGATGCGATCCGTGCCGATGGCCGTGAGCGCCGCCGCGCGCCCGTCTGCCGGCGACTTGAAGAGCAAGCGCCACGGCCCTGCGAGCGCGGTGAAATCGCCGCCGCTGACGACGATGGCTTCGCCTTGATAAGTGGCCGGCTGCGACGCCGAAGCATAAGCCGTTGTGACCGCCGGGTCATTCTTAACCAGTGCGATGGCCTGCGCGTCAATCTCGCCCGCGAAGTTCGTGGCGCTCTGCGTCAGCGGGCGGGCGTAAACATCGGCCACAAGCGTCTGGTCTACCCAGTAAGCGACGGTCTCGCGAAAGCTGCCGACCATGACCGAAATCGCCGTCATCATCGCCAGCGCGACAGCCAGCGCCGCGACGGAAATCGATAGTCGAGGAATGGCGTTGCGCAGATTGGCGGCAGCGAGCTTGGCCTCGACGCGCACAAAGCTGAACCAGCGGGCAATCAGCCGGCTGGCGATCTGACAGGCCAGCCACAGGGCATTTGGCGCGAGCGCCGCGCCGCCGAACATCAAGACTAATGCCGCCGTGTCAGCGAACACAGGGATGCCGCCTACCGGCCCCGGCAGGGTTAGCAGGTAGCCGACGAGCAGCAATGTAACCGACACCACAAGAAACTTGCGCGATGGCTTGAAGGTCTTTTCCAACCGTTCCGCGCCGCGTATGGCTTCGATGGGGCGAACCCGCGCCGCTTCGAGCGCCGGCATCGCGGCGGCAAGCAGCGATAGCGGCAACGCGACGGCGAAAGCAATCGCGATTTCGCTAAGGCTCAAGGCACGCTGCGCGGCTTCGCGGGTGGCGGCGGTGGCGATGAAAAAAATCTCTACCGTCGTTGCCGTCGCTTTGACCGCCGCCGTCGCCATCAAACGGCCAAGCACGAGGCCAACAATCGTACCGGCGAGCGCCAGCAGAATCGCTTCGCCCAAAAAGAGCAGCAGCGTCGTACGCCGCGTAGTGCCGAGGGCGCGCAGCGTGCCGATCTCGTCGCGGCGCGTGATGACGGAAATCGATATCGTGTTGTAGATCAGGAATAGTCCGACGACCAGCGCAATCGAGCCAAGCGCGTTGAGGTTGAAGTGAAACGCCGCGATCATCTTCTCGACTTCGCTGGCGCCGGCTTCGGGACGGCGCACGACGAGTGATGCGGGCAGCCGGCTGCTGATCTCCGCTTCGGCGCGCTCACGCGGGATGTCGCGTTTGAGCTTCACGTCAACGCGGTCGAGCAAGCCGAGGCGGTTGAACGCCCACTGCGCGGCGGCGATGTCCATCAAAACGAAGTTTCCCTGCATAGCGCGCGCCGGGCCTTCATTCGCAAGCAGCCCGCGGACGACATATTCGCGGCGCGCTTCGCCCATCGTCAGCGCCAGCCGGTCGCCGATGTGAAGGCGATGCCGCGCGGCGAAGGTTTCAGTAACGACGATGGACGAAGGGTCGGCAAGCAGCAACAGGAAATCGCGAGCGTTCGGCTGCGCCTCGCCGGTTGCAGTGCGGATCAATCGGTATTCGCGGAATGGCCGCTCGCGCAGCACGTCTACGCCGAGGACTTCGAGAAACTCGCCATAGCGCGGCAGCGGCTTTGTGGCCTTGCTTACAGATGAGGAAGGCGCGGCAGGCTGGCTATCGGCGCGCATCTGCGGATCGGTCATCGCATAGCCGGTGATGACCGGGCTGATATCGCCATAATCGCGCAGCCAGCTGAGGTCGCCGAGCCTTAACTCATCGAAGCGACCGGCAGCGCCGGTGATCTGAATCGAAGTCTGCCCGGCGACCGATTCCGTCGCGGTGCGGAAAGATTCCAGGGCGCTCGCATTCGCCAGCCGGATCGCCACCGTGACGCCGACGCCGAGCGCGACGCCGAGCGCCGTGATCAAGGTGCGCAGCTTCTGTCGCACCATTGCGCGCAGGATGAACTGACGAAAAAGGATGACGTAAGCCTTCATCGTGATGGCATCAGGCGCGCGGCTCGCCGGTGTCGCTTGCAATCAAGCCGTCACGCATGCGGATGGTGCGGCGCGCATAGTCAGCCGATTCGCTCGCGTGGGTGGCCAGGATAATCGTTACGCCGGTTTCATGGTTCAGCTCGGCAAGCAGTTGCATAACTTGATGGCCGTTTTCGGAATCGAGATTGCCGGTCGGCTCGTCGGCAAGCAGGAGTTGCGGCCGTGTGATGATGGCGCGGGCAACCGCACAGCGTTGCATCTCGCCGCCCGACAGTTCCGCCGGATAATGACCGGCGCGGTCAGCAAGGCCGACGCGTGTGAGCAAATCCCGCACGCGATTGTCGGTCTCGCGTTCCGGCGCGCCGTCGAGCAACAGCGGCAGCGCGACATTCTCTGCCACAGTGAGCGTCGGCAGCAGGTTGAAGAATTGAAAGACGAAACCGATTCGCCGCCGTCGCAGCCGTGCCAGGTCCTCTTCGCTAAGCGAGGCGAAAGATACATCGGCAAGCGTCACGCGCCCGCCCGACACACGATCCATGCCGCCGACGATGTGCAGCAGTGATGATTTGCCGCAGCCTGAAGGCCCCATCAACGCGATGAACTCGCCGGCCTCAGCCGCAAAGCTGACGCCACGCAGCGCCGCGACACCGCCGCGCCCGCCGGCATAAACTTTCTCGACCTGATCAACCAACAGAAGCGGCAAGGCAGCCTCTTTCACGATGAAGATAAACGCGCCAGACAGAGAGTATTACTTCGCTGCGCCGCTCAGGCAAGACGGCGCTTCTCGACAACCCTGGCGCTTGCCCTGGCCGGTCGCTTCCTATTGACATTCTATACGAGCCGGCGTAACCTACAGGCTGTCTATAGGAGGCGGACAATGACGGATTATAAAAAAGATCTTTTGCAAGGCACGCTCGACCTGCTGGTGCTGAAGGCGCTGGCGCTGGGGCCGTTGCACGGGCTGGGGGTCTCGCAGCGCATCGAACAGATCACGCGCGGGACATTTCAAGTCAAGCCCGGCTCGCTCTTCCCCGCCCTGCACCGATTGGAAGAGGCCGGCTGGCTGAAGGCATCGTGGGGCGAATCCGAGAACCGGCGACGAGCGAAGTTCTATCGCCTGACCGCTGCCGGACGCCGCCAACTGGAGGCCGAGACACGCGAGTGGCAGTTGATCTCGGTGGCGATTAGCGCCGCCTTGAAAGCCACGTAAAGGGGTAACGAAATGTCGCTATGGTCGCGCCTGACGAGTTTCTGCCGCAACCTATTTCGCAAGGAACGGGTTGAGCACGAGCTAAGCGAAGAGGTCACCGCCTATCTCGATTTGCTGATCGAGGCAAAGCTCGCTCAGGGAATGGCGGCGGCAGCGGCCCGACGGCAAGCCTTAATCGAAATCGGCGGCATCGAGCAGGTCAAAGAGAGCGTGCGGGAGGTGCGTGTGGGTCATTATCTGGAAACCTTGTTGCAGGATTTGCGCTTCGCCGCTCGCGTGTTACGCAAGCAGCCCGGCTTCAGCCTGATCGCTGTGCTGACCTTGAGCCTGGGGATCGGCGCGACGACGGCCATCTTCAGCGTCGTTAACGCCGTCTTGATTCGCCGCCTGCCGATCAGCGAGCCGGAGCGCGTTGTGGCGATTCATAACCAACTGCCCAGGCTCAACCTGCCGCGCACCTCTGTGTCGGCGTTGCACTACCTCGACTACAGCAGCAAGACCGACGTCTTCGAAGCGACGGCGGCGCTCAGCCAGAGGAACTTCAACCTCACGGGCGTTGACGCGCCTTTGCGGTTACAGGCCGGGCGCGCCACCGCGAGCCTCTTTCCGATGCTCGGCGTCACACCGCTCGCCGGGCGCGCGTTCACCGATGAAGAAGACCGCTTCGGCAATCAACACGTCGCGCTGCTCAGTCACAGCTTGTGGAAACGCCTGTTCAACGCCGACGCCGCGGCCATCGGTCGCACGCTGCAACTCGACGGCGAAGGCTATCAGATCATCGGCGTGCTGCCGCCGAGCTTCGCGGAGCTTTATCCGTACACGGACATCTGGATTCCGATGGCGTTCTCGCCGCGAGAGCTTTCAGAGGAGCGCCGTTCGAGCCTGGCTTATTTGATGCTCGCTCGGCTGAAGCCGGGCGTCACACTGTCGCAGGCGCAGGCGGCGATGAGCGCCCTGGCGCAGGACGCCAGGGGCATGAATTCCGATGATTTCAACATCGAAGTGCGGCCTCTCGACGACGAGCAGGTCGGCGACGTGCGCCGCCCGCTCTATCTCTTGTTGGGCGCGGTGATGATCGTGTTGTTGATCTCCTGCGCGAACATCGCCAACCTGCTGCTGGCGCGGGCGAGCGTGCGCTCCCGCGAGATGGCCATCCGCGCGGCGCTAGGTGCCGGACGCCGCCGCATTCTAAGACAACTGCTCACCGAAAGCGTGCTGCTGGGGGTCGGCGGTGGCGCGCTCGGCGTGCTGTTTGCCGCCTGGGGCTTGCGCGCATTGATTGCCCTGGCGCCGGCTGACCTGCCACGCGTCAGCGAAGCGCGACTGGACGCCAGGGTGCTAGGCTTCACCGTAGCCGTCTCGTTACTTTCCGGCATCATCTTCGGGCTGGTGCCGGCGCTGGTTGCATCGAAGACAGACCTCGTCAGCTCGCTTAAAGAATCGGGCCGCTCAGACACCGCCAGCCCTTCGCGGCACCGCTTGCGCCGTGCCCTCGTCATCGCCGAAGTCTCGCTGGCAGTCGTTCTGTTGATCGGCGCCGGCCTGTTGCTGCGCAGCTTCGCCAGACTGCTCGACGTCAGTCCGGGCTTCGAGCCGCACCACGTCCTCACCCTGCGGTGGGCGCTGCCGCGCACGCAGTACAGTGATTCGCCGCAGGTCGCCCGCTTCATGGATGCTGTGCTTGAGCGCGTCGCGGCGACGCCGGGCGTCGAGCACGCGGCAGTAGCCTTCCAGCCGCCGTTTATGGGCGGCGACAATTCCATGTTCTCAATCCGTGATCGGCAGGCCGGCCCGGACGCGCCGCCGCCACATGCCGACTACCTCTACGTTACCTCAGATTATTTCCGCGCGATGGGCATTCCGCTGGTCAAGGGGCGGCTGTTCGAATCGTCGGATATGCGCATAGATGGCCCCATAGGCGACGGCTCCGCAGTCGTCATTGATGAAGCGCTGGCAAAACGTTTCTGGCCGGACCGCGACCCGATTGGCGCGAGCATCGGCTGGGGCAGCAAAGGGCCGTGGGCAAGGATCGTCGGCGTCGTCGGCACAGTACGCCCGAAAGATTTGATCCAAGAACCCGAAGGCGCGATCTACTTTCCGTGGTATCTGGGTTCTTCAGCGCTTGTCGTTCGGACTACGGATGACCCGCACCGCCTGGCGCAGACCATCCGCGAGCAAGTGCAAGCGGTGGATGCGAACCTGCCCGTCTACGACATCAAGACGATGGACGAGCGGCTGGCGCGTTCGCTCGAAACGCAGCGATTCGCCGTCACCTTGCTCGGCATGTTCGCGGCGCTGGCATTGCTGCTGGCGGCCATCGGTTTGTATGGCGTGATC
The DNA here is from genome assembly GCA_045807765.1 of Blastocatellia bacterium. Classification (GTDB taxonomy): domain Bacteria; phylum Acidobacteriota; class Blastocatellia; order UBA7656; family UBA7656; genus DATENM01. The sequence goes on from JBJMGU010000162.1 coordinate 43,970, forward strand.
GCCTATCTGGTCGCGCAGCGCCGCCACGAGATCGGCATCCGCGTGGCTTTAGGGGCAAGCCGCGCCGATGTCTTGAAGCTCGTCTTGAGCCAGGCCATTCAGCTTGCCCTGATCGGCGTTGCCATCGGACTGGCCGCCGCGCTGGCATTGACCCGCTTCATGTCGAGCCTGCTTTTCGGCGTCAGCGCCACCGACCCGCTAACCTTCGCTTCGATCTGCGCCATCCTGATCGCTGTCGCTCTGACGGCCAGCTACCTGCCGGCGCGCCGCGCCACACGCATCGATCCGATGGTCGCGCTCCGGTACGAGTAGTCAGGAAGCAGGAGGCAGGAGGCCGTAAGCCGTTCACAGCCCCGTAGGGCAATGGCATTAAGTTAAGCCAATAGCTTTTTGACATACTTGTGAAAGCGCAGGCGGTAGGCATAGCGCAGTTGCTTGTTGCGCTCCAACTGCCTTCCCGGTCGGGCTCGCGTCGGGTTCTTGCGAAACAGATGATGCAGTTCGTTAAGCACTTCATCAACCGATTGTTGGCCGACGAGCAACTGCACGACGCGCTCGACCAACGCCACATAACTTACCGCGTGATTGACTTGTGGCGTCGTCTGCGTCTGC
>JBJMGU010000163.1:0-5086 GCA_045807765.1 Blastocatellia bacterium
CGACGCTGATCTCGGCGCTTTCAGAGAAGCTGAAGCGTTTCTGAATGTGGCCGTAAAGGTCTTCGATCTGCGCCGGTGTCAGGTAAGTCGGCGTGCCGCCGCCCCAGTGCAGTTGCTCGACTTTGCGCGACGGCAGTACGGCGGCGCTCAGCCAATCGGTCTCGCGCTTCAAGGCGTCAAGGTAAGGGTGCGCCACCTCATGCTTTTTGCTGATGACCACATTGCAGCCGCAGTAAAGGCAGAGCGACTCGCAAAAAGGGATGTGGAAATAGAGCGACAGCGGCGCCGGCTGCGGCTTGCCATTGGCTTCATCAAGCGCCTTACGCCACGCGGCTTCGTCGAACTGGTCGTCCCATTCCGGGGCGGTCGGGTAGCTCGTATAGCGCGGGCCCGGCTGGTTGTACTTCTCAAGCGTCGTGGGCGAAACAGTGAGGCGTTCGCCGTTGAGCGTAAAATCTAAACTCTCTCTCGTCGTCATGATGGGTTCCTGTTTTGTTTTTGTTCTTGAGATTCATAAGAGGAAAGGCAACCCTCATACCACGCCGCAGGCACTTGAAATCAATAACTTAGGCGGCGCGCGCCAAGAAGCGTGCGGGAAATTGCTCAACGGCTCGCGTGGAATTTCGCAGACGGAAAAACGCGGCGATGCGTCCCTGTGTCGCCGTTACTGCTTGATTCCCTGCCCCGTGTGGCAGTCGGCGCAATTGCTGCCGCTGACGTCCATGTGGAGCGGATGCGAGAAGGAATTGTCTTTGATCGGCACCGGCTTGCCGCCTTCGCTCTGGTCGAGCACCGTGTGACAGATGTTACAGTCGTTGCGAATGACCTTGCCCTCTTTGCTCATATGCTGGCCGTCATGGCAGCGGAAGCAGCCCTGGAAGTAGAGGTGGCCGATGTTGTCGGGGTGGGTCTGCCAGTCCACTTTCATCTCAGGGAAGATATAGGTCTTGAAGATGCGCTGGACTTCCGTGATGGCGCTGCGGATCGCCTCCGGCTTGCTGCTGTAGAGGTCGGGATAGTTCTTGCGATAGTAGCCGTCGAGGCTGGCGTCAATCTCGCGCATGGCCTCGTCGGTCGTCTCGTAGGTCTTGGTCAGGGCTTCGACCGCCTGATGTTTCAGAAACGGCATCGAGACATCGAGCCGGCCCGACACGAAGCCCTCGTTGACGGCGCGATCCGGCGGCACATATTGATGTGACGGGCGGTTGTGACAGTCTACACAGTCCATGCGGCGCTGCGCGAGCGGCGCGATCTGTTCCGGCGTCAGCTTTGAATTCTTCGCCGTGAACTCGGTGATGTTGCCCTGGCGGTCTTTCATCCTGACCCAGGGGATCACCTGCCGGTGGTCGTCGGTCGCCGCGTAGGTGATCTCGTTGGCGATGTTCATGTGCCAGTGAATGCCGGAGACCTGGCCGCTTTCGGGGCTGCCGCCGCCGACGTTGATCAGCATGCGAATCTGCTTCGGCGTGTTGTGCTCGTCGTAGCCGAAGCGGTTAAAAATCTTCAACTGCGCGCCGAAGAACTTCTGCGGCCAGTGGCACTGCTCGCAGGTGTCCTGCGCCGGGCGCAGGTTATGCACAGGCGTCGGCACAGGGCGCGGGTATTTCTTGAAGGTCACCGAGTAGAGCTGGTAAGCCCCCGACATCTTCGAGCGCACGTACCAGCCGGCGCCCGGCCCGACGTGGCAATCCACACAGCGGACGCGGGCGTGCGGCGATGCCAGGTAAGCAGTGAACTCAGGGTTCATCACCGAATGACAGGCTTGGCCGCAGAAAGCCACCGATTCGGTATACTCAAACGCCCGGTAACTGCCGAAGGCGCTGACCAGCAGGAAGACGAAGGTGACCCCGGCAAAGGTCAACAGCCGGCGGCGGCGGCGCGGGTCGTTCAGGTCAATCAGCGGGTAAGCGCCGATCTCATCCGGCACCATGCGGCGGCGCTTGCGGCGCTCGATCAAGGCGCCCACGAAGACCACCGCCAGCCCGAAGATCAAGATCCCCGGGAAAACGATGTAGGTGAAAATGCCGATGTAAGGGTTCTCGTTCGTCGCCGACAGCTCGACGAGGAAGAGAAAGATAATGCTCAGCAGCGCGGCGCTGACGATGGCCGTGCCGGCCAGGCTGATGAGATTGCGAAAGAGGCTCGGCGTTTTTTTTGTACTTGCGGTCATGGAGATTTCCCAAAGTTCTAGAGCTACAATGTGGCGCAAGGCGGTTAGCTTGCGCCACTTCGAACCTGAAGCGCGCGCCGGGGCGGCTCGCCGACGCGCGCCGATCTCAATCCCCCTCGGACGGCGCGGGAGCGGTATCATAGCCGCTGCCTTTATTTTGCCCCGGCTCCGTCGAGGGGGATTTTCTCGTTGACGCGGCTTCCGTGCTTTTGCCGCGCAGAATTCTTTCGTACTCAAGCTCGTGCTCTTCGCTGTACCAGTGCGCCGACACCCGCCCGTCGACCATCGCCAGATTGAGCGGATAAACATCCGGGTCGAAGATGACGTGGTAGAAGTGCCAGACGATGATGGCGGCGGTCGCCAGGATCGCTTCATAGAAGTGAACCGCCGTCGCCACGTCAATCAGCCAGCGCGGCGCGAAGCTGAACCATTCGAGCTTGAACCAGATCATCAGTCCCGTAAGGCCCATGATGAAGGTGCCCCAGATCAGCGCCCAGTATTCCACCTTCTCTGCATAACCGAAGCGCTCGAACTTCGGGCGCTCTGCGCTTCGCCCGAGCAGGTAGAGCAGGTTCTGCTTTACGTCCCGCGCATCTTTCAAGCGCGGCAGCATGGCCAGCGTGCTGCTTCGCCCTTCACCAGTCAGGAAGATGTAGACCAGATGATAAGCGCTGACGCCGAGCATGACGACCGCCGCGCCGCGGTGCAGGATGCGGCGCAGCGCCTCGCTGCCGCCGAAGACCAGGCCGAGCCACGATTCGGGATACTTGAGCGCGAAGCCGGTCACGACCAGCACAAAGAAGCTCACCAGCAACAGCCAGTGCTGGGCACGCTGCTGGCCGGTCATGCGGACGAGCGAGCGCTCGCTGCTGCGGTGGTGCGCGATGAGCTTCTTGCGCCAGATCAGCCCGTTGTGCAGCAGCATGCCGCCGATGGCCAGGAAGATCAGGCTCAGATAGACCCAGCGCACGTAATTGGTCGCCCGCGAGCCAATGTCGCCAGCCGATGCGGCGCCGTCCAGATGAATCTTGCCTTGAATGAACGCATCACTCGCGCCGGGATGACACTTGCCGCAGGTGTCGCGCAGGTGGCCGGCGTTGATCGTCGAGCGCGCATCCGTGGACGGCAGAATGTTATGCACGCCATGACAGCTCGCACAGTTGGCGACCTTCTTCGAGTTCAGCTCCGAGGCCAGTCCATGATAGCTGTCGAGGTACGAGCTGGCGCGGTGCGCGGCGACGTCGAACTCTTCAGACAGCCTGACGCTTTCATGACACTGGGCGCAGGTCGTCCGCGCCAGCGCCTGTGCCGCAACCGATGAACTCGGGTCAACGTGCGGCTTGATCATGTGAATGCCGTGACAATCGGTGCAGACCGGCGCGCGGCTGTTGCCGCGGCTCACTGCCTGTCCGTGAATGCTGTCGTGGAACTCCTGCGCGATGCCCGGATGACACTGGCCGCAGGTCTTCGGCACGTTGAACTTGAAGATCGGCGACTCGACATCGCTCGGCGGACGGATGTTGTGGCTGCCGTGACAATCGGTGCAGGTCGCCGCCACGGTATTCCCCTCGGCAACGGCGTGGCCATGGACGCTCTCCTGGTAAGAGAGGAAAGGCCGGTTTGTCAGCCCCGTGCCTTCCATAACAAACTTCTCGCCGTGGCAGCGGCCACAGGTCTGCGCGATGTTGCGGTGATTGGTCAGCGCGCCGGCCTCAGACGAGCGCAAAATCTGGTGCGCATCGCCATGACAGTCTGTGCAGGTGGCGGCGCGGTTCTCGCCATTTTGAATCGCGCGAGCATGCAGGCCGTGGCCGTAGGCTTCGTTGGCGTCGGTATGACACTGGCCGCAGGTGACTTTCTGCGTCGCGCCGTGCGGCAGTTGCTTGATGTCGGCGTGGCAGCTCGTACAGTTGAGCGCGCCATGCATCGAGCCGGCAAAGGCGCGGTCGTTGATGTGCAGGCTGGCGACTTTGCCGTTCACTTCTCTGGCCAGCTTCGGATCGTTATGGCAAGCGAGACAATCGCTGTTGGTCAGAGCCGGGCCGGCGGCGACCGTCACCGACGTCCCCATAAACCATTGGCCGCCCCAGAAGAGCAGGAGTAAGAATAAGAAAGATAGAAGGGCGACGCGCTTCATCGGCTCACCTCTTCCAGCGGGCTGAAAAATACCTCCCACACGCAATGACGGGCATGGGCGTGGGAGGCGGTCATTAACGACGAGAGATAACCACGAGAGAACCCGGCGGGTCGTTGCCCGCCTTTTGCAAGGAATCCATTCTACTGCTTGAGCGATTTCATATGGGCGACGAGCGCCTTGGCTGCATCCTCGCTCATTGATTTGAAAGCCGGCATCTTTTTGCCTTCGGCTGAGGTTTTGCCTTCGAGAATGGCTTTCAACAGGTCAGCATCGGATAGCGTGGCGTCAAAGTTCTTCTCGGCGTTCGCGCCGTGACACATCTTGCACTTGGCCATGTAGGTCGCTGCGGCGTCGTCTACGGCAACGAAGGCGTGGGTCGCGGGCTGGAATGCGAACGTGACCGCCAGCGCCAGTGCCGACATGGTTGTGATTACCGTCAACTTGATCCGTTTGGTCGAGAGTTTCATTTCTACATCACCTTTCTTCAAAATGTCTGCGGCGGTTACTTCCTGAGCCGGCAGTCGCACCGCCCGTCGCGGCCCTCGTGCGGGCCGTCACCAACCTGTAAGGCAACCTTCATTCCCCGCTCAAAACCTCGTAAATTCACACTTTCGCCGCCTCGTCGCCTGTGGTTTCGAGGAAAATGGCCCAAACGCTTGCGAGGAATTGCCCACCCGCGGAAGAGCGACGCGGGGACGCGGCGACCGAGGCGACGCGGAGAAAGGAAGACAAGCAATCAGTCTCTCGGTCTTTCCCTCGCCGCGTCGCCGCGTCGCCGC
>JBJMGU010000164.1:0-7769 GCA_045807765.1 Blastocatellia bacterium
CATTCGGGCGCAGGGTTTGATACGCTTCGACCGCATCAACCTGCGCGTCGTGTCGCGTCAGTTCCACCGGCAAGACTTCGCGGGCCACACGGGCGCGCGGCAAGAGGAATCTGAGGCTGGTGAGCTTTTCCTCGCCGCCGACCGCTTCAATCAGAGCCGCCAGCACGCCTTCGCCGATTGAATCTCTTGCAGTCAGATCAACGTGCCCGCCGGCTGAAATGAGAGCTTGGGCAGTCGCCGGGCCGACGACACAGGTTCGCAACCCTGACAGCACGCTCAAACCGTCCTGCCGTCGTTCGGCAAGCCGGCGAAAGAAGAACTCGACACCGTTGGCGCTGGTGAAGATCAGCCAGTCATAAGATTCCAGCCGGGCAATTGCGTCATCAAGACCCTGCCAACTGCTCGGCTCGGTGATTTCTATGGTGGGAAAGTGAATCACCGTCGCGCCCAGTCGTTCGAGGTCGGCAGCCATTTCGGTGGACTGTGCAGGTGGGCGTGTCAGCATCACTTTCTTGCCGGCGAGCGGACGTTGGCCTATTTCAGTGTTATCTTGAGCTGAAAAATGGCTTGCGTTACTCATTTTTTTTGCGCCTCGCTCGCCGTGCCTGGGGCAAAATGACCTAAATGCAGGCAAATTATACAGTTAGCCGTCAAGCATCGGCAACGGGAATTACCGCTCCCGGAGTTAAACGTTGAAATAACAGGGTTTGATTGGGAAATGGCGGGCTGTGCGTCCCACCAAACCGGTAATCGCCCGCTAAGTTTCAAGACTCTTACAGTTACACGGAATAAGTTGATGAGACCTGGACAAAACCTGCTTTCAGCGCCATTTTGCCGGCTGTCAATGAGGGCGTGAGACTCCAGGTATTTCTTGACTTAACCCATAATTACTTGATATAAAAGACTCATCAACCGACGCAGGCAAGAGTTGACGTATGGTTCGTTGATTCGCAACTATCGAGGACAATGATGAGCAGCCTGATTACTAAAAGCAACAAAAGCCGCTCGCCCGCGTCTCACAAAGTCCGTACTACGAAGGCTAAGAAGGTTGCTGATAAGAAGCCTCAACGTCCCGGCAAGATCACTGCTGCACCCAAAGCCAAGAAAGCTGCACCTGCAAAAAACAAGAAACCGGCATCCCCAGCAAAGAAGCCCGTGGCCGCCGCCAAGAAGTCGCCGCCGAAGAAGGTGGTAAAAGCTGCGCCAAAGCCGGCCAAGAAGCCCGCAGCCAAAACCGCGCCGCCGCGCTCGGCTGCCCGGCGAGTCGCCGTGCCTGTGAAGCCCGTAAAACCGGCGGCGCCGCCACCGAAGAAGACGCCACCCGCGACGTTGCTTGCGGTCAAAGCCTTCGAGCAGGCGTTGCGCCTGTTCAATCGCCATGACTACAGTGGCGCCAAAGACGCGTTTGATAGCATATTAGATCGGTTCGGCGATCAGGCAGATATCGTCGCACCGGCGCGCACCTACATCGCCATCTGCGATCAGCGCATGGCGCGGACGCCGGCGGTGCCGCGCAACCCTGATGCACTTTATGATCAGGGCGTCGTGCAGCTCAACAAAGGCAATTTCGCTGAAGCCGTCGCGCTCTTCGAAAAGGCCTTGAAGGCCGAGCCGCGCGCCGACCATATCTGGTATTCACTGTCTGCCGCCTACGCGCGTTTGCACCAGCCGCCCAAATCTCTCGATGCTTTGCGCCGCGCCATTGCGATACGCTCGGTGCATCGCTCCCACGCCCGGCGCGACCCGGATTTTGCCAGCCTCCACACCAACGAAGAGTTCCAACAGTTGACCGGCTTCGGCTTTGACTTTGACGAGGAATGAGCCGTGATAGCGGTCAAGGGGATCACGTGAGAGAAGCGAATCGTGGATTGCGCATTGTGTCTATCGGCGGCGGCAGCGGTCTATCAAGCCTGCTTTCAGGCTTAAAGGCACACGTCGGCGAAGACTGTCTCGCTGTCGCGCCCGAAGCGGCCTGGATCGAAACGCTCACCGCAGTGGTTACCGTCACCGACGACGGCGGCAGCTCGGGCCGCCTGCGCGAAGAGTTTCAAATCCTGCCGCCCGGCGACATCCGCAACTGCATGGTGGCGCTCGCCGAAGACGAGCGCTTGTTGACGCAGCTCTTTCAATACCGTTTTGAGTCTGGCGGCGACCTCGCCGGCCACAGCTTCGGCAATCTCTTTCTGGCAGCGCTCACGGGCGTCACCGGCGATTTTTTTGAAGCCATCAAAGTCAGCAGCGAAGTGCTGGCCATCAAAGGGCGCATTTTTCCGTCAACCGTTGAGGACGTAACGCTGGTGGCCGAGTTCGAAGACGGGCGCACCATTCTTGGCGAGAGCAGGATCGTCGAGGCGCGCGCCCAGATTCGCCGCCTGCGCCTATCGCATCCTTGCGGGCCGGTTCCCGAAACCCTCGAAGCCATCGCCGAGGCCGACCTGATTACGATTGGCCCCGGCTCGCTCTACACCTCGATCATTCCGAATCTGCTGGTTGACGAGATCGTCGAGGCGCTGAACCAGTCGCCGGCGATGAAGGCTTACATCTGCAACGTCATGACGCAGCCGGGCGAGACCGACGGCTTCACGGTCGAAAACCACCTGCGCGCTTTGCTGGCGCACAGCCCCGCCTTGAAGCTCGATTATGTGATCGTTAACTCGGCGCCCATCCATGCCGAACTTCGCGAGAAATATCTCGCCGACGGCGCGGTGCAGGTCGAATTTGAGACCGCGTCGCTCTACTCCGGCGAGATTCCCGTAAAGCTGCGCATCGGCCCGTCGCCGGATGCCCGCAGTATTCTTGTGCTGTGCGGTAATCTGGTCAGCGAACATGATGTCGTCCGCCATGACTCGCACCGGCTGGCGCAACTGGTGTTGAATATTCATCAACGCCACCTGACGCCGCCGCTCAGCTTCAGCCACACGCGCCGCGAGATGCTGTCGTTGCCACACCCCGGCAATGAATCTTAATCGGGAGATTTCACAATGACTGATGTAATGATATTGGCCGCGGGCCTGGGCACGCGGATGAAGTCGCGCCGCGCCAAAGTCCTGCACGAAGTCACCGGCCTGCCGCTCGTCGCCCATGTCTTGCGCGCCGTTTTCAAACTGGCTCCCAAAGCTGTTTTTACGGTCGTCGGTCATCAAGCTGAAGAGGTCGAGCGCGCCGTCCGCGACGAATCGGCGCGGCTCGTCGAACGCGGCGCGGCGCAGCCTGACTTGCAATTCGTTTTGCAGACCGAGCAGCGCGGCACTGGCCACGCCGTGATGGCGGGACGCGCACAACTGCAAGGCCGCACAGGGTCAATCATCGTATTGGCCGGCGACGGGCCGATGATCAAGAGCGACACGCTTGCACGGCTCAGTGACGCGCACCAGCGTGAAGGCAACGCCGCAACCGTGCTGACCGTCGAGATGAATGACCCGACGGGCTATGGGCGAATCCTTCGCGATGACCGCGGCGGCTTTGCGCGCATCGTCGAGCAGAAAGATGGCTCGCCGTCTGAGCTTGCCGTGCGCGAAGTCTGCGTCAGCATCTATTGCTTCGACGTGGCAGCGCTGCTTGAGGCGCTCGACCACCTGCGCACAGACAACGCGCAGGGCGAATACTATCTGACCGACGTGCCGGCGGTGCTGCTTGAACAGGGCAAGCGCGTCGGCGTGCTTTGTCACACAGACCCCGAAGAGGTGCAAGGTGTCAACACCCGCATCGAGCTGGCCGAGATTGACCAGAAGCTGCGCGCTGCCAGGCTCCGCGAGTTGATGCTCAGTGGTGTGACTATCGTAGACCCGGCGACGACCTACATTCATCAGGATGTCGAGATCGGCCAGGACACCATCATCCACCCGCAAGTCATCATCGAAGGCGCGAGCCGCATCGGCGCCAACTGCACGATTCATTCATGGACGCGTCTGCGCAACGTCACCATCGAAGATGACGTGACGATCCGTAACTCGACAGTGATCGAAGACAGCTTGATTCATCAGCGGGCCAGCGTTGGCCCATTCGCACGCCTCAGGATGCATGCAGAGATCGGCGAGAAGGCCGCCATCGGCAACTTCGTCGAAGTCAAGAAATCGAAGATCGGCACCGGCACCAAGGCGTCGCACCTGACCTATCTCGGCGATGCGACGCTCGGTGATGACGTCAACATCGGCGCCGGCACCGTGACCTGCAATTATGACGGCGTCCGCAAGAACCAAACGATTATCGAAGACGGCGTCCACATCGGCAGCGACACGATGCTGGTGGCTCCTGTGCGGGTCGGGCGCGGCTCGAAGACCGGAGCGGGCGCAGTCGTCACCAAAGACGTGCCGCCCGATTCGCTGGCCGTCGGCGTGCCGGCGGTTATCAAGAAAAAGCTTCAGTGAGAAGACGGCACGGCTGTTATAATTGAACTGACGAGCCCTGACGGGCCGGGCATGTGAACTTCGGCAGGGGTTCGTCATTTCGATATGATGGGCGCGCCTCGTGTTCGCCTGTTAACCATTCTTTCTCATCCAAAAGAGGGAAGTCAGATGTGCGGAATCGTCGGCTACGTTGGTGACAAGCAGGTCGTTGGGGTGATTCTCGACGGGCTTCGCAAATTGGAATATCGCGGCTATGACTCGGCGGGCATTGCCGTCGTTGATGAACAGGGCGCGCTGACGATTCGCCGCGCCGAAGGCAAGCTGCGCAACCTCGAAGAGGCCATTCGACTGAAGCCGCTCGACGGCACCTATGGGATCGGCCACACGCGCTGGGCGACGCACGGGCGGCCCACGGAAGAGAACGCCCACCCGCACCGCGACTGCTCTGGCAAAGTCGTCGTCGTCCATAATGGCATCATCGAAAACTTTTTGCCGCTTAAGCACAAGTTACAAGGCGAAGATCATCGCTTCGTCACCGAGACCGATACCGAAGTGATCGCTCACCTGATTGAGAAGTATTTGAAAGAGACCGACGGCAGCCTGGAAGCCGCTGTGCGCCGCGCGGTGATGGAGATGCGCGGCATCTACGCGCTGGCGATCATGTCGGCTGACGAGCCGGAGAAGATCATCGCCGTCCGCCAGGGGCCGCCGATTGTCATTGGCCTCGGCCAGAATGAGTACTTCGTGGCTTCAGACATTCCACCGGTGTTGAATCACACACGCGATGTGTTCTATCTCGGCGATGGCGAGATGGCGGTGCTGAGCCGCGCCGGCGTGACCGTGACCGATTTCGAGGGCAACAGCATCTCGCCCAACGTGCAGCGCATCACCTGGGACCCGATCATGGCAGAAAAGGGCGGCTTTAAGCATTACATGCTCAAAGAGATTTACGAGCAGCCGCGCGCCGTCCGCGATACTGTCCTGGGTCGCGTGTCGCAGACCACGGGCCGCGTCTATCTCGACGAGATGGAGATTAGCGAGGCCGAGTTCCGCCAGTTCACTTCGATCAAAGCGCTTGCCTGCGGCACCAGCCTGCACGCCGCCATGGCCGGCAAGTATATGCTCGAAGAGCTGGCGCGCATCCCTGTCGAGATCGATTACGCGTCAGAGTTTCGTTACCGCGACCCGATCCTTGACGACAAAACGTTAGTCATCGCCATCTCGCAATCGGGCGAAACCGCCGACACCATCGCTGCGGTGCGCGAGTCGAAAGAGAAGGGCGCCAAGATTTTATCGATCTGCAATGTGCAGGGCTCGATGCTGACGCGCGAATCGCACGGCACTGTGCTGACGCACGCCGGTCCGGAGATCGGCGTTGCTTCGACGAAAGCCTTCACCAGCCAGATGACCGTGCTTTACTTGCTGGCGTTGTATCTCGGCCAGCAGCGCGGCGTCTTGAGCGAAGAAGAATCACTGAAGCACGTTCGTGCCTTGAACGGCTTGCCGGTAAAGATGGAAACCCTGCTTGGCTGCGACGATCTTGCCGACCGCTTGGCGCGCGAATTCCACAGGGCGCAGGATTTTTTATATCTCGGTCGCGGCATCAACTTTCCGATTGCTCTGGAAGGGGCATTGAAGCTGAAAGAGATTTCCTACATTCACGCCGAGGGCTACCCGGCGGGCGAGATGAAACACGGGCCGAACGCGCTGATCGATGAAGACCTGCCGGTCGTGGTGATCGCGACCAAAGACGATGCGAGCGACACCTCGCGGCTGCGCTACGAGAAGACGCTGTCGAACATGGTCGAAGTGAAAGCGCGCGACGGCAAAGTGATCGCCATTGTCACGGAAGGCGATACCCATGCGCACGAGATTGCCGACACCGTGATCGAGGTGCCGGCGGCCTCCGATTTGATTTCGCCGATCCTGGCTATCCTGCCGCTGCAACTGCTGGCTTATCATATCGGCGTGCGGCGCGGTTGCGACGTAGACCAGCCGCGCAACCTGGCAAAGTCGGTGACGGTCGAATAATCAATCTACAAGAATCCTTTGATTTATCGGCAGGCGGAAGGCCGCAGTCTTTCGCCTGCCGATGTTGTTTTATGGCCCGCCGCACACTTGCGTCGGCGCCGCGACTTTCACGATAATTGGATGGGGCTCGAACACTTGTACTCAGGCCAACCTTATGCGATCACCTTCATGGCTGAGGCTGCCGCCGCTCAAGCTGCATACGCGGACGACCATCGTCACGTCGGCGGTGCTGGTGGCGATCTTCGCCATCATGGCGTACTTCTCTGACCTTGCGATCACGCGGGTGAGCGATCAGCAGGAACGGCAACAGGCGCAACTGCTGGCCACACGCGTCGCCGATACGGTCGAACTGCACATCAAGCGCTTGAAGCGCCGCGAAGAACGCCGCAAAGGCAAGACCCGCACCTTTGAAGAGTCCGAATCAACCACCATCCCCGACTGGGACGAAGTCCGCGAAGCCATCGAAGACACTATCGTCAAAGACAACCCGCACCTTGCGGAAGTGCGCGTCTTTGCCAGGGCGAATGCCAATGAGTGGGTCGAGAAGGTAACTTTTCCGGTCGAATCCGATCCGTTGCCGGCCCGCCAGATGCAGGATGCCGTTCAGCATATCGATAACGCCAATGTCGTCGTAGGTCAGCAGGGCACGACTCGCATCATCACTGCGCGGTCGGCGATCCACGTTCCTGAAAGCACCGGCCTGACGCAGATCGGCGCGGTCAGCGTGCGGCTGAATTTCGACGAGACGCAAAGCTCGGCGGCGTCGCTGCGTCGCTTGATCTGGCCGCTGATGCTGCTGGCGATTATCGCCATCACATTGATGACTTACTTTCTCTTCCGCCACATCGTCTACAAGCCGATTGATAGCCTGTTGCTGGCGATGTCGAAAGCCGAAGCCGGCAACCTGGCCGCTGAAGTCGCGCCGCAGTCGCCCGACGAAATCGGCCTGCTCACTTCGCGCTTCAACCGAATGCTCAGGCGCATACGACAGATGACCGAGCAGTTGAGCCTTGAACAGCGTGCCTTAGAAGGCCGCGTCAAAGAGGCGACCGCCGAGATCGCCGAGCGCAAAGAACAGCTCGAAGAGGCCAACCTGCAACTCTTCGAGATGCAGCGACAGTTGACTCAGCTCGAACGCCTGGCCGCCGCCGGTCAACTGGCGGCGCAGTTCGCGCACGAAGTCGGCACGCCGCTCAACCTGATCTCAGGCCATGTTCAATTGCTGCGCGCTCGCGCCACCGATGAGCGCGCCATCAAGCGGCTGGACATTATCGCGAAGCAACTTGAGACCGAGCGCGAGCTGAACCTCGAGCTCGCCAAGCAGAACACGATGATGCTCGGCTCTGCGATTCCCACCGTGAACTCCGTCCTGTCCGCCCTCCATAGAGCGGC
>JBJMGU010000165.1:0-66004 GCA_045807765.1 Blastocatellia bacterium
CACTTTGGTATAAGATCATTGCTGTTCGGTTTGAAGGAACGAATCAAAGTAAACCGATTATCCCACTACTCAACAGACTCGATGAAAGAGAGCGCGGTGCGCGCGGCGCATAGATGGCTATCGCTGCGTGGCGACGTTATGGGCGCTGTGCGTCGCCGGTTGCTTGTGATTCGAGCAGCCGGGCGCGGCGGCCATAGCGACGAACAACAGAATGGTGATGACGAGCGGCCTGAACATGATGATTTTTCCTCCGTCTGAGGTTTGTGCAATGACTGTGCCGCACAGTGCGGTCGCCGCCACAGCGCTTTGCCGGGCTGCTTGTATCAAGCGCAATCAGTCGCGTTGATAGAAAATCGTCCAGCGCGCCGGATTATTTGATTGAATTACTTTTCACGCTTTAGCCTTCGGTGTAGAATGCGATTGACTTTGACGGTCAAGGGCATCATGGGAATCCGAAGCGCAGCAAGGAGAGGCGCTATGGCCGACCTCAAAATCTACACGACCCGGTGGAGCACGGATTGCGATAAGGCCAAAGAATTCCTCGACGACGAAGGGATTTTTTACGAGGAGATTGACATCGAACAATCACCCGCCGCCGCGCGCCTGGTCGAACAATTCAATGGCGGGCGGCGCATCGTGCCCACCTTCGAGGTCAGCGGCACGACCTTCACGCTGAAGCCATTCGATTGGAAGCGATTGCAAAGCGAACTGGAACGCCTCGGCCTCGACGATTGAGGATTATGCCTCAAGTCGTGTCGCGCACGGATTGTCCCCAGATGAATTGCCGGAATTCATGTCGCAAATAAACTTTCTCGATCAACTGCTCCAGGCCCGCCGCCCCCTGTCGGTCTCCGAGCTGACGGCGCGCATCAAGATTCTGCTCGAAGGCGAATTCCTCGAACTCTGGATCGAAGGCGAAATCTCTAACTACCGCCGTCACACGTCGGGCCACTGGTACTTCACGCTCAAAGACGAAGGCGCGATGCTGCGCTGCGCCAGCTTCCGCATGCAGAATCGCATGATTCGCTTCATGCCCGAAGACGGTCTTGTCGTGCGCGCCCACGGCAGGCTGTCGCTGTACGAAGCGCGTGGCGAGTACCAGTTGATCATCGAGTATATGGAGCCGGTCGGCGTCGGCGCGCTGCAACTCGGATTCGAGCAGCTGAAGCGCCGGCTGGCCGCCGAAGGCTTATTCGACACCGAGCGCAAGCGGCCCTTGCCGCTGTTGCCGCGCTGCATAGGCGTCGTCACTTCGCCGACGGGTGCTGCGGTGCGCGACATCCTACGGGTCATCCGCCGCCGCAACGAAGCGATGAACGTGTTGATCGCGCCGGCGCGCGTTCAAGGCGACGGCGCCGCCCGCGAGATCGTCCGCGCCATCGAGCTGCTCAATGAGCGCGAAGAGGTTGATGTCATCATCGTCGGGCGCGGCGGCGGCTCTGTTGAAGACCTCTGGTGCTTCAACGAAGAAGCGGTGGCGCGTGCCATCTTCGATTCGCGTGTCCCGATCATCTCTGCGGTCGGCCACGAGACCGATTTCACGGTTGCCGATTTCGTCGCCGACCTGCGCGCTTCGACGCCTTCGGCGGCGGCAGAGATTGTCACGGCAGCGCGCGACGAAATCAGCGCCCGCCTGACCGGGCTCAGAGAAGACATGGCTGCGGCCCTGCGTTACCGTTTGCTTGAGCAGCGCAATCGCGTGCAGGAGCTACAAGCGAGCCGCGCCTTTGACGACGTACACACCCGGATACGTCGCGCGGCGCAACGCTTTGACGAAGCCGTCTATGCAATGGAGACGGCGATGCGGCAACGGCTGACGCAAGCCGGCGAACGCTTTGCGGTTTCGTCAGGAAAATTACATTCGCTCTCGCCGCTCGCGGTGCTGGGGCGCGGGTACAGTATCGCCACCGATTCGCAAGGCCGCATCATCAAGCGCGCCGCTGACGTGCAGCCCGGCGAGCGCCTGCGTCTGCGTGTCGCTGACGGCGAGATGGAATGCATTAAGAAGTAACAAGTGACGAGAGCAAGTACTCCGCATCCTGACGAGATTAAGCCAGCGCGGTTCTTCTTGTCACTTGTCACTCGTCATTTGTCACTAAGAAAAAGGAGAAAGTTAGTTAATGAGTGAGCAACAAGCACCTGTTTCACCGCAGATTATCATGGAGCATTTGTGGACGGCGCGCGCCGCGATGGCGCTAGCCGCCGGCGTTGAGCTTGGCATCTTTGAACAGATCGAAGCCGGCAAGGGCACAGTCAAAGAAATTGCCCGCGCCACCAAGTCGTCAGCCCGCGGCATACGCCACCTGCTCGATGCGCTGACCGGCATGGACTATCTGGAGAAGAAGGGCGAGCGCTATAGTAATGCGCCGGTCGCCGCGCAGTTCCTTGTCAAAGGCAAGCCGGCTTATATGGGCGGCATTGTCGGCGAGACGCGCATGACGTGGCCGGGCTGGGCTAAGCTCCCCGAAGTCGTGCAGACGGGCAAGCCCATCGAAGCCGTAGACACAGAGACGGGCGGCAAAGAGTTCTTCCCGAAACTCGTCGAAGCCATCTTCCCGATGAGCTACGCGGCGGCCCAGGGCGCGGTGCAGGCGATCCCTGAAAAGGCGCGCAAGCGCATCAAGACGATTCTCGACGTGGCCGCCGGCAGCGCCGCATGGTCGCTGGCTTTTGCGCAGGCGATCCCCGATGCGCGCGTTACGGTGCTCGATTACCCGGAAGTCACGTCGGTGGCGCGGCGCTTCGCCGAGCAGTTTGGAGTCGCGGATCGCTATGAATACGTCGAAGGCAATCTGCGCGACCTCGACTTCGGGCGCAACCGCTATGACCTGGTGATCCTCGGCCACATCATCCACACGGAAGGCGAGAAGTGGGGCAAGAAGCTGGTGAAGAAAGCCTACCGCGCCTTGAGCGATAACGGCTTGCTGTTGATCGCCGAGATGATCCCCAACGACACGCGCAGCGGGCCGATGCTGCCGCTGTTATTCGGCTTGAATATGCTGGTGCATACCGAAGCCGGCGACGTCTTCACAATGCGCGAATACCGCCAGTGGTTGAAAGACGCCGGGTTCCGCAAAGTCCAGGCGCTCGACGTGCCGGGGCCGTCGCCGCTCATCCTGGCGACGAAGTAGGAAATAGGAACCACAGATGAACACGGATTAAGCAGCCTATAGTTGCTAGCCGGGTTCTGTTTTCATCTTTCCGAGCATCTGTGTTTATCGGTGTTCATCTGTGGTTTCATTGAAGAATTATGACCAAGAAAAAGCCGGGCGAAATAGATTTTGAAGCGGCGCTCAGAGAGCTTGAGCAGATTGTCGAACAGCTCGAAGCCGGCGACTTACCGCTGGAACGCTCGCTGGCGTTGTTCGAGCAGGGCGTGGGGTTGTCGCGCGACTGCCAGAAGCGCCTCGACGAGGCCGAGCGGCGCGTCGAAATCTTGCTCAAAGACGAAGGCGGCGGATACACTCCTTCTCCTTTCGAGGAGATGGACGAATGACCCGATCCGACACCATCAGCGACTATCTGACGCGCCGCGCCACAGAGGTCAACCAGTGGCTCGACGCGCTGGTGCCATCAGAAACCACGCCGCCAACGCGCCTGCATCGCGCCATGCGCTATAGCCTGATGGCTGGCGGCAAGCGGCTGCGCCCGATCCTGGTGCTGGTGGCGGGCGAATCCTTTGGCGCGTCTACTGACAACCTGATGCCCGCCGCCTGCGCCATCGAGATGATTCACACCTATTCGCTGATTCACGACGACCTGCCGGCGATGGATAACGACGATTTGCGGCGCGGCAGGCCGACCTGTCATAAAGCCTTCGACGAAGCGACGGCGATTCTTGCCGGCGACGCCCTGCTGACGCAAGCCTTTCGCGTGCTGGCAGCAGAGTCGCCGCACCTCAACGCCGAGCGCCAGATTCGCGTCATCCGCGAGATCAGCAACGCCGCCAGCACCATTGATGGCATGATCGGCGGCCAGATGGCCGACATCGAAAGCGAAGGCCAGCCGGTTGACGAAACGACGCTCGAATACATTCACCGCTCGAAGACCGGCGCGCTGATTACCGCCCCGGTCGTCGTTGGCGGCCTCATCGCCGGTGCCAGCGAGCCTGAGCTGGACAAGCTGCGCGCTTACGGCCAGCGCATCGGCCTCGCCTTTCAGATTGCCGACGATATTCTGGATGTCACCTCGACCAGCGAACAACTCGGCAAGACCGCAGGCAAAGACCTCGCCGCCCACAAAGCCACTTACCCGGCGCTGCACGGCGTCGAGCAGTCCGAAGCGCGCATGCAGCAACTGGTTAGCGAAGCCATAGACATCGTCGCCGGGCTCGGCAAGGATGCCGGCATGCTGGCTGAACTGGCGCGTTTCATCGTTGCAAGGAAATCGTAAGGCAGCTATCCTTTTAAATTGCTGAATTGCCTGATAGATTGTTTTGGTCGCTCAGACAGATTTTGCATCTAAACCGAGGATTGAAACGCAATTAGATTGGATCATCTTATCCCCTGACCGGCCCGTCTGCTCACGTGGCCAATGATTCGATTGAGGAGACGCGAGACCTATTATGAATTTGCTCAAACAGATTAACGACCCCGCCGACATGCGCAAGCTGCCGGTGGCCAAGCTGCAACCGCTCGCCGACGAGATTCGCGAGTACATGATCGAAACCCTGTCGAAGATCGGCGGCCACACGGGCGCGAGCCTCGGCCCCGTCGAATTGATTCTCGCGCTGCATTACGCCTTCGACACGCCGCGCGACAAGCTGGTCTTTGATATCGGCCACCAGGCTTATGCGCACAAGATCATCACTGGCCGCCGCGACCAGTTCCCGACCATCCGCCAGTACAATGGCTTGAGCGGTTTCTTGCGGCGCGAAGAATCGGTCTATGACGTTTTCAACGCGGCGCACGCCGGCACCTCGATCTCGTCGGCGCTCGGCATCGCCGCGGCGCGCGACATTAAAGGCGAAGACTTTGATGTCATCGCCTTCATCGGCGATGCCGGCTTGACGGCAGGCATGGCGCTTGAGGGCATCAACCAGGTCGGCCACCTCAAGTCGAAGATGATCATCCTGCTCAACGACAACGAGATGTCGATCTCGCCGAACGTCGGCGCGCTCGCCGGCTACCTCAACCGCATCCGCACGGCGCGGCCCTATAACGAGTTTAAGCACGAAGTCGAAGAGTGGCTGAAAGCCATCCCGGCAGTCGGCGAGAGGATGCTTTCGGGTGTGCGGGCATTGAAAGACACGCTGGCGGCGGCCTTTATTCCTGGAGCGCTCTGGGAAGAGCTCGGCCTGAAATACATGGGGCCGATCAACGGCCACGACATCAACTCGATTCTGACGACGCTCGAAGCCGCCAAGCAGATAGAAGGCCCTGTGCTGATTCACGCGCTGACGGTCAAAGGCAAAGGCTACGAGCCGGCGGAGCGCGACAAGGCGGCATGGCACGGCACCTCGGCCTTCGAGATCGCTTCGGGCAAGTTCATCAAAGAACCTGCGACGGCGCCGACCTACACGGCGACCTTTGCCGACGCGACGATTGCGGTGATGAAGGAAGACCCGCGCGTCGTCGCCATCACGGCGGCGATGCCCGACGGCACGGGGCTCAGCAAAGTGATGAAGGCGTTCCCCGATCGCACCTATGACGTGGCGATTGCCGAACAGCACGCGGTGACGTTTGCCGCGGGCATGGCGACCGAAGGCTTGAAGCCGATTTGCGCGATTTATTCGAGCTTCTTGCAACGCGCCTACGATCAGATTTTCCATGATGTCGTGCTGATGAACCTCGACGTGACCTTCGCATTAGACCGTGCGGGTGTTGCCGGGGCGGACGGCCCGACGCATCACGGCTTGATGGATTTCTGTTACCTGCGAGGCATGCCGAACGTCGTCATCATGGCTCCGAAGGACGAGAACGAGTTGCGCCATATGCTGAAGACGGCGGTGTTGCACAATGGCCCGGCGTCGGTGCGCTACCCGCGCGGCAACGGCTTCGGCGTCATGATGGACGAAGAGATCAAACAGCTAGAGATCGGCAAGGCCGAGATCGTCCGCCAGGGCACGGACGTGGCGATCATCGGCATCGGCACGCAGGTGCATTACTGCGAGAAGGCCGCCGAGCGATTGGCTGCCGAAGGCTTGAACCCGACGGTGGTGAACGCCCGCTTCGTCAAACCGCTCGACTCGGAATTGATTCTGGCGCTGGCGCGCTCGCACGGCTCGATTGTCACGGTCGAAGATCACTATGTGCAGGCGGGCTTCGGCTCGGCGGTGATGGAGTTGCTTGAAGAGAACCGCTTGAGCGAAGTGCGGGTGATGTGCCTGGGCTTCCCCGACAAGCTGATCGAGCACGCGAGCCAGAGCACGCTGCTTGCGAAGTACGGACTGGACGCCGACGGCATCTACACCCGTGTGCGCGATTTCGTCGCCGCCAAGTACAGCTTTGAAGCCGCCTATCACAACTAAGCGGCGCAATAAGACCTGAATGATACTTGTCGGGCGGCTGAAAAAGGCCGCCCGATTTTTTCTGTCCTTCGCTGAAAGATTATTCCCGCTCGCCGCGCGCCTGCCTGACGAAGCCGATCATATCGTCTAAGGTCGAGCTGACCGCTTCAGTGATCAACTCGACGAGCGGTTGCATATTCATCTGCTCGGCTTCGGCCATCGCTCGGCGAAACGCCGCTTGCATCTGCGGCAGGATGATCACCGGCGGCAACTCGGCGCGCAATGTGAACAGGCTGGCGGCGACCCGCGCCGTCGCCTGATTCGCCTGCGCGAACGGCTGAAGCGATGCGAGCCGCAGCAAGACAATGGCCGCTTGCTCGACCGGGTTCAGCTCCGCGAACGAATCGGCGGCAAACCAGGCGCAAGCGTTCTCGATGGCTTGCCGCAGATAAGCGATGGATACTTGCGCGGTTGCGCGTTCATCCGTATTCGTGCGCAAGTCGCCGCCCATCTTAATGAGCAGTTCGGGCGTCAGCCGTGCCCGTAGCCCTTCAGCCTTCGTCAGTCTGATAACCTCGTGCAAGGCGTTCGTCGCGTCAAGCTGTTCGACTTCAAGCGTCGCCGAGACAAATTGATCGATCAGCAACGCCTCAAGCTCGCGGCGTTCTTCCGCGGTCACGGCGAGCGCCGCAAACTGAGCGGCGCGTTCCGCGAGCTGCTTGCCCCATCCGTTCGGCGCACCCGATAAGATCGGCCCGATTCTGCCCGGTGGTCTTCGCATCATTCAGCGAGTCTAGAGAGGCCCACCCGCCCGCGTCAATTCGCGGTTTCTCACCTTGACAGCATCGCGCCCGGCAAGTGACACTGAGAAGCTCAAACGGATAGCAACTTGTCACTGGCTTCGATGGCGCAACAGGAACAACAACTCAGAGAGCATCTGGTCGAGATCGGTCGCCGCGTCTACGATAACGGCTACGTCGCGGCTACCGACGGCAATTTGAGCGCGCGGCTCGATGACGGCACAGTGCTGACGACGCCGACGATGATCTGCAAAGGCCGGATGACGCCGGACATGCTGGTGCTGGTTGACGCCGACGGCAACAAGCTGCGCGCCGCGGAGCGCAACCCATCGTCCGAATTTGACATGCACCGCGAGATTTACCGCCTGCGTTCAGACGTGCGCGCCGTCGTCCACGCGCATCCGCCGTTCGGCACAGGCTTCGCCGTGGCTAACGTGGCGCTTGATCGCCCGCTGCTTTCTGAAGTCATTCTGACGCTCGGCTGTATTCCGCTGACGGCTTACGGCACGCCGTCAACGAAAGAGCTGTCGGAATCGCTCACGGCTTACATCCCGCACCATGATGCGCTGTTGCTGGCAAATCACGGCGCGGTGGCTTACGGCAGCGACCTCGAAGCGGCCTATGGCAAGATGGAAACCTTGGAGCATTTCGCGAAGATCAATCTGATCGCGCGGCTGGTCGGCAAGCCGCATGAGCTGCCCGCTGCCGCCATTGAAAAGCTGCTCGACGTGCGCGAGAAGGCCGGCTATATGCCCGCCGAGTTCCGCAACTGTCAGGCGTGCGGCTTTATTCAAGGTCATGCGGCAACCTGCGCCGTCGGCAGCGCCACACGGTCTTACAGCCCGGCAAACGGCGACGACACCGTCACCCTGACGCGCAGGGAATTGACGGCGCTGATCACCGAAGCGGCGCGCCTGGTCGCTCGCGAGATGAATCACTAATCGCGCGGCGGGCTACTCAGGTTTGAGATTCGTCATCACGACAACGAAGGCAATAAGGAGAGACTGAATGGAAGCTCTTGGAATGATCGAAACGAAGGGCCTCGTGGCGATGATCGAGGCGGCGGACGCCATGGTCAAAGCCGCCAACGTCACACTGGTCGGGTACGAGAAGATTGGTGCGGGACTGGTGACGGCCATCGTGCGCGGCGATGTTGCGGCGGTCAAAGCCGCGACCGACGCCGGAGCCGCTGCCGCCCGCCGCGTCGGCGAACTGGTCAGCGTCCACGTCATTCCGCGCCCGCACTCGTCGGTGGACGAAAACCTGCCCGTCACGTTTGAGTCACGAGAAAAATGAGAAAGGGGCTAGGGGCTAGGGACTAGGGACTAGCGGGCGCGTTCTTTACTGGCCCCTAATCCCTAACCCCCAGTCCCTGCTGTTATGCTACTCGCACGCATTGTTGGAACGGTCGTCGCAACGCGCAAAGATGATCGGCTGCACGGGCGCAAGCTGCTCGTGGCGCGGCTCGTCGGCGTTGACGGCGAAGACGAGAAAGGCCATGTGGTCGCTGTGGATACGGTCGGCGCGGGCGTTCAGGAAACCGTGTTGATTGTCCAAGGCAGCTCGGCGCGCATGGCGTTCGGCTGCAAAGACTGCCCGATTGACGCCGCCGTCGTCGGTATCGTGGATACAGTCGAGGTGAACAGGTAGGCAGTTGTCAGTTGCCGGTTGTCAGTTTTTAGTTCTTGCGAATGGTTGTTATTCTCTTGATATGAGGTCGGAACTGGCAACTGAGAACTGGTAACTGAGAACTACCCTATGAATACGCTTCGCGTCGCGCTCGCGCAGATCAACCCAATCGTCGGCGCTTTCGACAGCAACATCGGCCTGATTCTTGACTACCTTGAGCGCGCCCGCCAGACGGGCGCTGATCTGGTTGCCTTTCCCGAGCTCGCCATCGCCGGCTATCCACCCGAAGACTTGCTGATGAAGCCGCACTTTGTGCGCGAGAATCGTCGCGCCCTCGACCGCATCGTTGCGGCGGCGGGCGATCTGCTGGTTGTCGTCGGCTTCGTTGATACGGACGGCTCGGATATTTATAACGCGGCGGCGGTGATTGCCGGCGGCAAGCTGGTCTACGTCTATCACAAGTCGTTCCTGCCGAACTACGGTGTCTTTGACGAGGAGCGCTATTTTCAAGCCGGCACGCGCTGTCCGGTCTTTGTCGTTGGCGAGGCGCGCGTCGGCGTCAACATCTGCGAAGACATCTGGTATCCGGGTGGGCCGACAAAGCTGCAAGCGCTCGCAGGCGACGCCCACCTGATCGTCAATATCTCGGCCTCGCCATTTCACGCCGGCAAGAATCACGACCGCGAGCGCATGCTCTGCACGCGCGCCGAAGACAACGCCGTGGCGCTGGTCTATTGCAACCTCATCGGCGGCCAGGACGAGCTGGTCTTTGACGGCAACAGCCTGGTGATCAACGAAGACGGTCACATCACGGCGCGCGGCAAGGCGTTTGAAGAAGACTTGATCGTCGCTGACATCAACGTCGAGCGCGTCTTTTCCGAGCGCCTGCACGACCCGCGCCGCCGCCGCGAGAAGCTGCGCGTTTCGGCTGACGCGGGGCTCGACGTGATCGATCTAAATGGCTTGCGCAAGCCCTCAAACAATCACGCGGCGCTGCCTGAGCGCGGCAACCCGCAGCTCACAGAGGTCGCTGAAACTTACCTTGCGCTGGTCATAGGGACGCGCGATTACGTGCGCAAGAATGGCTTTGATAAAGTTTACTTCGGGCTGTCGGGCGGCATCGATTCGGCGCTGACCGCGGTGATCGCGGCGGACGCGATTGGCGCCGATAACGTCAACGCCGTCTTTATGCCGACGGTCTATTCGTCTACGGAATCGTTGCGCGATTCCGAGGTACTGGCCGACAATCTCGGCATCCATTTTCAGGTCATCGAGATTCAAGAAACCTTCGAGCAGTACAAACAGATGCTGGCACCTTCGTTCAACGGATTGGTCGAAGACGTGACCGAAGAGAACTTGCAGGCGCGTATTCGCGGCAACATCTTAATGGCGCTGTCGAACAAGTTTCGCGGGCTGGTGCTGTCAACCGGCAACAAGAGCGAGATGAGCGTCGGCTATTCGACGCTGTATGGCGACATGGTTGGCGGCTTTGCGCTGCTCAAAGATGTGCCGAAGATGTTGGTGTATGAGTTATGCCACTATGTGAATGAGCGCGGCTCGCGCCCGTTGATCCCCGAATACATCATCACTCGCCCGCCGTCGGCTGAGCTACGCCCTGACCAGACCGACCAGGACACCTTGCCGCCTTACGCCATGCTCGACGCCATACTGGAGCTGTACATCGAAAAAGACCTGAATGCCGACTCTATCGCCGAGCGCGGCTACCCGCCTGAGATCGTCCGCTGGGTCATCAATCGCGTTGATGCGGCAGAGTACAAACGCCGCCAGTCGCCGCCCGGCATCAAGATCACGCCGCGCGCTTTTGGGCGCGACCGCCGCATGCCGATCACTAATAAGTATCATGGCTAACCGCGCGCTGTTCTGTCGGATATTCCGCAGTGGAAACTTTGCAGCGTAGAAAAGAAAAGAGGGTTCGCGTGAACCCTCTGAAGATAAACCATGATAGGGAGTGGAGGAGGCCTGGTTATTGCTCGACGATGTCGGCTTTCAATCCCGAAAGCGCCGCCGCGACTTCTTTCTGCTCGCGCTCTTTGACCTTAAACTTGGTCATGGTATTGACCAGATGCTTGACGGCGGTATTCCAGTCGTCTTCGGTGATGCGCAGGCCCTTATGCACGGTCTTCATGTCGCGTCCGATGTAGACGCACGGGCCGCCGGTGGCGGCGCAGAGTTGATCGAGGACGAGCTGACGGATGCGGGCTTTACTGTTGTCGCTGGCGCCGACGAAAAAGCGGCCCAGCTTCGGGTCGGTCGCCAGCGCGGTGATGAAATCATCGGTTACGGCGGCCAGCGCATCGTATCCGCCGAGCCGCTTGTAGAGCGTGTCCTTGCCTTGCGCGGCTGCGGGGCTGAGCGCGCCCAGCGCGGTGATCAGTAGCGCGATAGCCACAAGTGAACCAATCCAGCGTTTATGCATCACTTTTCTCCTTCAGAAATAGTTAGTGGTTGAAGTCCCCGATGATTACGTCAGGCCGTGTGAAATGGATTTGCGCAGGGGAAGGAAAAAAGGGCGCGACCCTCAGTCGCGCCCTTTAAGGTGAGCCTCATGACTCTCAGGCGAAAGTCGGTTTGGCAGGATTGAGGCTCTTTCTTCCGTCTGGCTGGAGGGGATCACCAGCACAGCACGGAAATGGCTGGCGCAAGCAGGAACCAGCCAAAAATAGGCGGCAAAGCTTTGCTTGAGCGGAGGGTGTGCCGCCATGAACCGAATTCAAATACCCAAATGCATCACGCCATCAGCGTGAGTGGCTTCTCCTTCCTCTATAATGAAAAGACGCAAAAGAAATTCGAATCTCGCAATTCTTTACATCAGACAGAATTATTTTTCGGGCGGCGCAAATGTCGCCCGATGCTGGGAAAAATGCGGATGGCGCGGGGCGGAAAGAAAGACCGGGACGCTAAGAGCGCCAAGCCGAATGTCACAGTACGGGGCCTGGTGTGCTTAGAGTCCCGGCGGTTGATTGCCTGGATCAGTCGCTCAGTTGTTTTTCCATTCAGGAATGCGGCCCGGCGTCCAGGGCGCGCCCGCCGCTTCCATCGCCTTTTCCAGCCGCGCCAGGTCGCCTTCGACCAGGGCGCGCAAGCCGGCCAGCGCCGCTTCAAAATCAGCGGCGGCGGCGGCGTAATGCTCCTGCTGCGTGCGGGTCGGGCGCGAGGTGGACATGCGTTGCTCGCCGAGTATCGTGTTGACACGGTCGCTGATCGAAGGCGGCGTGTCCAGATTACGCGAGCGCGCCGTCTGGTCGCCACGCAGCGCCCGCAACAGGTCGTCGAGCTTGCGCTCGATAGCCTGCGCATCCTCGGTCAGCTTGTAATCGGCGGCAGGCGTTTCCTGTAGCGCCCGCTTGATCAGCGCCAGCCGCGTCTTCAACTGGTTCGCCGTTTCGAGCGCCCCGGTCACCGCCCGCTGCAAGCGCGCGACTTTCTGCTGGAACTCAACCAGCGCGGCGCGGTCCGCCGGGTTCATCTGGCCCTGACCTTCGACATAGATGGTGAACTCCTGCGCCGAGCCGAGCGGCGTGATCGTGCCGCCGACGCGCCGCGCCATCGAAACCGAATACTTGCCGGGCAGCACCAGCGGCCCCGACGGCGGGTCGCCAAAGATCTCTTCCTCAGGCGATGGCGGGCGCTGCGAAATCACCGGCGACGAATAGCGCAAATCCCAATTGCTGCGGTTGAAGCCCGGCGCCGCCGTCCCCGTTAGCCGCCTGACGACCCGCCCTTCACTGTCCTTCACGGTCAAGAAGATCGTCGGCGCTTCTTCTTCGTCTTCGGCGCGCAGCTCTTCGAGCGTCGGTTGATAGATGGGCTGGCCTTTCTTTTCAGCTTCCCGCTCGGCCTCCTGGCGCAACTGCTTGCGCGTCTTCGGCGCCTCTTTCAGGTAATAAGTAAACGTCGCCCCGTAAGGTGGGTTGTCGGCGTTGTAGAACGATTCGCCCTGGAACGACTTGCCGCGCCCACCGAGCGGCTGCGACTGGATGTACATCAGCGGGTCTTTGACGGTGAAGAGCGCCGCCTCTTGCGTGAACGTTTCCGGTCTGACATTCCTGAGCGATGTGTAGTCGTCAAGAATGTAGATGCCGCGCCCGAAGGTCGCCAGCACCAGGTCGTTTTCGCGCCGCTGAATCGCGATGTCGCGCACCGCAATCGTCGGCAATCCGCCTTTGAGCTGTACCCAGTGCTTGCCTCCGTCAATCGTGAAGAAGACGCCATACTCGGTGCCGGCGAACAGCAGATTCGGGTTGACGTGATCTTCGGCAATTGCCAGCACCGGCCCGTTCTTCGGCAGGTTGCTGGCAATCGATGACCACGAGCGCCCCGCGTCCGTGCTCTTGAGCAAGTAGGGCGCAAAGTCACTGCGCTTGTGATTATCAAACGATGCATAGACGGTGTTGGCGTCGTGCTGCGAGGCGACAACGCGCGACACATAAGTCATCTCGGGCACGCCGGGGAAGCTTGCGATCTTGCGCCAGTTCTTGCCGGCGTCTTCGGTCACCTGAATCAAGCCGTCGTCGGTGCCGACATAGACCATGCCGTCTTTCTTCGGCGACTCGAACAGCGCCGAGGCGTTGCCGAACGGATCGGTCGAAGCATGCCGGGCGACAGCATCAACGCTCAGGATTTTGTTAAACACCGGCAGCTTGTTGCGGTCGAGCTGGCGCGTCAGGTCATTGCTTGCCAGCGTCCAGGTGTCGCCGCGATCATCTGAGCGGAAGAGCTTGTTCGAGGCGTAGTACAGCCGCGTCCTTGAGTGCGGGCTGATGATGAACGGCGCGTCCCAGTTGACGCGCAGCGCCTCTTCGCCGCGCCCCGGCGCCGGCGTGATGCCCATGCGCTCGCCCGTGCGCTTGTCGAAGCGCACCAGATTGCCGTACTGCAATTCGGCGTAGACCGTGTTCGGGTCTTCCGGGTCAACCTGTGAGCGGAAGCCGTCACCGCCTTGCGTGACGAACCAGTCGGAATTG
Source organism: Blastocatellia bacterium (assembly GCA_045807765.1). GTDB lineage: Bacteria > Acidobacteriota > Blastocatellia > UBA7656 > UBA7656 > DATENM01. Next base: position 13,863 of record JBJMGU010000165.1, read on the forward strand.
ACGATGCCGGAAATCGAGCGCGTCCGCGACGGCCCGCCCATGCTGTAGTTGTCCTGCGTGCCGCCGTAGACGTTATAAAACGGCGTCGCGTTGTCGGTCGTGATGTCGTAGAACTGCGGGATGGGCAGGTTCGCTTTGAAGTCCCAGGTCGCGCCGCGGTCAAAGCTCTCGTAGAGGCCGCCGTCGCAGCCGACAAGGTAACGATTGGTGTTCGTCGGGTCAATCCAGATGACGTGATTGTCTACGTGCTTCGAGCGCTCGCCGAGCGGGCGCAGCGTCCTGCCGCCATCATCTGAGACCAGCATCAAAACGTTCGGCACATAGATGCGGTCAACCTCTTTCGGGTCGCAATAGACATGACCGTAATACATCGCCGTGGTGTCGTAAGGGTTGCGCCGCTCCCAGCTCGCGCCGCGGTCGCTCGAACGAAAGATGCCGCCCTTGCGGTCCGCCGCTTCGATAGAGGCATAGATTACATTTGAATCAACCGGCGAAATAGCGATGCCGATACGGCCCATCTCGGAAGTCGGCAAACCGGCGCGCAGCTTGTTCCAGGTCGCGCCGGCGTCGGTTGACTTATAGACCCCGCCCTCCGGGCCGCCATTGACCAGCGTGTAGACGTGGCGGCGGCGTTGATAGGCGGCGGCATAGAGCGTGTCAGGATTATTCGGATCAATCGCAACGTCGGTGATGCCAGTGTTCTCGCTCACAGTGAGCGAAGGTTTCCATGTCTTGCCGCCATCAGTGGTCTTGAACAGGCCGCGCTCGCCGCCCGGTCCCCACAGCGGCCCCTGCGCCGCGACGTAAACAACGTTTGAGTCGCGCGGATCGATGCTGATCTCGCCAATGTGCTCGGACGCCTTCAAGCCCATGTTCTTCCAGGTCTTGCCACCGTCGTCCGAGCGATAGACGCCGTCGCCGTAAGAGACGCTGCGCTGGCTGTTATTTTCGCCGCTGCCGACCCAGACGGTCGACGGGTTCTTCGGATCGATGACGACGACACCGATTGAATAAGAGCCTTCATTATCGAAGACCGGCGTCCAGGTCGTGCCGGAGTTGGTTGTCTTCCAGACGCCGCCCGAAGCCGCGCCGACGAAGTAACGGCTGTGGTCGGTCGGATCAACCGCGACCGCGACGACGCGGCCCGATGTGAAGGCCGGGCCGATCAGCCGGAAGCGCAGGCCGTTGAAGGTCGGCGTCGAGAACGGGTCGGCTTTTTTCGGTTCTTCCTTTTTTGCCTCTTCTTTCTTATCCCCGACCTGCGGCACCGGGCCGGGGTTCTCGGCTTTTTTGACCTCTTCGGCCCGTGACTTGGCGGCGGCCTTATCAACGGTCTTATCCTGTCGAGCCAAAGCCACAAGCGGCCCCGCCACGACCGCCAGGATGCAGATCAATACCAGCCCACGCATTGCTTTCATTACAATCCTCCTCCAGAGCAGTAGGTAGTCAAAAGCGCCTGATTCAGCTCCGTCAGGAGCGCAATGTATATAGCCACCAATGCCCTTAAAGATTCAAGCTCCGTCAGGGGCGCAATGTTGACATTGCGCCCCTACGGGGCTCAGGTTCTTTTTGATGCTGCCAACTATGAACATCGCGTCCCTACGGGACTGCTTACTATTTCCTACTCCGGCATGCGCTCGAAGGTGAATTCGACGCCGGGATTGGCGACCGGCTTGATCGTCAGGGTGCTGCCTTCGAGCTTGTATTCCCACTTGACGGCTTTGCCCATGGTGAGCGGGCTGGCCTGCGCCAGTTGTTGCAAGGTGATGATGTTGCCCTCCGTGGTGTACTCGCCGCAGGTCGCCGCGAGTCCCTGATAAGCGGCGATGATCTTCTTCGTGCGCTCGTCGGCGGGCTCCTGCTGATCCCATGTCTTGCGATCAATGTTAGCGCGCACGAACGCCATGTACTTGCCGTGAACGACCAGCATGCCTTTGGTCTCGGCGTCGGTCTGCTTGCCGCCGGGGAAGGTGGTTGAGACGTAACGGTACGCGCCGTCGAGCTTTGGCCCTTTGGCGACGGCCTGCGCGCTCATGGCAAAGAGCAGCGCGCACAATACCAGTGCTTTCAGTTTCATTCGAGATGCCTCCGTAATTTGAAATGTGAGAGTGCTGTCAGAATGACGAATATTAGCCGCAGCCGCGCCGCCTTTTCAAGTGAGTGGTCGGCACCGACGAGGCGGTCTTGCCTCATGAGGCGCTCGCACCGTATACTGCACGGCGCATTTAGTTGGCCCTGTAAAAATCGAACAAGTCGGGAAATCTCTTAGACCCCAAAATCTACGGACTAGGACTGTGTGAAATCAGCGGCCCGCATCCGGCTGCGACCTTTTAGTGTCCCCGCCCGGTTTGCGGGGGTGCGTTGTGGGAGGTGATATGCAGAAAGCCCGAAGGTCTAGATTCGCCCGGCGAGCAGTGATTTTTTTCTTGCTCACCCTCACCATCGTTTCATCATTTATCGACCCGGGTCGTTCGGCACACGTCCGCTCCGTAAATAGCAAGCCGCCGAACATCATCTTTATCCTGACAGATGATCTTGGCTACGGTGACCTGGGATGTTACGGACAAAAGATGATTCACACGCCGAATCTCGACCGCTTGGCGGCTGAGGGCATCCGTTTTACGGACAGCTATACAGGCAACGCCGTTTGCGCGGCGGCGCGCTGTTCCCTGATGACGGGCCTGCACATGGGGCATGCCTACATTCGCAACAACTCCAGTCCACCGGATACACCTTTGCGGCCAGAGGACACCACGGTTGCTCAGGGGTTGCAAGCGGCGGGCTACGCCACCGGGGTAGTCGGCAAATGGGGGCTGGGCAATGCCACGACCACCGGCAGCCCGAATCGCAAAGGGTTCGATTACGCTTACGGCTTTCTGGAGCATTCGGAGGCGACCTATTATCCCACCACCTTGTGGCGCAATGGACAGCCGGAGGCCGTGCCTGCCAGATCGTACCAACAGGATTTGTTTACAGATGACGCCTTCAAATTCATTCAGCGCCAAAAGGAGGGCCCCTTCTTTTTATACCTGGCTTACATGGTGCCGCACGCGCCATACACCATTCCTTCCGACGCGCCCTACGCAGATCAGCCGTGGGAACAGTTAGAGAAAAACTACGCGGCGATGATCACCTACCTGGACCGCGATGTCGGGCGCTTAATCAGCCTCTTGAAAGACCTCGGGATTGACGAGAATACGATTGTCTTTTTCAGCAGCGACAATGGCCCCGAAAGCGCCGACATTTTTCAGAGCGCCGGACCGCTCAATGGCCTCAAGCGTCAGCTTTACGAGGGCGGCATTCGCATTCCCATGATCGTGCGCTGGCCAGGCGCGATCATGCCGGAGCAGGTCAATAGCATGCCGTGGGCCTTCTGGGATTTTTTCCCGACCGCCCTTGCGCTTGCGGGCACGCTCCCGCCAACCCATCTCGATGGCATTTCCATGCTGCCGGCTCTGTTGGGCCAGGAACAGCCGCCGCACCCGCCTTTATACTGGGAGTTCCGCCTCAAGAATGATCGCGGCATCATTCAAGCTGTGCGCCTCAATCAATGGAAAGGCGTGCGGATCAATGATCGTAATCGGGGAAAGAAGAATAAGAAAAAAGCCCTTGAGCTTTATGACCTGGCCAACGACATCGCCGAAACGCGCGACGTTTCCGCCGATCACCCCGACATCGTTGCGCAGATCAGAGAGATTATGCAGAACCAGCACGTTGACTTGCCGCTGACATCGAGCCCCCGATCAATGGTGGCCTCGCTGCATCACGCGGGTCATTCGCGTTGATGTGAGTTGCGGAGAGGGCTGTCCTGCCGTGCCGTCGGGCTGCTGGCCAGCGTCGGCATCGAAGCGCACTGGCGCACTGCTTGGGGGAGTCGTAGAATAGAAGGCCGGAATGGAAAAGATCAGCCTGATTGTTGACGATATGTTTTTCGCGGCGAAGATCAATGCCGCCGCCAGCGCCGCCGGGCGCGCCGTCGAGCGCATTCGCTCGCTTGAGCAGCTCGAAGCGCTTGCCACAGCACCGCCGCTGCTGGTGATCATAGACTTGAAAGCCGAGCGCCTTGACCCGTTGCAGGCTATCGAGCACTTGAAGTCACAAGAGGCGCTGCGCACGATTCCCATTGTTGCTTTCGTTTCACACGTCCAGACCGAAGCGATTCGCAGCGCCCGCGCCGCCGGCTGCAATCTGGTCTTGCCTCATTCGGCTTTCAACCAGATGCTCCCCGACATCGTCGCAGGTCGTCTCGACCGTCTGGCGACCCGACAGGCTTAACGCCAACGCCAGATGCTGCGCTTGCGCGCGTCCCGCTGGTCCATCAGCTCGGTGGGCGCATAATACTTGCCCATCTCCCAGATGAAATCCATCTCGCGATAAGTCGTCGCCAGCGCCAGCCGCGCTTCAAGGATTTGCAGAATGCTGCCATAGAAGAGAAAGGCGGCGCCCAGCAGCCCCAGCGCCACAGGTATCCAGCCCTGGCGCGTGTTCAGGATGGCGACCATGCCGATGGCGAAGCTGGTGGCGACGAAGATGCCGAGCGCCAGATAAAAACTCGTCATGCTGCGTTGCAAGATGCGCGCGCGGCTGGTCAGGCGGTCGAGCTGGTCGAAGATCATGGCGCGCTTCTCTTTGGCCAGGGCAATCTCTTTCTCGTCGTGCGCCATGCGCTCGAAGCGGTCTGACAACTCGCGCACACGATCAACGACACGTCCCAGACGCGTCGAGGTCGAGAGAATCAACGAACCGCACGCCGAGATTAACACCGCCGGCGTAATCATCGCCGTCAGCACGGCAAGCACCGATGACAAGCCTTCAAACATGAGATCGTCTCCTTCGCGCCTATTCTCCGCGAACGGGTGCCGGTCGCGCAATGGCCGCCGTGCTTCACTCAATGCGCCCATTGTCTTTGTGTGCTACACTGGCTCCACAAAGAAGGAAGGTAGAGCATGGCAACCGACCGGAAAGACATGCCGCAGCATTACTTCACGCTGGAGGAGTATTTCGCGCTGGAGCAGGCGAGCGAGGCGCGCTGGGAGTATTGGGAAGGCGAGCTCGTCTGCATGAGCGGCGGCAAGCGACAACACTACCTCATCTCCAGCAATGTACATCATCGCCTGAGCCAGCAACTTGGCGATGGGCCATGCCGCGCATTTACCGGCGATACGCCTGTATGGACGCCGACGCTGCCGCCTTATCGTTACCCGGATGCGTCGGTCGCTTGCGGCGAGCTGCGCTTTCAACCCATTCACGGCGTGGATGCGTTGATCAATCCTGTGCTGATTGTCGAAGTCTTGTCACCGACGACGGCGTCGCGCGACTTTGATGCAAAGTTCACCGCCTATAAAGCGATAGCCACTTTCCGTGAATACCTGTTGATTGCTCAGGACGCGCCGCGCGTCATCCACTTCACGCGGCAGGCGGACGGCGAATGGGCGCGCGAGGAAGTGACCGGCTTCGACGCCACGCTGACCCTCGACAGCATCGGCGGGAGGCTGTCACTCGGCGACATCTACGAAGATGTGAAGTTCGACTGACCTCCGGCATTCCCCTTAGCTGAATCCCCCACACCAGACATGCGATACAGAGAGCTGGCGTTTGCACGTCTGTTTTAGATACGCGCGTGCATGAATTGCGTACGTCATTGCTATGCGTGTGATCCGGTTAGCGGCACGCTGCCGGGCCAAACTATTCCGGCTACGTGAAATTGAAGCGATTTATCCAGCCGCCGTCTCTCGGCATGGGAATTGCCAACGGTATAACCGGACTGTATGAACAACTGATTTGAGGGAGTAGGTTATGGCGATTATCTGGGAATTCTTAACGAATCATCGGCACTACTGGGGCGTCCCGCATCGTTGCGAAGATGATGTCAACGCCGTGGTGATGACCTGTTACGGCTGCGGCAAGACGAAGAAGGTTCAAATCAACCTGATCGCGGCCTGAGGTTGCCCCCGATTCTGACCCGGCTCGCTCGACCAGCGAGCGCCGGGCCAGAATTAGCAGCCATGCCGGCACGGAGCCGTGTGCGCCGCCGATCAGTCTGCGGCCTGCGCCTTTGTCACCGGCTGCGTAATCACACCATAAAACTCCGGTCGTCGGTCAGCCAGCCGATCTATCTCATAAGACCCTGCCACATTGACGATCTTGTTCCGATTCGGCCATTCCATATCGAGCGTCGCGTAAACAATTTCAGCCTGCTCGCGGCTCGCTTCGACAACCGTATCGCCCATGCAGTCCACGACTTTGCTCCTGCCGATGAATTGCCATCCGCGCTCGGTGCCGACGCGATTGACGGCGGCAAAGTGCAGGTGGTTCTCGCTCGCCCTGGCGTTGACGATGAACTCGGCGGTGCGCCATGCGCCGCCCGGCCAGTTCGTCGGCAGAATCACCATCTCTGCGCCCAACAGTTTCAACGCCCGCGCCGCTTCGGGGAAGCTGGCGTCATAGCAGATGTTGACGCCGATGCGACCGAAGGGCAGCCGGATGACTTCAAAAGGCCGGTCGCCCGGCGTCAAGAAGCGGTCAACGCCGAGGAAGGGCAGGTGGACTTTGCGATAACTGCCGACGACGCCCGCCGGCCCGACCACCATCGCCCCATTGTAATAACGATCACCCTGGCGCTCGATGAAGCCGGCAATGGCGTAGACCTCGGCTTCGCGGCAGGCCGCGGCGATGGCCTGTGCCGACGGCCCATCGAGCGGCTCAGCAAACGGCGCGGCTTCATCGAGAGAATCGAAGCAATAGCCGGTCAGCGCGCATTCGGGAAAGATGACCAGTTGCGCGTCGTGGGCAGCGGCTTCGCGGAGTCGTTCGATAATTTGCTGGCGGTTCGCGGCGACATCGCCAATCGCGATGTCCATCTGCACACAGGCAATGCGAGTATCGGCCATGATGTTTCCTTCTGGTCTGCTCAATAAAAAGTTGGCGGAGGTGTGTGGGAATCGAACCCACCCAGACCGCCTCTCGGCGACCCGCAACGGGTTTGAAGCCCGCGAGAACCACCAGGCCCCATTCACCTCCGCGTCGCAACAAAACTAGCAAGCCCATCGCGCTTGACGCAAGCAGCCCGGCGTAACGGGTCGCCGCAAAGGCTCATTCAAGCCTTTGCGTTTTGGCTTCGATGCGCTTCAGGAATCGCGCCAGCTCGACCGGCGCCCGCACGTGCAAGCCTTCGCCGATCTTGTCCAGGCCATCGTGGGCTTCGACTTTGAAAGTCACCGTGTGCGGGTCTACCGAAACGACTTCGGCGCGCACAGTGACCCGCGCGCCAACCGGCGTAGCCGCCAGGTGCTTGACGTTGACGACGACGCCAACCGATACCCAGCCTGAGGGCAGGTGCCGGGCGAGCGCCTCGCCCGCGGCATTCTCCATGTGAAAGATCATGATCGGCGTGCCGTAGACCGCGGGCATCGCTTCGACAAAGTGCGCGACCGTCATTTCGCGCGTGACTTCGATGACGTGCTCGACCGCTATGCCGATGGGGATATTTTCTGTGACGTTCATGGATCGCTCCCGTTGATCTTCGCGAATCAGACCTGACATTCTAAATTGATTGTGCGCGTCGCGCCACAGCAGTTGTGGCAGGCAGGCGACAGGCGGCGACCGCCGCCCGCAGGCATTGTGCGATTTCCCTTGAAAAAAGCCGCTTTTGCCAGGCAAACTGATTGGCACGGCCCATGCCTAATCGATAAGCACCCATAGTGCAATGACGCGAGAGGGGAAAGACTGTTGATCAGACAAACGACGCTCGCAAGAGCAGTCTCGACCGCCGGCCACGGCTTGCACACCGGCGAGCCGGCGCGCCTGACCTTGCGGCCCGCGCCCGCCTATAGCGGCTACGTTTTTCGCCGCACCGATCTAAATAACTTCGAGATACCGGCCGCGCCGCAGTTCGTCGCGCGCGTCAGTTACGCCACGACGCTGATGCGCCAGGGGGTGATGATCGCGACGGTCGAGCATCTGCTGGCCGCGCTCGCCGGCACACACATAGACAACTGCATCATCGAGATCGATTCGCTGGAGGTGCCGATCCTTGACGGCAGCGCCGAGCCCTTCATCGAATTGATCGAAGCGGCAGGCACCGTGACGCTCGAAGCGCCGCGCCAGTTCCTCCGCGTCCTCAAGCATACAGAAGTCGTGCAGGGCAACCGGCGCATGAGCCTGGCGCCGGCAGACCGCTTTGCCATCTCGTGCCTGATCGAATTCCCGCATCCGATGATCGGCACTCAGCGGCGCGAAGTCAGCATCGTTGATGGCCAGTTCGCGCGCCACATCGCGGCGGCGCGCACCTTCGGCTTTCTCGACGAGATCGAGGCGCTGCGCAATTCCGGTCTGATTCGCGGCGGCTCACTTGAAAACGCCATTATCCTGACGCCCGAAGGCGGCATTCTTAACCGCGAAGGGCTGCGCTTTGCCGACGAGTTCGTGCGCCACAAGATTCTCGACATCATGGGCGACCTGGCGTTGTTCGGCATGCCCATCCTCGGTCGCGTCGAAGCTGAGCGCACCGGCCACGGCGTTCACACGGCGCTGGTCTCACGCGTCTTGCGCGACGACACCGCCTGGGAGATTACCGACCGCCCGAACCTCGCCGCCGGCCTTTGAGCCGCGCGCTTCAATGCAACCAAACAGGTGAATGCCCGCCCGCCCGGCTCATCGCCTAGCGTTTTCTGCCAGCCACAAACATCATCACTTAAATTTTTCGGGGAGGACTTTGATTCAGCCGACGCGGAATCGCCGCGCTCGTGGGAGCGCCTTTCTGTTTGACATTGAAGACCTCGCTTCCGATGGTGATTGCTCCCTTGCGCGAGAGGCTGCCCGAATTGGTGGCCACAGAAAACGTCACCGAGCCGTTGCCGATGCCGTTTGGACTTGAAGTGATTGTAATCCAGGGCACATTTGCGGCTGCCCGCCACGAGCAGCGCTCGGAAACCGCGATGAGGAGAGTGCTGCTGCCGGCGGCGCTGCCGAAAACTTGCGCAGGCGGCGAGATCGAATACTGGCAATCACTGCCCGGTCCACCATCCTGCGTGACCGTCACGGTCTGGCTGGCGATGGTCATCGTTCCCTGTCGCGCGCTGCCTGTGAAGTTATCGCGCACCACATAGGTTACGGAGCCGTTGCCAATGCCGGAGGCTGCCGACGTGATGGTGATCCAGTTGGCATTGCTGGTCGCGGTCCACGAGCAAGGACCGCTAGCGGTCACATTCACCGTCGCCTGTGCGCCGGTTGCCCTGGCGAAGGGATACGGGTTGGACACGCCGAGGGTACAGTTCGGTTCGAAGTCGATGTCGATGATCGGGTGCAATTCAATTTGATTTGGCGCTGCCCCCGTCTGCCCATGTGGGAAATCGAACATGCCGACGCCGGTCACACGCACCGGAAGGTTCGCCGTCTGAAAGCTCCCCGTTGCCGTCAGTCGCGCATCGAAAGTCACTCGCGCGTTGCTGATCATCGAGGCAAAAGGGCAGCCGCTGCCGACGCAGCCGGGGCAAGGAATCTCAGAAACGAGAGTGTTGCCCGCCGCGTCTTGCAAGACCAGATGATAATCCGAGTCGTCTTCCTTCTTGTAAAGTGTCAAGGTTGCTTCGACTGTCCAGGCGGTCATTTCGTAAGGCGCAATGCGGCTGTTGCTAGGCGGGCTGAGCTGGCTCGGCCAGCTTCGCATGATGGCAATCGTCGTCGCCATGGGATGTGCTGTATCGATGAGCGCGGCAGCGGGGTCTGTGCCGGTCTTCACCGACCAGCGCTCGACACCGCAACGAGCGCAAGCGCCGCCCGCCGTGACCACGCTCAAGAAGATCGCCGTCGTCCCGGTTCGCCCCTGCGCGTCGCTGATCGTCACCGGCAAGCTCTTGTTGCCCGTTGAGGTCGCGGCGGCAACCGTGGCTTGAAATGAAAAGATATTGTCGCCTGCCGTGAGGTCGCCGTGCGTGCTGTCGTCAAATAAATCCTGATTGGCCGCGCCGCCAATGGTCGTCAGGTCAGCAGCGACCGCCAGACCGCTGCTCGGCGGATTGGTGCCCGGCATGGCTTGCACAGTCAGCAGTGTGGCGCCGCCCGGATTCAGTGTTGAAGGATTGGCTGAGCCGACGCCCGACGGGTTACCGTTGCCGCCGCCGTTGCCATCAGGCGTCAGCGAGAAATCGTCAATGGCCAGGCCATCGTCGGAATTCGCGACGTTGAAATCGAGCCAGCGAATGAAGAAGGTCTGGCCGTTGACGATGTTCAGGCCATTGATCGTGAAGCTCAGTCTCGACCGATTGACAGCCGTGTTGCCGTTGAGCGCACCGACCGTGCCGGTGGCGACGGGGCTGGAAAAGTCGAGACTGTCGTAGTCAATCCATGTTCCAGTCGTCAGGCTGGTCGCATTCGTGCTCAATTGAAAGTCCAGGCGGTCGGCGCCGCGCCCGCTCGCGCCGAGTCGCCACTGTTCGCCGGTGTAAGCGAAGGCCAGCGCGTTGATCGTGCCGCCCGTGTTGTTGGTGAAGCAAGCGCCGACAATGGGCACGAGGTTGCCGCTTTGCAGGCCGCCCAGAGCGCGTTCGCTGCTTCCCGACGCCCCGAAGCTGTAGGTGTCGCCGGTGGTGATTGAGCCGCTGCCGGCAGTGTAGGTCGTGTTGGCGTTGGCGCCGGACTCAATGAAAGCCCAGCCCGTCGGCAGCGTGCTCGACGAGCCACTGCTGGCCAGCGTGTTGAAGTCCTGTGTGTAAGGCACGCCGGTCGCCGTCAGGCTGATGCTTGCGCCGCTCGCTGCACGGATACGGCCACCGGGCGATGACAAGATCAGAGTAAGGAATAATCCAAACGCCAGCGCCGCGTCGATGAAGCGCCAGCTGGTCTGGCGGCGAAGCCAAAACTCGCGAGTGGCCTTGCCCGTTTGAAGATGTACGGCCTGTTTTCTGGCACACCTTGGCCGTGAAGGTGTTGGGGAAGTTCGTACCTGCATCATCAACAAGGCCCATGCCTGACCGCATGGCGACGCGCGCGACTGCCTTTACAATCTGGCAGGCCGCAGCAGGCCGGGCCGCTCCTTTTAAAAGGCTTCTAATTATTTTTCTTTGTTTGAGAACGATGCTGCGACCGGCCCATATTACACGACGGCGGTGTGGCTGGATAGCCCGAGTGGCAACATCGGTCAACGAATTTCCAGAGCGGTTGGCCAAGCGGCCTGGAGAGGCATCGAAAGGATGCGGCTGACTCGGTGGATTTCCGCAGCTCCCCTCACACGGGTCGCTTGAAGCCGCGTTCGATGTCGCGCAAGCCCATTCGCATCAGGATGGGCCGTCCGTGCGGGCAGGTCATCGGGTTCTGCGTCTTCATCAGCTCATCAATCAACCACTGCATCTTTTCCGTAGTCAGCCGCATATTGACTTTGATTGCCGCCTTGCAGGCCAGCGAGGCGGCGATCTCGTCGCGCAGGTGATCGAGCGAGAAGCTGCGCCGCTCGCGTTCAACGACGCCGACGATTTCACGCACCAGCGCAATCACGTCTTTCGCTGCGAGGCCCGCGGGCGCGGTCTTGATGGCGATGGTTCGCCCCGACAGCCGCATGGTTTCGATGCCGATGCTGTCCAACTCTTCTTGGACGATGCTGAAGGCGTCGGCTTCGGCAGGGGTGAGGTCGAGGGTTTCAGGAATCAACAATGCCTGGACGTCCGCCGGGCGGGTCAGCCGGATGTCGCGGAACTGCTCGAACAACACGCGCTCGTGGGCGGCGTGCTGATCTACAAGCAGCAGGCCTTCTTCGTCGGTAGCGGCGATGTAGCTATCGCGAATCTGGCCGAGCGGCTTGATGCCGTGGCCGAGATTCGGCAGGGCCTGGGCTTCGGGCGCTGCACTCGGCGCGACAGGTTCGGGCAGGGATTCACTAATCTCTGAAGCAGACATCGCAAACTGGCCAGTTGATTCAAGCGCCGGTTGCTCGACACCGTTGGCGGAGTCCGCTGCGAAAGCTTGACTGGAGTTCAGCGGCGCAACCGGCAGCGCACCGCTCAAGCTATCAAGTGGTTCTTCGCTCTGTGATGTAGATCGCTCGAACGCTGAACGCATGGGCTCGTCCGGCCTGTCCGTTAAGCTCGGTCGAGTAGGAACCGAAAGGCGAATCGCTTCTACCGAACGATCTTCAGCCGCTTGCGGCGCGGGCCATCGGCGCGATGCTTCCGCGACACCAGCGTTGTCCCGGTTAACGCCGATGCGCGTCGTCGGCTCGATGGCGCGGATGGCTTCGGCGACGGCGTCACGTACGAAAGCGACGAGGGCGCTCTCGTGCAGAAAGCGCACTTCGGTCTTCGCCGGGTGGACGTTGACATCGACTTCGGGCGGCGGCACGTCAATGAACAGCACCACCGCCGGGTAGGTTCCCGAAGGCATCATCGAACGGTAGGCTTCCGAGATCGCCCGGCCAATCAGTTGATCGCGGACGAAGCGGCGGTTGACGAACAGGTACTGCTGATCGCGCGATGAGCGTTGCTCCTGCGGGTTCGATACAAAGCCTTCGACGCGCAACCCATTGCTCTCGGCTTTCACTTCCAAGAGCTTGTTGAGCAGCGCGCTGCCGAGTATCTGATAAGCGCGCTCTTTCAACGAACGCGCCGGCGCTACCCGAATCGCATCGCGTCCGTTGTTGATCAGCAAGAAGGAGAGCTGGGGGTTGGCGAGCGCGTAATGCTGCACCAGATTGGTGATGTGATAGGTTTCGGTGGCGTCGCTCTTGAGGAATTTCTTGCGCGCCGGCACGTTGAAGAAGAGGTCTTTGATTTCGACTTCGGTGCCGCCGGGCCAGGCAATGTCGCGGACATGGGCAAGCTTGCCGCCGTTGAATTCAACTTCGGTGCCTTCGACATCTTCGGCAGTCTTGGTGCGCAGATGCAGGCGCGACACCGACGCGATGCTCGGCAGCGCCTCGCCGCGAAAGCCGAGCGTAGTGATCGCTTCGAGGTCTTCAGCGCGGCGCAGCTTCGAGGTCGCGTGGCGCTCGAAAGCGGTGATGGCATCATCGCGCGTCATGCCTTCGCCGTCATCGATAATGCGAATCAAGCGTTTGCCGCCCGACTCGACTTCGATGTTGATGCTGCGACTGCCGGCGTCGAGCGCGTTCTCCAACAACTCTTTGACTACGGACGCGGGCCGCTCGACGACTTCGCCGGCGGCAATCTGATTGGCGAGCGCGTCAGGCAGCACTCTGATTTTGGCCATCTCGTTTCCTTCGCTGATTGGTGTGAAGGAAAATTATAACAGCCCACGGCGCTTTGCGCGCCGGGAGACGCGGGGACGCAAAAACGCGGCGAAGGAGGCGAATAAAAAGTCTGCCCGCCCTTCGCCGCGTCTCGGTGTCGCCGCGTCCCCGCGTCGCCTTTACTTGGTGTTTGCCACCCAGCCGTAAAAATGGTTCGAGGGCTCAGCGCCGTTCTGGTTATACGCCGTTTTGACGTGCGTCATGTAATCTTTGGAAATCGCTTTGCGCTTGGCCGCGACATCAACCTTGTAAATGCGCGCGGCGTTCAAGCCAAAGATTTTCTCTTTGTCCTTGTCGGTGATGGCGCGGTAGCCGAACTTCTTCTGCATATCTTCAGGAATCTGGAAGCGGCGGAAGGCTTCGATCTGCCACTGCGGCGAGCCCCACCAGAGCGAATCGGTGCCCCAGATCATGTGATCCGAGCCGAAGGCGCCGAGCAACTGGCCGATGAAGTGCGCCGCCAACACCGGCTGCATGCTCGCCGATAGCCCGAATGACGAGCCGATCTCGGCGTATACGTTAGTCATCTTCGGATTCTTCTTGCGATCCTGCACAAAGTCCCACGTCCACTCGAAGGCACCGTTTTCGGCAATCGGCACGTTCATTTTTGCGCCCGGCGGAACGTCCGCCTTGAACGCCGAGTGATAGATGACAAAGGTCATGTCTGGATGATCGAGCGCCGCCTTTTTGACGTCGCGCGGGTGCGCGTAATCGTGATGCTGGCCCGTCGAGGGGAAGCCTTTGTGGACGCTGATCAGCTTGATGCCGAGTTGCTTGGCCTTCTCGAAATACGGATAAGCCACCTTTTCATCATCGAGCCACCACGGCTGACCCGTCGAGCCTCTCGGCGTCGTGTGCGGGTAGAGCTTCCACGAGTTGTGCTTGAAGGTCTTGGCTTCAAACTCCATGCGGTCGAAGAGCTGCTGCTGGCTGGCGTAATGATTCGGCGCGACATTGCTCTGCGAAAGCGCCCGCGTTGTGCCGCTCATCTCGTTGATGCGGTCGCGGCTCTTGGCCATCAGAGAGGTCGGCAGCACACCGGACTCTTCGTGGCCAGGCACGCCGCTGATGACGCACATCACGGTGTCGCTGTCGAGGAATATCTCTTTGACGAAGGTCTTAAAGCTGTAAGCGTCGGTGTCGTCTTTCAACTGCACGCCGAGGTCTTTCAAAAACTCGAAGGCGCGAAAGCCGGTCGTGCCGCCGAGCTTCATGCCGTCTTTGACGTGGTGCGTCTGCACGTCCATGATGAACTGGTTCTTTGGCCAGCGCTCGTCGTAAGCCGCTTGTTCCCAGGTCTCGGCTTCGGCGACCTCGAAGAAGTTACCGAAAACCTGATTCATAGCGACGAAGGCGGTGGCCATACCGGCGCTGGTGCGCAGGAACTGGCGGCGCGAAACGCCGAGCCGTTTCGCCTTCTTGTCGGCCATCTCGTTGATAAGATGTTCGACCTTATGCTGCTCTGGGGTCTGCGGCAGCGGGTAGAACTCTTCGTTGGAAATCGCTTGCGTCGGGATGGGCGTGTCAATGCCCTTGCGCCGGTCGCGGATGTGCTTGGGTATCCACATGGATGGTTGCCTCCTGAACAATTCAGCCTTGAGCCATGCAAGCTGATGGTGATTGGTATTTGAGAACTAGAGAGCGAGCCGCAACTATTATCCACGAACATGCCACGTCTGCAAAGTCGCCGGCTAATATTCACAGATGCCGCTGTGAACTTCGTACGGCTTCAGCTCTTTAAACGGCTCGGTCTTGTGGCACACATAACAGTAATCAGTCTTCGGCTGGCGGCGGTGCAGGGCAGAGCCAGTCGAATGCAGCTTGTGGCACGACAGGCAGGTCAGATTGTCGCGCCCGAGCAAGACGATGTCACGGACGTTGCGCTGGATGTGCGCGTCCATCGCGTTGAGGCCCGCGTCATCAGCATGTGAAAAATCAAAGGCGAAATCTTTGAAGAGGTTGTCGCCCGATACGAAGTTATTCGCGAAAGGCCGGCCCGTCGAACGCGACGCGCCGCCGCGCAGGTGACAACTGCCGCAGGCCGAGGCGATCATCTGTGGCGTCTCTTTGGCCTTCTTCGCAAAGCGCATGAAGACGGTGCCGCCGGTGTGGCGGTCGTCATACGGGCCGTGACAGGATTCGCAGCCGACGAAGGTTTCAAAGGGTCGCAGGCTCGTCGGGTCAACGCCAGTCATGTGACATCCGATACATTTCGTGGCGAACTTCTGTGCGTCCCACTCGGCGCGGCTACGAGCCTCGAAGCGCGGCTGTTTGGGATTCATCAACGTGGCGTTGAGCAGATCGAAGCCGCCGTGATCGTTGCGCCGCAGAAAGCGCTCGGCGCGGCGGTGGCCAAGTATGAAGTCCACCTGTGGCGCGGCCTGCTTAAACGGCGGTTGCCCGTCGAGCGCTTCGATTTCAGTTGCGGTGTGCCCGCCTTGAAACTTATCGCGAATGGCGCGGAAGTGTGGATCGTTCTGCCAGACGGAGCCGACCGTGAAGCGATGGCAGAAGAGACATTCGTCGCCGCCATAAAGCTCGGGCGCAGGCTTACCGACATGGTTGCCGCCCCATCCGGCAGGGTCGAACTGCTGCGCTGATGCCCCGACGCTCAACCCGGCGATCAGCTTAAAGCCGGCAAGCGACAAAAGTAGAGCCAGCAGCTTGATCCGTGTGTGCGATTCCATACCTTTCAGGATGCGGCGCTGGTGTGGTCGTGAATGATCTTCCAGCCATCGGCGAACTTGCGAAAGATGAGCGTGAACAGCCCGCCCTGGTCGCCCGTCGTCATTTTCAAATTCCAGTGACCGCGCACAAAAGCGGTGTCGGGGCCGAGTTGCTCGACTTCCAGCTCGGTGAACTCAAGCTGGCCCATCTCGCGGCCCGCGCTCTGATAGCGGCTGCGATAACGATCCAGCGTCGGCTGCCAGCCGGATGTTTTGGTGCCGCCCGAATAAAACGACAGCTTCTCAGAGTTGCGATAGCCGCTCATGAAGCCTTCGAGGTCGTGGTGATTCCACGCGGCGACCTGATTGTTGAGAACGTCGAGTATGGCTTTTGTCGTCGCGGCTACACTGTCCGACTTGCGTCGTTGTTGTTTTGCCGAGCCGAAGACGGCGATGGCGAGAAAGACGATTAAAAGCGCTGTCCATCGCATTCGTAATCGCATGACGCGTTTCACCTCCATCCGTTTGTTGCCTGCCATCTCGCAGGGTAAAATTTCCATGCGAGATGATGAACGCCTTGTCACAACCCCAACCTTCGCCGCGCGGCTGCGGCATCTGCGGCGCAACCTCGGCGCGCGAACTCTACACGGCGCGCGACCGCTTGCGCAACTCGGAACACCCCTTTACCATCGCGCGCTGCGATGGCTGCGGCGTCTTGCGCACGCTGCCGGAGATGAGCGACGACGATCTCGCCTATTTCTATCCCGCGGATTACTGGGGCGGCGAGCCGTCGCTCGACTGGATACGCAAATCGCAGGCGGAGAAGACCCATTTCCTTGCGGCGTGCGAGCCACGCCGCGGACGATTGCTCGATGTCGGCTGCGGCGCCGGCTTCTTCCTGCGCGCCCTTGACCCAAAGGCGTGGGACCCGTTTGGCGTCGAGATTAGTCGTGCTGCCGCTGCCGCCGCCGAGCGCGTCATCGGCCCTCTGCGCATCTTCAACGGCACGCTGACCCAATCGGCCTGCGAAGACGACTACTTCGACGTGGTGACTTTCTGGTCGGCGCTTGAGCATACGAACGAGCCGCGCGAGCAGATGGTCGAAGCGCGGCGCATTCTGAAACGCGGCGGCACCCTGATTGTGCAAGTGCCGAACGCCGCCAGCTATCAGGCGCGCTGGTTCGGCGGCGACTGGTTCGCGCTCGACGTGCCGCGCCATCGCTATCACTTCACTGTGGCAACGCTCGCCGGCTTGCTGCGCTCGACCGGGTTCGAGATTTATCGCACCAGCTTTCACTCGAAAGCTCACAACCCACACGCGCTAAGGCAGAGCTTAAAGTCGCGGCTCTACAGTCCGACTGCGGGCGCGCTCGGGCGCGCGGCCTTTCTCGCTTCGATCCCGTTCTTAAGACCCTTCGATTATCTGATGAGCGCCGCCGGGCGCGGCGCGACGCTGACCGTCGCGGCGCGTGCCGCGTAGCGTGCGAATCCTTACCCGGCCTGCAAAGATTAACTCGTCGTGTTAATGGCGGTGTTGTAAGACTGCGCCTCGTGTGCTGTCGGGGTTGGCCATGCGCTCAAGCGCGAGCAGGCTGTTGTGACTGCCAATGGCGACCAGCGCGTCGTGCGGTTCGATCACCGTATCGGCGGCGGGATTGAAGATCATGGTACCGTTCTGGCGGCGGATGCCGATGACGATGATGTCAAGCGCCGCGCGAATGCCGGTGTCTTTCAAGGCGCGGCGGATGAAAGGCGAGCCGTCGTAAATTTCGATCTGCTCCATCTCCAGCTCAAGCTGTTCGGTCATGGTCGCCATCTCCATGAAGTCGGCGACCGCCGGGCGCAACAAAACCTGCGCCATCTGGTTCGAGCCGGTAACGGCAGGCGACACGACTTTATCAGCGCCCGCTTTGAGCAAACGCGGGATGCCCGACTCTTCATTGGCGCGGGCGACGATGCGAATCGTCTTGTTGAGGTCGCGAGCGGCGAGCGTGATATAAAGGTTGTCGGGGTCTGACGAGACGGCGCAGATCAGGCCGCGCGCCCGCTCGATGCCGGCGCCGCGCAAGACTTCATCATTCGTGGCGTCGCCCATCAGCACCAGATGGCCCTGAGCGAGCAGCTTGTCGGCAATAGTCTCGTCGTTTTCGATGATGACGAAATCGTGCCCGCGCCGGGCAATCTCACGGATCACCCCGGAACCGATGCGCCCCGAGCCACAGACGATGTAATGATTCGTCAGCTTGTTAATGTCTTTGTACATTCTTCGCCTTCCGAACTGCGTGACCATCTCGAACTCGACCAGCGCCTGGGCCGCCGCCGACAGCGCAAAGCCGATGCTGCCGACGCCAGTGAGAATGAGAAAGACCGTGAAGTAACGCGCCGGCTCGGTCATGCCATCCAGCTCTTTGTAGCCGATGGTGGTGATCGTAATCAGTGTGAAGTAGAAGCAATCGAACCAGGGTTGCGTCGGCAAGAATAGCTTGAAGCCCATCGTCCCCATGGCGACCAGTCCGACGATGACTCCGAGCGCGAGTTGAAGTTTTCTTTTGGGCGACATAAGGAACCGAGCCGACGCCTTATGTTATCAAGGAAGGGGCGAAAAGGGGAGTAGAGAAGGGACGCGGCGACGCGGAGAAGGGGGGCCGCGGCGAGAGGCACAGTCAACCTCTCTCTCGCCGCGTCCCCCCTTCTCCGCGTCACGTTCTTTATTCCGAGGTTACACCGACCGCATCGAACGCGAGGTCGTGACGCGACGCACAGGAGGCGGCGTGTCGCGCTTTTCGAGCGTCACGGTGACGGTCTGCTCGGCGTGGTTGCGGATGATCTTCAAAGTCACATTGCCTTCTTTACCCGCGAGCGAGGTGACCAGTGTGTTGAGGCTTTCGATCTTCTGGTCATCAACCGCGATAATGACGTCGCCGGCTTTCAGGCCGCCGCGCGCCGCCGGGCTCTCTTCTTTGACCGACGCCACCAGCACGCCGTGACCATCTTTGACGCCGAAGAATTCCGCCAGTTGATTAGTCAGCGATTCGGCGCTGATGCCGAGCCGAAAGCCGCTGAAGTAGACGAGGCTGCCAGGGCCGTCAAAGTAGAAGTTGCCGAAGTTGGGCATGTTCTTGAACTCGTCCTGGTGCTGGCGCAACTGGTCTTGATACTGTTTACGCCACGCTTCCATCTGCTTGCGGTTCTCTTCCAACTGCTTGCGACCTTCTTCAGTCTGCGCCCACGCCTGGCCATTCCACTCCGGCGCGTTGAAGGCGTAGGCGAAGCTCGACGCGCGCTTGCTCATCGCCGCCGTGATCGTTTGCCGGCTGCCGCCGCGCACCACTTCCAATTTGACGTTGCGGCCCGCAGGGGTTTCGCTCAATAGCCGTTGCAACTCGCCGACGCTATCGATGCGCCGGTCGTTGAACGAAACGATGCAGTCGTTCTCCTTCAAGCCGGCTTTCTCTGCCGGGCTGCCTTCGACCACGCGGCTGACCATGGCGCCGCGCTCTTCGCTGAGCCCCAATTCTTTGGCGCGCTCTGGCGTGACTTCTTCGAGGTAGACGCCAAGATAGCTACCGCTGCCCGCGAAACCGGACATCGTATAGACCTGCGGCGTCTCGCTTTCCGTTTTGGATTGCGCCTCCGGGGTGCGGGCTTTTTCCTTTGCCTTCTCTTTCTGGGCGGCGAAGACGCTACCCAGCGCAACCGAAAGGCCGAGCGCTGCGAATAACGATACAAAGAGATAAAGGCGTTTGCGCATTTACTCCCTCCTGAATTTGTCTTTTTGCCTGATGCTAGGTTTGCGCACGCGCGGGAGGCGGCAAAGTTCCAAAAATTGACGCCCGCAGACGCGTGCCGCCGAGCGGATTTGAGCGATGGATAACGAAATGATTCACCGCCGCCGCGCCAAGATCGTACAGCCCGTGCGGTTCAGCGGCGCAACGGCACCCTGAGGCGCGGAAGCCTTCCTGGCATAGGGCTTGCGAATTATCAATTTGGGCAAAGTGGACGTGGGCGAGTGAAAGCACAGGAGGGTAAATCATGAAGAAACTTCTATCTGCGGGAGTCATATCGCTGACCTTGTTGGCGGCTTCGACCTTTGCCTTTGCCGGCCAGAACTGGGATCGTGATCGGGACGATCACCACCGGCGCGTTACTATCGTGCGTACCAATGTAGACAGGGATGGTTATCGTCGGCACGCCCGGGTTATCCGCATGCGCAATGGCAGAATCGTGGTCGTACAGCGCAGACATCCGAGGTACTATCGGTACTATGACCGGCAGCACCGTATGCCCTAAATCGGTTTTCAAATGAATTTAGCCGGGGGAAGCGCCATGAAGGCACGAGCCACGAAGAAACACCATGCAGATCGTGATTCTTTGTGATTAGTGCCTTCGTGGCGATGGCTATCTACATTTGTAAATCGCTTTAAACTGTCGGCAAGTTGATGACTACACCTGCAAGCTATTGGCTTGCGTTATAGATTCAAAAAGCCTGTGGTAATTCATGCCGCAGGCTTTCGCTTATGCGATGTAATCTCGCCTGATATCAAGCTTGCGAATTTGAAATCGTCGCCACGCCGCCACTGCGCGTGGCGCGCAATATCCGGCGCGTCAGAGCCGGCGACCACGCAAGCAGCCTCGCGGCGGGACCGGCGACAGCCGGCGATAGCGCCACACGGCGCAACCAACCCGCGACTTTCATGCGCGTCCCAAACTCGCGCCCGTAAGCTTCGGTGTAATGCGTCAACGCGCGTTCAAATAAATCCAATGATGGCGCGATTCGGCTTTCACTCATTGCGTTGATGACCGCCTCTGCTGCCAGCTCGCCGGTGCGCAGAGCGATCTGAATGCCTGTGCCGGTGAACGGATCAATCATGCCTGAAGCGTCGCCGATGGCCAGCACGCCGTCTTGCGAAAGCCGCCGGTGGCCGAAGACGAGGGGGCCGACGCTGTGCCACTTGCCGACGACTTCGGCGCCGCGCAGGCGCTCGCGGGCCAGCGGATTGCGCAGAATGGTTTGCTCGACGATCTTCGCGGCGTCGCCGCCGGCAGCGCGAAAGCGGCGCTCGTTAGCGATGAAGCAGAGATTCACCAGCCCGTCTTCGACGAGCGACAACCCGCCATACCCTTGCGGGAAAAAGTACAACTCGACCTGTTCGTTGATGCCCTGAACATTTGTGAGGTGGGCTTTCAAGCCATAGAGGCGCGAGCCGCGCGGCCCGGCGCGGCGCTCGTCGCGGTTGACCATCAAGCGCGAGTTGCGTCCCGATGCATCGATAATCAACGGCGCTTCATAGCGCACCACCTGACCATCCGCAAGCGACAGTGCTTCGACGCCGCGCGCCCGGCCACCTTCGATGATGCGCTGTTTGACCGCTACGCCTTCGCGGCAATCGGCGCCAATGGCGCGGGCGCGTTCGAAGAGAATTTGATCAAAGCGCGCGCGGCTCAGACTCATCGCCCAGTCGGCAGTCGCGGACATCGCCGAAAGCGGGGTTTCGACGCGCTTACCCGAAGTCACCACGAGCGACAGATGCGTCAGCCGTTGCGCGCCGGCGCCGAGCATTAATCCCATGACCCCCAGGCGTTCGAGCGTCGGGAACGATTCAGGGGTGATGAATTCGCCGCAGAGCTTGCCGCGCGGCATGCGTTTCTCTTCAAGCACGAGAACGCGAGCGCCGCGCCCGGCGAGCGTGATTGCGGCGCTCGTTCCGGCAGGCCCGCCGCCGATGATGATGACGTCGTGTGCGGTCATGAGTGAATGGAATCAATCAGCGATTCGCGCCACCAGCGACAGGCGATAAGGAAAGCGCTGGCAGACGCGCACCTGTTTGAAGCCTGCGCGCTCGGCGTGCGCCGCCATCTCTTGCACAGTGAAGCCGCGCAGCACCGACGCCGGCCCATCGTAGCGCGTCAGGTAGCTTGTCGCCAGCAGCGGCCCGCTCAGTCGCGCGAACCAGTAAGGCACCAGATTGCGAATCAAGTCGTTGATGATGACGGCGCGTCGCGCCACCCGCGCAAAATCTTTGAGCAGCCGCACGACGTCGGCGTCTTCGAAGTGGTGCAGGAAGAGCGACGCCGTAACCATGTCAACCGAGTGATCGGCAAAGGGCAGCGCCAGCGAATCGCCGCGCACCAGTTGCACGTCTTCGTTGATGCCGAGCCGCGAGCGGGCGATGCGCAGATTGCGCTCGCTCAGATCAAGCGCCGTGATGCTGGCTGTGATGCCGCGAGCGCGGCACCAGTCGGCGACCGCGCCGGGGATGTCCGCCGAGCCTGTGCCGACATCGAGCAGTGAAAGCGTTGGCAATCGGCCATCGGTGATTAGCCGGTCGAGCGATTCGATGACGACGCGCCGCCCGCCGAGGAAGCGATTGATGCGGCGCAGGTCCGCGAGATTACACGCCACGTCCGCGTCGGTGCCTTCGCCCAGATCAAGCAACTCTTCGATATAAACTCGTGGCGGCGTCAGCATCGTGTTTAAAAGGTGCGCTCTAAGTTCCCAACCGTTCGATGGCCCGTTGCAGGCTGGCGCGGACGTGGATGGATTCTTCGACTTCGAGGCGGCGCTTGAGCGTCGCGACCGCGTCTGTGCTGCCCAGTTGAGTCAGCGCATTGGCCGCCGCACTGCGCACCGCGGCATCGTTATCCTCTAACGCCGTCAGCAGCGGCGACAGCATGCGCGGGTCGCGCGCGCCCGACTGGCACAATCGCGCCAGGTCTTCGGCGGCGCGCTGGCGCGCATAAGGCGTCAGGTCGCCGAGCGATTCGATCAGACTTGAAAGGCGTGTATCTCTGGCCACCGGCGGCCCGGCATCCATCGCTGCGTCGGCTTCGTAACCGCGGCTTTTCAAATATTGCCGCTCATTGGACGATAGCCCTCTGCGACTGTTCACCCACCACAACACCGCGATGACGATCAAGACGATGAGAATGAAGGGTAGCATAGTCAACGAGAATTAGGAGTCAGGAGTCAGGAGTCAGAAGTCAGAATAAATAAGGAAGAGGAATCTTAAAGGTAGAATAGAAGCGGAGGCGGCAGCCGACTTCCTCTTCCATTCTGACTTCTGACTTCTGACTCCTGACTTCTGACTTCTGACGCCGATCATCCGTTCTTGCCGCGCTTCTTCGGCGTTTGCGGTTCGGGTTGTGAAGTCGGCGGACGCGGTGACGGCGAGCGCTCGACATCGCGCGGCGGGCGCTGCGGGCGCGGCGTCTCGCCCGTGTCGTCCATCTTCGGAGCCGGACGTGCGCCCGGCTCTTTCGGCGGCGCCTCGTCCTGCGCCGCGCTCTTGGCTTTGTCAGCCGTATCGTCGGTCCCCTTGGCGGCGCTCTCGGCCTCGGCGGCCTCGGCCTTGCGAATCGCGCTCTCGGCCTGTGCGCGCTTGGCGACGATCTCTCTATCCGGGCCAGGGGCCTTCGGGAACTTGTCGTTCGGCTTGTCGGCGAGGAACTTCTCCATGAAGCTCATCCACATGGGCAAGGCCGCTACCGATCCGGCTTCTTTGTTGCCGAGCGATTTCTTCAAGCCGGGATAGCCGATCCACACGCCCGCCGTGTACGACGGTGTATAGCCGATGAACCAGGCGTCGGTGAAGTCATTCACGGTTCCGGTCTTGCCGCAGATCATGCGTTTGCTCAATTCCTTGTTGCCCATGATTGAACCGGCAGTGCCACCGGTGACGACGCCGCGCATCATGTCCTGCATCTGCGCGGCGACGTACGGCGAGATGACTTTGTAAGTCTCTTCCTTAAACTGTCCACCTTCGACCGGGTTGCCATCGGCGTTGGTCACCTGCTTGATGAGGTGCGGCTTGACCCGCGTGCCCATGTTCGAGAACGCCGAGTAAGCGCTCGTCATGTCGAGCAGCGGCTCTTCGGTCGCGCCGAGGGCCGACGGCAGCACCCGCTTCATCGGGTTGGGCAGGCCGAAGCGCTTGACCACCTCGGCGCCCTTCTCGACGCCGACGATTGACAGCAAACGCACGGCGACGACGTTCAGCGATTGCTGCAAGGCGCTGCGCAGCGGCAGCATGCCGCCGCCCGATGAGCCGTCATAATTTGACGGCGACCAGCCGGTGCCCGGATCAACGAACACCCCGGCGCTCACCACCGTGTCAGGCGTGAAGCCTTCTTCAATGGCGGCAGTGTAGATGAACGGCTTGAAGGCCGAGCCGGTCTGCCGCTCGGCCTGTGTCGAGTTGTTGAACTTGCGGGTCGTGAAGTCATAGCCGCCGACCATCGCTTTGATGTCGCCATTCTTGGAATCGATACAGACGAGCGCGCCGTCGACCGCCGGCACCTGATCGAGATTCACTTCCATCGTCTTCTTATCGTTGTCCACCTTGACGACGCGGAAGACCGCCAGGTCGCCGCGCTTCAACAAACGCGATGGCGGCGCGCCGGCCCACTTAGTGTTGGCTTCGGTGATGACCGCCTTGTAATCGCCGAAGCGGATGTCGGCAGTGGCCGCCGCCACATTCATGACCAGCCCGTAAAGGTATTCGCCCGGTATGTAATCGCCCAGCCAGTCGGCGTGGGTGTAGTGCGTCAGGTCGGTCGCCTGTTTGGTGTCAAGGACGTTGAGCAGCTTGCCGCGCCAGCGCTTGCCGTGACGGTCTTCGTAAGCATTCAACCCGCGGCGCACCGAGCGCACGGCTTCGCGCTGCGCTTTCGGGTCAATCGTCGTGTAGATGTTCAAGCCGCCAGTCTGCGTCTGGTAGGTGCCGAAGGTGTCTTCCATCTCCTGGCGGACTTCTTCGACAAAGTAGCCAAAGATCGAGTTGTTGTTGGCCTGTTGCGGGTTGATGCTCAGATTGATCCGCGTCTGCCGCGAGCGGTTATATTCGTCGTCGTTGATATAGCCTTCTTCGTGCATGCGGTAGAGCACGACGTTGCGGCGGTCGAGCGCGGCTTTCTCGTCACGCGTCGGCGAATAGTAACTCGGCGCTTTCGGCAGTCCGGCCAGCAGCGCGCACTCTTCGAGCGTGCAATCCTTGAGCGACTTGGAGAAGTAATACTGCGAGCCGGCTTCGAACCCGTAAGCGCCGCCGCCCAGGAATATCTGGTTGCAGTACATCTCCATGATCTGTTCTTTGGTGTAGTAACGCTCGATCTGCAATGACAGGAGAATCTCTTTGATCTTGCGAGTGTAGGTTTTTTCGGGCGACAGAAACAGCGCGCGCGCCAGTTGTTGGGTTAGCGTCGAAGCGCCTTCGGCCTTGCGGCTCTTGACGACGTTTTTGAGCGCTGCGCTGACGATGCGAATCGGGTCAACGCCGATGTGCTGGAAGAAGCGGTCATCTTCAATCGCCCAGATGGCGTTCTTCATGTTGTCGGGAATCTGTTCGTAGGTGATGGGGATGCGGCGTTCGAGCGAGAACTCGCCAACGACCGTCTTGCCATCATCGGCCAGCACGCGGGTCACCAGATTCGGACGATAGCTGGCGAGCGCCGCCACCTGCTGCGCCTCTTCGGTCATGCTGGCCTGATAAGCGACCGTCGCGCCGAACATGATGCCGGCAATCACCGACAGCGTCAGCAACGCCAGAAAGGTATAGCGGCGGAAGAAGTCTTGCAGCAAATTGGCCGAGCCGCCGCCCATGCCGCGCAGGTTGAATTTATTGAATATCGCCATAATCACTCTCGCAGATGGTTAAAGATAGGAGCTTCGTGACCGTCTTATAAACTTACCGCACCGGCGAAGCCATTGTAAAGGGAAGGGGCTGGGGCTAAAGGACAGGAGGCAGGAGGCAGGAGACAGGAAGCCGGAGTCAGGAGGCAGGTGTCGTTGGCGATTGAATGCTGATCCGCAAGGCAAAAGGCATACGCTCTGGACTGCTTCCTGCTTCCTGCCTCCTGCTTCCTACCTCCTAGTCTCTCTTCGCGCGGGGCGCGGCACGGCGTGTCAGCTCGCCTGCGACTTCATCGAGCTTCACGTCGCGCTCGACCATCAAGACCAGCAGGTGATAAAACAGGTCGGCCAACTCAGAGATGATCTCGCGCGGCACTTTGTTCTTGGCGGCGATGATCACCTCGCCCGATTCTTCGGCGACTTTCTTGAGGATTTTGTCGAGGCCGCTGTTAAACAGATAGGTCGTGTATGAGCCTTCCGGTCGCTGGTCTTTGCGCTCGGCGATCAGCGCGTAAAGCTTATAAAGCCCCAACCCGAATTCCATCGAAGCGACGTCCACCAGCTCGACTTCGGACGCCGACCGTCCCGCGCTAACGGATTGATTCATCAGGCTGACCGTTTCGCGCTCGTGAGCTTCACCCGTCTGCCGTTCGATCAAGACGATCAACGAGCCACCGTCCGCGTCAACGCGCACGTCGAGCAGGCGGTAATCGCTCAGGTCGGCGCTCGATTGCAGGCCGCCGAGGAAGCGCGTCTCGCCGGTTTGCAGCGCCCTGGCCAGCCGAAGGTTATCAAGGTAAGCGAGCGCCATGACTTCGAGAGTCGCGGCATCCTGAATGATGGCCGGGATCAAGCCGCGCTCATCAAACTTCACATTTTGAATCAATACGTCATCTGCCATGTTCGATTACTTTGTTCTTTCCAGCAGCCGGCGCACGAGGGCTTCGCGATCCTGGCGGCGGCGAATCTGCTGGCGGCGCTCCTGGCCTTCGGAGTCAATCCAGGTGATGCCGTCAATGATGACTAGATTCTGCACGCCATAGCGCATCGTGCGTCTCCTCTCGTTGAGGCGGCGGTCATTGCCCGATCTACGCTCTTCGCCGTTCCAGTTCATCACTTATTCTCAGGCGCTGATGGTTGCAAGTGCGGCTTGCTGAGGGCCGGCTGCGCGATCATGCGCGGCGCTCGCATCACCCCCATGCGGTCTATGTGCAGGTGGACGCCGGTGGCGTAGGTGTCGAGGGCGCGACCCAGTTGCGCCGAGCGCGCGTTGTGTGCCGCCACCCGCTCCCAGGTCGAGAAATCCTTGATGCGCAGGCCAAGCTCGTTGCCTTTGCCGACGATAAAGGCGACCTGCTCATGCGTCAGGTCGCGGACGCGAATGTCATAGGCGCTGCCGCGCCCGTAGAGCCGGCGATGCTCTTCGTGATCGGCGCCCGTAAGCGTCATGTCGCGGTCATAGCGCTCGCGGAAAGCAGCGCGCAGCAGTCCGAAGCGCCGCTGAAATTCCGGGGCATTCATCGGCCCTATCGGCAAGTCGTCTGCGGCGACTTCGGGCTCGTCTGTGGCGGGCCGGCCTTCGTACTCTTGTGACTTCCAGAGCCGCGCCGTTTGTTCTGTGGCCGGCTGCGTTTCGTAGCGATAAATCTTCTCGATGATCTCCGTCAATCCGGCGCGCAGCCGCGGATCGCTGCGCACATCTATGCCCTGCTCGAAGACATAATCTACAGCGCCGTCGAACTCGCGACGGGCGCATTCGACGTTGCCCGCTGCCAGGCAGGCTTCGCCTTTCGCCATCTGTTGCCGCGCCGCTGTGAGTATCGCGTCCGTCCGTGAGTCGGGCGCGGCGCTCTGCGCCGGGGTCGGGGAAGCAGCGAAAATCAGTATGGAAGCGGCCAGGATGATTGCTCTATGCATGAAACCCAGATTCTACCCCTCTGTTACTCGAACGCTGGCGCCAGCCGGATGCGTGAGGTGATGGCGCGGCGACAAAAATTCTAGCAGAAGCTGGGAGGCGGTGGCAAAGTTTGCCTTCCGCCGGCTTGCTGCGGTATGGTGTTGGCGTCAAACGGGCGCCGGGGGTCGCGCCCGCTGCCGGCAGATTCAAGGAAGCACATTCCTATTTTCAATCTGCGATCCGCCAATCACAGAGAGCAAGGATGACTGTTAGCCTGAAGCCTGCTTCCGACGTGGCGGCGAATTACGCGGACAACCTCTGTCGCTGGAATCGCCGCAACGCCAATCATTACGAGGTGTGGTTCCTGACGCTGAATCAGCGCGCCACCCGGCGGGGCTTCTGGTTCCGCTACTGCATCGAAGCGCCGCTCGACCACGAACCGCGCGCCGCGCTCTGGGCGGCGGCTTTTGATCGCGCCAACGCTACCGCCAACCTCGGGCTGAAGCAGGAATATGCCATCGAGCATCTGGCGGTCGAAGGCCACGAAGCCTTCCATTTGCGCCTCGGCGACGGCGAATTCACCTGCTCGCAGGCACGGGGCCGCGTCGAACAGGCGGGCCGCTCTATCGCCTGGAATTTGCGCTATCAACCGAACCCACGCACTTACCATCACGTGACGCCGATGCTGGTCAATCTCATGCGACCCTCGTCGTTCGTCTGCTCGCCGAACCTCGACACGCGCTTTACGGGGACGATCACGATTGACGGGCGCGAGTTTGTTATTGAAGACGAGCCAGGCTGCCAGTCGCACCTCTGGGGCCGCAAGCATGTGGACGATTGGGTTTGGCTTCACGCCAACGCCTTTGAGGGACACGCGGGCACGGTCTTTGAAGGACTGGCGGCGCGGGCGCGCCGCGCCGGCAAGACCTTGCCGCCGATGCAGTCATTGTACCTGCGGCACCGCGGCCAGGAGCATCGCTTCACGCGATTGCGTCTGTCCGAGCAGTGGAAGCGCAGCATGGGCATGGGCTACTGGTCGTTTACGGCTTCAAACACGCGACTGCACATCGAAGGCGTGGCGCAATGCCGCTTGCGCGACATGATTCAAGCCGAATACCGCGACCCTGACGGCGAGGCGCTCTACTGCATCAACAGCGAAGTGGCGAACCTGAAGATTCGCCTCTATCAACGTGTGCGCGGCATTCGTTATCGCCACGTCGAAACGATCAACGCCCGCGCCACGGCACATCTGGAACACGCCGCGCGCCAGCTTGATGCCGGCGTGCGCCTGGCGTTTGACGAGGGTTGAAGACGGGCAATCCACATCATTTTCCAAACTATTTCAAAACCGCCCGCGTCTTAGCTACTGAGCGCGCGAAACCAGGCGAAGGAACAGTGCTGGAGCCGTAAAACTCGCACCCGGTGGTTTGATTGGCGGAGCGGCGAGTCGCGGCGGGCACCTCCAAAAGGTAAACTATTTAATCTGGACGATGCCTGATTGCAGGCAATCCATGCGGCGTTTCCTTCATCAAATGAATTCGCAGCATCAGAGGATGTAAACCATGAAACCTGAAAAGAATTTATTGATACCAACTGCCGCAAGGTGGCGTGCGGCTTCAAGGCTGGTGGCCATCGTAATGGCTGCAACCCTCGGCTTCGGCGCGCTTGCGCCGGCCTTTGGCGATAGCCGCGCTAAAGCCGTCAAAACGGCGGCATTGACGGAAGATCAAAAGATCACTCACTTGCTCAACCGTATCGGCTTCGGCCCGCGCCCCGGCGATGTCGAGCGCGTCCGGCAGCTCGGCATAGACAAGTTCATCGATCAGCAGCTTCACCCCGAACGCCTCGAGGACGCGGCGGTCGAGGCGCGGCTTAAGAACATTGAATCGATTCATATGGGATTGTCTGAGCTGGCCGAGAAATACCCGGAGCCCGGCATGATTGCCCGCGAGCTTGGCTTGAAGGGCAAGAATGCTGCGCCAAAGGCGATGCCCGCCGCGCCGGCGAACCCGAACGGTGACAACGCGCCGGCTAATCAGGCCGGTGACGTACAGCTCGATCTGAGCAAGCAAGAGAACCGGCAAATGGTCATGGAGTATTACCGCGAGCATGGTCTCAAGCCGCCGCAGGTGTTACTGCAAGACTTGATGCAGCAGAAGCTGATCCGCGCCGTCTACAGCGAGCGCCAGTTGCAGGAAGTGATGGCCGACTTCTGGTACAACCACTTCAACATCTTCTGGCCGAAGGGCGCCGATAAAATCCTGACCACCGATTTCGAGATGAGCGCCATTCGCCCGCACACTCTCGGCAAGTTCAAGGACTTGCTGCTGGCGACCGCGAAAAGCCCGGCGATGCTCTTCTACCTCGACAATTTTCAATCGAGCTCGCCCGACGCCAAGCTGCCCGGTCGCGCCGGACTCGGTCAGCAAGGTCGTTTGCAGCGACGCGGCCTGCTCGGCGGCTTTAGCCAGCCGAATAATCCTTCGGCGCAGATGAGCCCCGAACAGCAACAGCGGCGCGCCCAGGCGGCGCAGCAGTTCGCCAAGCGCAAGCCCGGCATCAACGAGAACTATGCGCGCGAATTGATGGAGCTGCACACGCTCGGCGTCGAAGGCGGCTACACGCAGAAAGACGTACAGGAAGTGGCGCGCTGTTTGACCGGCTGGACGATTGTGCAACCGCGCCGCGGCGGCGGCTTCGTCTTCCGCCCGTTCATGCATGACGACGGCGAAAAGATGGTGCTGGGCCACAAGATTCCTGCCGGCGGCGGCATCAAAGACGGCGAGATGGTCATCGATATTCTGGCGCATCATCCCAGCACCGCGAAGTTCATCTCGACCAAGCTGGTGCGCCGCTTCGTCAGCGACACGCCGCCACCGGCGCTCGTGGATCGCGTCGCGCAGGTTTATCTGAAGAGCGACGGCGATATCCGCGAAATCCTGCGCACCATCTTCACGTCGCCGGAGTTCTACGCGAAAGAAGCGTATCGCGCTAAGATCAAATCGCCGTTCGAGCTGGCGGTGTCGGCGATCCGCGCCGTCGGCGGCGAGATGAACAACCCGATGATGGTGACGCAGTTCATCTCGAAGATGGGCCAGCCGCTTTATCGCTACCAGCCGCCAACCGGCTATCCCGACAAAGCCGAGCAGTGGGTCAACACCGGCGCGCTGCTTGAGCGGTTGAACTTCGGCCTGGCACTGAGCGCGAATAAGCTCCGCGGCACGACCGTTGATCTCAAGCGTATCGCGCCCGAGACGGCGGGCAAGATCACGACGCAAACGCTCGAACAAGCCATCGCCCTGTTGCTGAACAAGGACGTGTCGCCGCAGACGCGCGCCGTGCTTGAGAAGCAGATGGCCGAGGGCGTGCCCGTCAAAGGCGAGTTTGTGCCGGAGCGCAAGCCGAACGACGCCATGATGGCCGAGACCGGCGAAGCGCTGCTCGCTGACGGCTCAATGCCGCAGCGACCGGGCAAAGGCGACAAGGTCGCGAAGTACGATTTCCCGCGAGGGCGCGACAACCGGCAGGCATTTCGCAACGAGCCGCTGGCGGTGCTAACGCCGCAAGAGCAGGAGGTCGCCAAAGTCTTCGGCCTGGTGCTTGGTTCGCCGGAGTTTCAGAGAAGGTAAACAATGACAGGGAGGAAGTCAGGAGTCAGAAGACCGAAGTCAGAATGAATAAGGAGGCGCAGCACGTGGACTCACTGCCGCCGACTTCCTCTTCCATTCTGACTCCTGACTCCTGGCTCCTGACTCCCTCCGGGAGATAAAACAATGTCAGTAACACGGAGATTCTTCTTAAAGTCATCGAGTCTGGCGATGGTCAGCCTGGCGGCGGCCCCGTCTTTCCTGAAGCGCACGGCGCTCGGCCAGACGCTCGCCGGCAGCGGCAAAGACCACCCGATCATCATCGCCATCTTTCAGCGCGGCGCGATGGATGGCATCTCAGCGGTCGTGCCTTTCGGTGATAAGAATTACTACAGCGTGCGCCCGAACATCGCCGTCCCGCAGCCCAAGAGCGGCAGCAATGAGTCGGCGATTGATCTGGATGGCTACTTCGGCCTACACCCGGCGCTCGCGCCCTTCAAGCCGCTCTACGACGCCGGCCAGTTGGCGGTCATTCATGCCGTCGGCTCGCCCGATAACACGCGCTCGCACTTCGATGCGCAGGATTACATGGAGTCGGCGACGCCGGGCAACAAAGGGACGTCGGACGGTTGGCTGAACCGCTACTTGCAGGCGAAGCGCGACCCGAAGGCGACGCCGTTCCGCGCCGTGTCGCTGACCGCCAATTTGCCGCGCACTTTGCTTGGCGAGGCGCCGGCCATCGCCATGACCAACATCGGCGACTTCGGTGTCCGTGCAGGGCAGGGCAACGGGCAGGTCGCCAAAGGCTTTGAAGAGCTCTACGCGCAGAACATGAGCGACGTGTTGCACGGCACCGGCAAAGAGGCGTTTGAAGCGGTGAAGATGTTGAAGAAGGCGAACCCGCAGCAGTATCAGCCGGCCAGCGGTGCCAGCTATCCGCGCTCGCCGTTCGGCCAGGCGTTGCTGCAAATCGCCCAGTTAATCAAATCCGACATCGGCGTCGAAGTCGCTTTCACCGACGTCGGCGGCTGGGACACTCATGCCAATCAAGGCAATGCGCGCGGCCAGCTCGCCAACCGCTTGCAGGATTTTGGCCAGGGCATCGCGGCGCTTTATCAAGACCTCGGCGACCGTATGCGCAATGTGGTGATTCTGACGATGACCGAGTTCGGGCGCACCATTCGGCAGAACGGCTCGGGCGGCACCGATCACGGCCACGCCAGCGTCGCTTTCGCGCTCGGCGGCGCGGTCAAGGGCGGCAAGGTGTATGGCGAATGGCCCGGCCTTGCCACCGAGCAGTTGTACGAAGGCCGCGACCTGCGACTGACGACAGACTTCCGCGATGTCTTCGCCGAAATCGCCACGCGTCACATGGGCGCGACCAACCTGGGCGCGATCTTCCCGGGCTATAAACCGAATCCGGCGAGCTTCAAGGGACTGATCCGTGGCTAGCCGGATCACGTTGTGACTGGCCGGTGGCATCGCCACCGGCTATTGACTTTATCCCCTTCGGGGATATTTGAAACCCGCTCTGAGAGGGACTCTGCGCGAGCCCCTCTTTCATCAAGCCCTCGCGATGAAAAAATCAGTAGTAATCCTCGCGTTTTTCGCCTGTGTGGTTGTGGCTACAGTTGCTCCCTGTGTTGGCGCGCAGTCGCCGACAGAGCAAGAGGGCATCAAGCTCAAAGCCACGCTGGTCAACGTGCCGGTGATCGTCAGCGACCGCAACGGACGTTATCTGAGCGGCCTGCGCGCCGAAGACTTCACGCTCTACAGCGATCACGTCAAACAACCCATCGCCGTCTTTGAAGCCACAGAAGAGCCGCTCAATGTCGCTTTGCTGCTCGACACCAGCCTGAGCACACGCGATGTGCTGGGCGACATCAAGGACGCCGCCTTGAGTTTCATCAAGCGGCTGCGCCCGCAAGACCGGGCGGTGGTCGTGAGCTTTGACTATGACGTTCACCTGTTGAGCCCGCTCACCGCCGACCGCCGGGCGCTGGAGCAATCGGTCAAGCGTGCAGAGATTGGCGCGTATGCCGGCACTGTGCTGCGCGACGCCGTCATTAAAGCGGCGAATGATTCGCTACGCCATGTCGAAGGCCGCAAAGCTATTGTCTTGCTGACGGACGGTAAGGATCACGGCAGCGCGGCCAGCGAGGTCGAATCGCTCGACGCGGCGCAGGAGTCGGGCGCGATGATCTACACCATCTTTTATCGCACGGGGTTCACGCCGCGTTTCGACAATCGGCGGGGCGGCTTCGGGCGTCGTGGCGGTGTCTTTGGCGACCCTTTCCCGCGCCGCGGGCCAGGCAACGGACGCCGCCGCGAGCGCGTCGAGCGCAATAACGAGCAGGCGGCGGATTACCTCGGCCAGCTTGCCGACGCCTCAGCCGGTCGGTTTTATCGCAGCGAAGTGACCGACCTCAAGAAGACCTTCGACTTGATCGCCGATGAGCTGCGCCACCAGTACCGCCTCGGCTTTTATTCGAGCGGTGAACCGTCAGGCAATGCGGTTCATCGCCTGACGGTGGAGGTTGCCCGCTCAGAGGCGGTCGTCCGAGCCCGCCGCACTTACCGTGCAACGCCGTCGCAATGAACTTCACGCCGGCGGCGATTAGCGCCCCGCGCCCCAGAACTCCCATGCGGCACGAGCGATACCGGCGATCACGCCTTCACGCGTCGCTTCGTCTGCCGGCGAATCGGCAACGAAGACGGCAACCGCCAGATGCCGACCATCCGGCAGCGTAATGATCCCGATATCGTTGGTGGTGCGCGTCAAGCCTTTGTGGGTGCCCGAAGTGCCGGTCTTATGGACGACGACCGTGCCGGCGGGCAACTGGCCTTTGATGCGGCGGGCGCTGGTCGGCGTTTCCGTCATCCATTGCAGCAGCCGCGCGCGGCTGGCCGCAGACACTCCGCGTCCTTCGTGCAGCGCGCGCAGTAAAGCGACCGCCGCCTCCGGCTGCGCCCAGTTGCGATACTGCACCATCTCGTTTTGCGACATCGCTTTTTCAGTCGTCTCGACGTTGATTCCGTTGACGCCGAGGCCGCGCAGATAGCGGTTGACGACTGCCGCGCCGCCAACGACTCGCAGCAGCACGTCACAGGCGGTGCCGTCGCTCTCGGACACGTTGAGGCGCAGCAGTTCGTTGAGGGCTAGGTCCACGCCGTTCGGGTGATCGTCACGAATCGGGCTGTGCGCGCCGCTCGGCACCATATCGCTGCGTCGCACGCGAATCATTTGCTCCAGCTTCAGCGTGCCGCGATCCACCTGATCGAGCACCGCCATGCCGATGGGCAGCTTATAGACGCTCTGCATGGGAAAGCGCTCGCCGCCTTGCAGCGACAGCGATTCGCCTGTTTCAAGCAAGGTGATAGTGACGCCGACGCGCCCACGGGCGTTGCGGGCGATCTGCTCGATTCTGCCGCGCAGGCTCTCTGTTGAAGGCGTTTGCGCTTGAACAGCCATCGCGCATAAGACAAGCATCAAAGACAGGCGTAAACATTTTTTCAGCATGGCGCCTATGATAGCGCAAAGCCGCGGCAGGTTGCCTGGCTCAATCTAAATAGCTTCCCGACTCCACGCCGTGTGTGGTTCGTGCTTTAAATTGCAGAGCCTTCTCATTACGCATCACGCATCACTCATTACTTCTTGTCACTTGTCACTTCCGATAGGCTATACTTATTGCAGTTGTTATGAAGACTCCTCAAGTACAGACTCGCTGGTTCACCTGTGCGCTGATGCTGATGCTGATTGCCGGCGTCGCCATGCCGCAGAGCGGACGCCGATTGCCGTCGGCTAATCCGCAGTCTCCCAACTCTGGTCAGGACGATGCGATTAAGCTGCGCGCCGATGAAGTCTTGCTCAACGTCACGGTCATTGATCCCTATGGCCGGCAGGCGACCGATCTGGCAAAGGATAATTTCATCATCGCCGAAGACGGTCAGCGGCAAGACATCGCCAGCTTTCTAATCAGCAGCGTGCCAGTAAACGTCGTCTTGATGCTTGATGCTTCGGGGTCAGTGGCCGGCGCCATCACGTCGTTGCGCGAGGCGGCAGTGAACTTTCTCGATAAGCTCGGTCCTGAAGACAAGGTCTCGGTTATCGAGTTTCATAGCAATGTCGAGCTGATCCAGGACTGGACGGCGAAGGCCGAAGACGTGCGCCACGCGCTATCGTGGCGTTTCAAGCCCGGCATGGTGCGCACCGCCGAGGGCAACACCCAGTACGGCAGCACGGCGCTCTTTGACGCCGTCTATTCGACGGCGGACGAACAACTCGCCAAAGTCCAGGGGCGCAAGGCGATCATCCTGCTCACCGACGGCGACGACACGTCGAGCAAGATCACTTATCAACAGTCGCTCGATGCCGTCATCCGCTCGGGCGCGGTTGTCTACGTCGTCAGCAAAGCGCGGCAGTTCATCAACGAGATTCGCAGCCAGTATGGCGGCAAAATGGGGCGCGTCTTCGGTACAGGCCGAACCGCCGACCGCATCATCTCGGAGTTCGAGAACGCCGAGCGCCTGATGACCGATCTGGCGACGCGCACCGGCGGCAGAATCTTCTCGCCGCTGCGTGACGACGAGATGAAAGAGATGTATGGACAGGTGGCGCATGAGTTGAAGAATCAGTACATCCTCACCTATGTCTCGAAGAATGAGCAGCGCGACGGGCGCTTGCGCCACGTCAAAGTTTTTCTGACGCGCGCCGGCTATGACGCCCGCACCCGCGACAGCTATTACGGTCCTAATAAATAATCCGCCGAAGACCGGCATAGCCCGCCTGAAATAGTAAAAAGCAGATGATTGATAGGTCAGGCGCGTAAGCGAATCGCCTGACCCACCAATCATCTGCCTTCTGCCACTTAAGGCGCTGCCGGTTGGCTTCTGGTCGCGTTATTTCTCGCCGGTCGCTGTTGTTGAGTCGTCGGTCTTCTTGCGGGTGCGTTTCGGTTTTTCCGCCGAGTCTGCGGTCTTCTTCGCGGCGACGCGGCGCGGCGCCGTCTTGGTGGTCGCGTCGTTGCCGGTCTTACTGGAGCGGGTCGAGGGCGATTTCGTCGCCGTCCGTGTCTTCTTCGGCGTTGCCATCGGCGCGCTGCCGCCGATCTCTGGGGCTAGCTCCAGGCCAG
Organism: Blastocatellia bacterium; assembly: GCA_045807765.1. Lineage (GTDB taxonomy): Bacteria > Acidobacteriota > Blastocatellia > UBA7656 > UBA7656 > DATENM01. Next base: position 50,010 of record JBJMGU010000165.1, read on the forward strand.
CCGGTTCGGTTGCCGACCACGCGCCGATGCTGGTTTCGGGGTCCGCGGTCGCCTGGGCGTCGCTCGCCAGCTCAACACCGGCGACTGTCTCCGGCGATGACGGCTGCGCCTCTTCGGCGGCTCGGCGGTTCTCTTCATCGATCAAAAACGCCAGCACTTCGGTTTCGGCGCGGAACCAGTCCGTGGCCGGATTGCCCGGCTCGCCACCGCGCATCTGGTAAATCTCGAAAGCCCGCATGCGGATCATCAAGTGCACTTCGGGATCGGCCAACAATTTTTCTCTTAACTCGTCTGTACTTTCTCTGCTCATGGTGTGTCCTTTCAAAAGCGTGCTGCCAATAAAGAAAGAGTCCTCCCTTATCAATATTTGTCCACTCAGTCAAAGCTTAGGAGTTTACTAGATGGATTCCGCCCTCCGCAATCCGTGGAAAGCCTCAAGCGGTGAGCGCGATATGCCGGCTGGGCGTTGTCGATTTAGGTCGAGGATGATGTGCCTCTGGCGCGATCCCTGTCACCGCTCTCTTTGGGCCGCCAGCGCAGCACAGGCTTGCGCGCCGCGGCGACTTCATCCAGGCGTCCGACTTTCGTCGAATGCGGTGCCTGTTTGAGGATGTCAGGATTTTCCGCCGCCTCTTCATCGATGGCGCGCATGGCTTCGATGAACAGATCGAGCTCCTGACGGCTTTCGGTCTCGGTCGGCTCGACCATCAGCGCGCCGGGCACAACCAGCGGGAATGACATAGTCGGCGGGTAGAAGCCATAATCGATCAGGCGCTTGGCGATGTCTATGTTGCGCACGCCATGCTTTTGTTGCTGCTTGTCCGAAAAGATCACTTCGTGCATGACGCGTCCCGGATACGGGATGTCGTAGACCTCTTTCAACTGCTCGGCAATGTAGTTGGCATTGAGTACGGCGGTTTCTGTCGCTTCGCGCAAGCCTGTGTCGCCATGCGTCAGCATGTAGCTCAAGGCCCGCACCAGCACCCCATAGTTGCCGAAGAAGGCTCGCACTCGCCCAATCGATTTCGGGCGGTCGAAGTCGAGCGTCAGCTCGTCCGACGCGCTGCGGTTGACACGCGGAAAGGGAAGGTAAGGCTCAAGCTCGGCGATTGCTGCCACAGGCCCTGCGCCCGGCCCGCCGCCGCCGTGTGGCGTCGAGAAGGTTTTATGCAGGTTGATGTGCATCACGTCAATGCCGAAGTCCGCGGGCCTGGCCACTCCGACCAGCGCATTCATGTTGGCGCCGTCCATGTAGACATAGCCGCCGCCGTCGTGGAGGATGCGGCAAATCTCTTCGATGTTGCGCTCGAACTTGCCGAGGGTGTTCGGGTTGGTGAGCATGAAGGCGGCGACGTCTTCGCTCATGATGCGGCGCAAGGCTTCGATGTCGGTGCCGCCGTTGGCAAGCGTCGGCACGGTTTCGACCGTGTAGCCGCAGATGACCGCCGAGGCCGGGTTGGTGCCATGCGCCGAGTCGGGAATCAAGACCTTCTTGCGCGGGTTGCCGCGTTCGGTGAGCGCCGCGCGAACCATCATAATGCCGGTCATCTCGCCCTGCGCCCCTGCTGCCGGCTGCGTCGTCACTGCGGGCAAGCCGGTGATCTTCGCCAGACAATCTTCGAGCCGCGCGATGATCTCAAGCGCGCCCTGCGCCAGCGGCGCAGGCATGAGAGGGTGCAGCCGGGCGATGCCTTCGATGCGCGCCACCGCTTCGTTAATGCGCGGGTTGTATTTCATCGTGCAGGAGCCGAGCGGATAGAGGCCGTGGTCTATGCAATAGTTCCACGTTGACAACCGCGTGAAATGACGGATCACGTCTACTTCAGAAAGCTCAGGCATGCCTTCGAGGTCGTCGTCGCGCAGCAGGCGCGCCTCCATCAGCTCGCCTGCTTCCACCTGCGGCACGTCGAGCGCCGGGATCGAATAGCCAATGCGACCGGGCCGCGAGGTTTCAAAAAGGAGACCTTCTTTTTGAACGACGTGCGTGGCTGCTTTTTTAATTCTGCTCTTGTCCATCGGTTCACTAAACCTCAGCGAGCGCCGCCACCAGTTGATCAATGGCCGGACGCCGCGCCGTTTCGGTGACGCACACCAGCAGCGCGTCTTTCATCTCCGGGTAATACTCGTCGAGCGCCACGCCGCCGATAATCTGGCGGTCGAGCAGCGCACGCACCACTGCGCTTGCAGGCTTCGGCGTCGTGACGACAAACTCGTTGAAGAACGGCGCGCTGAAGCGTAAGCCGTAGCCGTCGAGCTTGGCGATCTCCTGGGCCGCATAGTGCGCCTTCTGCAAATTCTGATGCGCGACTTCCTGCACGCCGCGCCGCCCCAGCGTCGCCATATAGACGGTCGCCATCAGCGCGAACAGCCCTTGATTGGTGCAGATGTTCGAAGTCGCTTTCTCGCGGCGGATGTGCTGCTCGCGCGTCGACAGCGTCAGCACATAGCCGCGCCGCCCATCGTGGTCATAGGCTTCACCGGCCAGGCGACCGGGCATCTGGCGCACGAACTTTTCATTCGTCGCGAACAATCCGCAGTAAGGGCCGCCGAAACTGAGCGGGATGCCGAACGATTGCGCCTCGCCCACTACAATGTCAGCGCCGCACGCGCCGGGCGGTTTCAACGCGCCCAGGCTCATCGCTTCGCTGAAGGCGACGATGAACAGCGCCCCCGCCTGATGCGCCGCGTCGGCGATGGCTTGCAGGTCTTCAACACAGCCAAAGAAGTTCGGCGATTGCACGACGACCGCCGCGGTCTCTTTGTCAATCCGCAGAGCGTTCAAGTCGAGCGTGCCGGCTTCGGTGTGCGGCGCGAAGTCGAGCTGGAAGCCGAGCTGTCGCGTATAGCTTTCGGTGACTTCACGGTACTGCGGATGCAGGCTGTCGGCAATGATGAAGCGATTGCGGCGGGTGACGCGGTTGGCCATCATCACGGCTTCGGCCACACCTGTCGAGCCGTCGTAGAGCGAAGCGTTCGCCACATCCATGCCAGTCAACTGGCAGACCATGGTTTGAAACTCGAAGATGTATTGCAGCGTCCCCTGGCTCAGCTCTGGCTGGTAAGGCGTGTATGCGGTGAAGAACTCGGCGCGCGAGATCAGCGGGTCAACGATGACCGGGATGAAGTGCGAATAGGCGCCCGCGCCCAGGAAGGATTGATACGAGCTGGCGTTACGCGCCGCCAGCTCGCGGAAGTAGGCAATCAGGTCCGGCTCGCTCATTGCCGGGCCGATGCCAAGCGCTTCGTTCAGTCGCAGGTTTTCGGGGATTTGCTCAAAGAGTTCTTCGATGCGCTCACACCCGATCTGTTCGAGCATGGCGCGCCGCTCGTCGGGCGAGTTCGGGATATACCGCATTCGTGCTTACTCCGAAGTTTCTTCCTTGATGTAATCTTCGTACTCGGCGGCGGTCAACAGGCCATCGAGCTGCGATGGGTTGTCGGGCTTGATGGCGATCATCCAGCCGTCGCCGTACGGATCGCTGTTCACCTTTTCGGGCGCGTCGTTGAGCGCGCTATTGACTTCGACGACGACGCCGCTTACGGGCATATAAATTTCGCTCACGGCCTTGACGCTTTCGACCGAGCCGAAGGGCTCGCCGGCCTCGAACTTGTCGTCCACACGCGGCAGCTCAACATAGACCACATCGCCGAGTTGTTGCTGCGCGTGGTCGGTGATGCCAACGGTTGCCCGCTCGGCGGCGGCGCGAACCCATTCATGGTCTTTCGTGTAGCTTAGGTCTTCAGGGGTGTTTGCCATCTTTATCTCCGAAACCGGTAATCAGTTATCAGTTGCCAGTTGCCAGAAAAGAGCAAAGAACAACTGACAACTGATAACTGATAACTCAATCAAATCGTCTTTCCCGTTTGTAGAAGGGAGTTTCAACGACGCGGGCCGGGACTTCGCGCCCGCGAATCACGACGGAAAACTCGGTGCCGATGCCCGCGTGCTCAATGGGAAGATAGAGCATGCCGATGTTCTTTTTCAGAAACGGCGCGTGGCTGCCCGAGGCAACAGTGCCGACTTGCTGGCCGCTGATGACCGCCGGATAGCCGTCGCGCGCCGGAGCCCGGTCAAGCATTTCAAAGCCGACTAGCTTGCGTTGCAGGCCCTCGGCTTTCTGCCTTTGCAACACCTCGCGCCCGATGAAGTCGCCTTTGTTGAGCTTGACGACCCAGCCGAGCCCGGCTTCAAGCGGTGTCGTCGTCTGATCCATGTCATTGCCGTAAAGGCGGAAGGCGGCTTCCAGGCGCAGCGTGTTGCGCGCCGCCAGACCGCAGGGGATCAAGCCGTCTTCATTGCCAGTGACCAGCAGCCGGTTCCAGATGTGCCGAGCGTCCGCCGCCGGGCAGAGAATCTCGAAACCGTCTTCGCCGGTATAGCCGGTGCGCGAAACCCGACAACTGATGCCGTCAACCGCAAGCTGCTGTGACCAGTAATATGGAATGCGGTCGAGCATGCGGTCGCAGATTCTTTGCAGGATGAACTCGGAGCGCGGGCCTTGCAGGGCGAGCAGCGCGAAGGCGGCGCTGGTATTCATCACTTCAACGTCAAAGCCGGCTGCATGTTGAATGATCCATGCGAAATCAGTGTCGGTGCCGCCGGCGTTGACGACGAGCAGGTAGTAATGCTCGTTGATGCGGTAGACCAGCAGGTCGTCAATAACGCCGCCCTGCTCGTTTATCATCGTCGAATACTGTACCTGGTTATCCTGGAGCTTGGCGACGTCGTTGGTCGTGATCTGCTGGACGAAGGCGAGCGCCTGTTCGCCGCGCACTTCGATTTCGCCCATATGCGAAACGTCGAAGAGGCCCGCTGCCTGGCGCACGGCCAGATGCTCAGGGATCGGCCCGCTGTACTGCACCGGCATGTCCCAGCCGGCAAATTCGACCATGCGCGCGCCAAGCAAGACGTGTGAATCGTGTAGCGGTGTGCGCTTGAGCATTGTGGTTCCCAATTATCGAGATTAACTGCCACGCCGAAAACTCGCAAGCTAACACAGCCATTTTTGCACAGTCAAGGCGGCCAAAAAAGGAGTTGGGGCCAGGGACCAGGGGCTAGAGATTAACAGCCGGGACAGCGAGTGAGCGCTTGTTCTTGCTAGTCCCTAGCCCCCAGCCCCCAGTCCCTTTCCTTGCGCGCATGGCGGGTTTCTGGGAAACTTTCAGGCTTGCTGCCGCGCCTAAAGGGCGCAATCTTCAACCGAGTGATAAGCCATGCAGACGCTTGCGCAACTGGCGCAGATCATCAAGGCCGACCTCATCGGTGACCCGCAGGCGGTCGTCCGCCGCGCGCAATCCTTCGAGCAGGCCGAACCCGGCGACGTTACCTTTGCTGCCGATGCCGCCTATCGCGCCCGCGTCAACGAGTGCCGCGCCACGGCCATCATTGTCGCGGAAGCCGTTCCCGGCGCGACCCCCAACCTGCTCGTCGTGCGCAGCCCCAAACTCGCGTTCGCCCGTGCCATCCAGGCGCTGCACGCCGCTGCCTATCAGCCGCTCGGCGTTAGCGGCGATCTTATCGTCGGTGAAGGGACGGCGCTCGGCGAAGACCTCTCGATTCATGCGCGCGTCACCATCGGCAAGCATTGTCGCATCGGCGACCGCGTGACGCTGCACCCCGGCGTCGTCATTGGCGATGAATGTCAGATTGGCGACGACGCCATGATCTATGCGAACGTCGCCATCTATGAGCGCACAGAGATCGGCAACCGCGTTCGTATTCATGCCGGCGCGGTGATTGGCGCCGAAGGCTTCGGCTTCGTGCCGGATGAAGAGGGTCGGCAGGTGAAGCTCTTACAGCTTGGTCGCGTCCGCATCGAAGACGATTGTGAGATCGGCGCCAACTGCACGATTGATCGCGGCGGTTTTGACGACACCGTGCTACGGCGCGGCGTCAAGCTCGACAACCTGATTCAAGTCGGCCACAACTGCGAGCTTGGCGAAGACACAGTGGTCGCGGCGCAGGCTGGCTTTTCGGGCGGCACGAAGATCGGGCGCGGCTGCGTGATTGCCGGACAAGTCGGCACGGTCGAGCATGTCACGATTGGCGAAGGCGCGACGATCACAGCGCGCGCCGTCGTCACCAAGAGCGTGCGCGCCGGCGCATTGATGGGCGGCATGGTGCCGGCTCAGGAGTACAATGCGTGGCGCCGCCGCCATGCGCTATACTCAAGGCTGCCCGAGCTGGCCGACCGCGTGAGGCAACTGGAAGCCATCATCCGTGATGCTGGCTTTGATATAGAGGCCGGCCGTGATCAAAGCGCCGAATGATCGAAGGAGGCTATGGAAACTGTACTCGACATCACACAGATTCAGGCGATCCTACCGCACCGCTATCCCTTCCTGCTCGTTGATCGCATCGTCGAATACGAGCCGCACAAGCGCGTCGTCGGCATCAAAAACGTCACGCTCAACGAGCCGTTCTTTCAAGGCCATTTCCCCGGCGCGCCCATCATGCCCGGCGTCTTGATCGTCGAAGCGATGGCGCAAACCGCGGGCGTGCTGATGCTGGCTTCGATGCCCGACCGCGAGACCAAGCTCGTCTTCTTCACCGGCATTGATAACGCCAAGTTCCGCCGCCCCGTCGTCCCCGGCGACCAACTGCGAATGGAACTGACGGTGCTGCGGCTGCGTCCGCGCTACATCCGGCTGCGCGGCGAAGCCTACGTTGATTCGCAACTGGTGGCCGAGGCCGAGATTGCTTCGTCGCTGGTTGACCGCAGCCTGGTCGAGCGCGGCAGCGAGATCAATCACGCCGCTTTCAAGCCCGTCGAGCAATGATCGAGATGAATGAGTCCGCGAGCATCCACCCGACGGCTATCATCAGCCCGCAAGCCGAGATCGGCAAAGATGTGTCCGTCGGCCCTTACTCGATCATCGGTGATGGCGTCATCCTCCACGATGGCGTCCGCGTCGGCAGTCATTGTGTCATCGAAGGCCCTTCGGAATTCGGCAGCGGCACCCACTTCTTTCCCTTCGTGTCGGCGGGTCAGGCACCGCACGATTTGAAGTATAAAGGCGAGCCGAGCCGCCTGGTTGTCGGTGAGCGCAACGTCTTCCGCGAATTCACTACGATCCATCGCGGCACCGAAGGCGGCGGCAACCTGACGACGATTGGCTCGGACAATCTCTTTATGGCGCAAGCGCACGTCGCCCACGATTGCCACATCGGCGACCACGTGATCTTCTCAAACTCGGCTGCGCTTGCCGGCCACGTCGTCGTCGAAGACCACGCGACTCTCGGCGCGTTCTCTGGCGTGCATCAGTTCTGTCGCGTCGGCAAGCACGCCTTCATCGGCGCGTCGGCGGTGGTCGTCAAAGACGCGCTGCCGTTTGCGCGCAGCGCAGGCAATCACGCGCGCTGCTACGGCCCGAACACCATCGGTCTCAAGCGCCAGGGCTTCTCATCCGAAGTCATCCGCCGCATAGACCATGCCTTTCATCTCCTGCTTGCGGCAAAGCTCAACACGACGCAGGCCGTAGAGCGCATCAAGGCCGAGCTGAGCGGTTACGCGGAGATCGATTACCTGACCCAGTTCATCGAATCGTCGGAGCGCGGAGTCACCAAGTGAGCGTCTTGATATTGAGCCAGATGGAAGTTGAGCGCCTGTTGCCGATGGCCGAATGCACGGGGCTGATGCGTGATGCGCTGCGGTCGCTGGCGGCTGGTGAGATGGCGCAGCCGTTGCGCATGGTCATCTCGCCGCCGGGCGCAAAGGGATTGCTGGGTTTGATGCCGGCACACAAAGCGGGCGAGCGCGCCGTTTATGGCGTGAAAGTAATCGGCGTCTTTCCTGATAATCCGGCGCGCGGACTGGATGCGCATCAGGGCAGCGTGTTGCTGCTGAGCGGCGAAACCGGCGAGTTGCTGGCGCTGATGAATGCCTCGGCGGTGACGGCGATTCGCACCGCCGCCGTCTCGGGCGTCGCTACAGAGCTGCTGGCGCGCGAAGACGCCGGCGACCTGGCCATCATCGGCTCAGGCGTGCAGGCACACACTCATCTCGAAGCGATGGCCGGCGCGCGGCCCATCCGACGTGTGCGGGTGGCGAGCCGCCGCATCGAACATGCCCGGCGCTTTGTCGAATCGGTCACGCCGCGTTATGCCTTCCCGATTGAGGCGGTTGGTTCGGTTGAAGCGGCGGTGCGCGGCGCTGATCTGATCGTCACGGCGACTTCGTCACGCGAGCCGGTCATCAAGCGCGAATGGATCGCGCCGGGCGCACACCTGAACGTCGTCGGCGCGAGCATCGCGGCAGCCCGCGAAGTCGACAGCGCCACGATGGCCGCCGCTAGTCTGTTCGTAGACCGGCGCGAGTCAACACTCAATGAAAGCGGCGATTACCTGATTGCATTGCGCGAAGGCGCTATTGGCACGGATCACATTCGCGCCGAGATTGGCGAGCTTTTGCTCGCAGGTAAATCGGGCCGCACATCAGCCGAAGAGATCACGTTGTTCAAATCGCTCGGCCTGGCCGTCGAAGACCTCGCTTCAGCCGAGTACCTTTATCAAAAGGCGAAAGCCCAGCAAGCAGGCACCTGGGTGGATTATTGAAAGGCAAGAAGTCAGGAGTCAGGAGTCAGAAGACAGAATGGAAAAGGAGGTCAGCGGCAGCGAGTACGCTTGTTGCAAGTACGCTTGTCGCGCTTCTGCTTTTATTCTGACTTCTGACTCCTGACTCCCTTCCTCTTATGAAATACGGATTGATAGCCGGCAATGGACGCTTCCCCTTCCTCGTGCTGGACGGCGCGCGGCGTCGCGGTGTTGAGATGGTTGTTGCCGCCATCAAAGAAGAGACCGAGCCGGAAATTGCTGAGCAGGCGGCGCGCGTCGAATGGGTCGGCGTCGGCCAGCTTGGCAAACTGATTCGCTTTTTCAAAAGTGAATCAGTTACCCATGCGCTCATGGCTGGACAGGTCAAACACCATCAAATCTTTCGCCTCAACGCCCTGCCTGACCTGCGTATGGTGCGGATGCTGGCGCGGCTGCCCGGCAAAAATACCGACAGCTTGATCGGCGCAGTCGCCGACGAGCTGGCGCGCGAAGGCATCACCCTGGTTGACTCGACGACGTTTCTCGAAGACGTGCTCGCAGAGGCCGGCGTGATGACGCGCCGCGCGCCGAGCAAAACGGAGCGCGCCGACATCGAATTCGGCTTGAAGATTGCCCGCGAGATCGCCCGCCTAGACCTCGGGCAGACCATTGCCGTCAAGGATGGCGCCGTTGCGGCCATCGAAGCGATGGAAGGCACTGACGCCGTCATCGAGCGCGCCGGCCAGATTACTCAGGGTCGCCCCTTCGTCGTCATCAAAGTCGCCAAGCCCGATCAGGACATGCGCTTTGATGTGCCGGTCGTCGGCCCGCCAACCATTGAGGCGATGCAGCGCGCCGGCGCCACCGCGCTGCACGTCACCCCGCAAAAGACTTTGCTGTTCGATAAAGATCAGCTCATCAAGCGCGCCGACGCCTTGCGCATCAGCATCGTCGGCGGGTTATAGCGTCGGGACAGCATTCGCCTCACTCGCCGGAAACGAAGAATTGACAAGCGGCGGCGGAACCAACAATATGTATTCGGGCTGACTTACTGTGCAGGGAAGGAAGTATGTCGAGGACTAACCCCAACGAGTTTGATCCTGAGAGCGCTGTCATTGACGCCGAGTTGCTGGTCAAGTACCGCATGGTCAATCGCGCCATCGAAACCCTGGAGCGAGCGATTGACAGCGCCCCGCGACACATCGGGCTGCGCGAAAAGCTGCGCGAGATTTTGATCGAAGCCGGCAAGCGCGATCAGGCCGCACAGCATTGCCTGGCGCTCGCCAGCCTGCACATCTCCGCAGGCGATCTGGAGCGCGCTAACGAACGCCTGCTCGAAGCCAAGCGGCTTGACCCGCGCGTTTCGGTGACCGGCCAACTGCGCGACGTGCGCCACACCCAGGCGACACCGGCTCAGGCGATGCCGTCGCGCGGCCAGAGCCAGCGCATCCTCTCCGGCAGCCTCGCCGACATCAGCCTGTTCGATATCATTCAGATTCTCGAAAACAGCCGCGTCACCGGCGTGCTGCAAGTGATCTCGTCAGCCGCCAGCGGCGAGATTTATTTGCTGGAAGGCTTGATTATTGGCGCGAAGTCGGGCACCGAAGCAGGCCGCAAAGCGCTGACGGTGCTTTCGGGCGCGGCAGACGGCAACTTCGAATTCGAGAAGAACACGCGCACCTACGACCGTACGATTCAGGCGACCAACAACACCGCTTTGATCCTCGACCTGCTACGCGTCAAAGACGAAGAGGATCACGGCATCAGCACCATTCAGTAAAGGCGGCGGGCGACTCGGAGACACAGAGACGCGGCGAAAGGAAGTAGCGGGATGTCTTTCCCCGCGTCTCCCCTTCGCCGCGTCTCATTCACTTTAACGCCTTCGATCAGGGCTTGGGCGTGACGGGCGCGCCGGTCGCCGGGTGCATCTTGTTGTATTCGGTGATGAAATCTTGCGTGACGTCGGTACGCGGGTCGTACCATATGAGCAAGCCTGATTGCAGCGAGTTGCTCAGATCGATCAGGTGAACGATGCCGCGCTTGGCGGTGTACTCTTGGGCGAACTTGACCAGCTTTTCGCTGAGCGGCTGGAAGGCGCGGTCTTTGGCGCGGCCCGCATCGGCTTCCAGGTCTTCGGCTTTGCGCTGATACTCTTTCTTCATGGTCTCAAGCTGCTCGGTCATCTCGGCGACGCGGGCTGCCGAAAGCGCGCCGTTCTGATTCTGCGTCTTGATGGTGTTTTCTTGCGCCGTAATGCGGTCGGCCAGACCGCGCACGTCTTTGACGCGCGGCTCGAACTGGCGATTCAGCTCGTCCATCTTGGCCTTGAACTCCTGCACCTGCTCCTGGAACTGTGCCGTGTTGATGACCGCGACTTTGCCCTTCGGCAGAGCCGGCGGCGCCGTCGCGGCGGGCTGCTGTGCCGATGCGAGCGAGGTCAGCGAGAGCAACGCGATGGCGGCGAATGTAACTTTCAAATACTTCATGCTCATGGCTCCTTTCATCGCTCCTTAAGGCTTGCGGGTCGGGGTGGCAGGCTGCGGCCTGGGCGGGGCAGCCGGCGCGCCGGCAACCGGATTCGCCTTGTTGTATTCGGCAATGAAATCGTCGGTGACATCGGCGCCGGGGTTCCAGTAAGCGAGCGTTCCGCTCTGCGCCGCGCCGGCCAGATTGATGATCATCACGATGCCGCGCTGTGTAGCATAGGTCTGTAGGAATTGATAGAGCTTGTCGCGCACAGGCTTGGTGGCGGTTTCGACCTGGCGATCAAAATCGGCCTTGGCGTCTTCGTATTCGCGCTGCGTGCGCTTCTTCAAATCCTCATAGTCTTGTTGTAATTTCGCGTAATCATCCGGCTTCAGCACGCCCTGCTTGGTGCGCAGATCGTTCTCCATCGTCTGCAAGCGGGTCTGCGCCTCTTGCAAGCGTTGCGAGCGATCTTTGAATTGCGTGCCGACCTGATCGTATTTCTGTTTCAGTTCGGCGATGCTGTCGGGAAATAGCTGCGTGTTGATGACGGCGATCTTGCCGTCGGGAACGGCTGCGCCCAGGCCGGCTTGCGTGGCCTGTTGCGCCGAAGCGACTGACGCCACTGCGGCCAGAACCAGTGCTGCGAAAGCAGCAAATCGAATCTTGAACATAACTGCTCCTGTCGTTTTTTGGAATTGTTCGGACCAACGGCGAACGTCAGTCACCCCCTGAGAAAAAGCCATTATAACAGTTGCCAGTTACCAGTTGCTAGTTGCCAGTGGAACTTCCTGGCGGTGGCCGGCTGACGAGCCGTTCTTCACCGGCCACTGATAACCGGCAACTGGTAACTCCTCCCTAGAAAGTTCTGCCGACCGAGAAGCGGATGGTCTTCTTCTTCTCGATGATGAACGGATTATCGACGCGCGCGTTCGGGTTATAAGCGAAGATCAAACGAAACGGCACGTTGATCACCGGCACCTGAATGCGGAACTCGCCGCCGAGGCTGGCGCGATAGTTATCGAGGATGCCGCTCTGGGCTTGCGAGAATAGCCCGACCTGCGACTGCATCTGCTCGCCGCGAATGGTGGCGAACTGGAAGCCCGGCGGCAGCCCGCCCAACGGCGTTTCCGGCGTCGTCGCCTTACGCAGCTCTCTGGACGTTGCCTCCAGTCCTTGCGGATTCAGAATGACCGTTCCGAGGCCGATGTTTGGAATGAACTCGCTGCGCTGGGCCTGATTGTCGAGCTTGCTCAGGTTGAAGGCCGAGCCGACGTCCACGAAGGGCACGAACTGCAACGGCCCGATGATTGGAATGCGGTACTCGAAGTTGAGCAGCAACTCGGTGTCGCCGCCCAAAAACGCCGGGAATTGCTGAACGCCGAGCGGCTGTTCGGTCAACTGGAACTTGCTGATGACGCCCGGAGCGATGCTCCTGCCGGTAGCCTGACTCGCCGGGCGCACCCGCAGGCGATTGCCTGAGAGGTCTTCGGCAAAGAGGTTACGCGTCGTGATCGCCGTTTGAATGGGCGCGGTCGGCGAGATGCCGCGAATGTTGTAGCCGCGGATCGAATCGTCGCCGCCGAGGAAGAATCGTGCGTACAAAGGCGTGCCGCCGACGAACGAAAACGAGTTCGACACAAAGGGCGTGCCGAACGAGCGGATGTTAGCAAACAGCACGCGGAACCCGAAGGTGCGCGCCTGCCTCCCTGATTCGACGCGGGCGCGTGCTTCCTTGCCGGCAAAGAATGGGAAGAAGCGCTTATATTCCACCGTCGGCTCGATGGTGTTGACCTTGCCGCCGAGCACACCGCCCGAATACGAGAGGCCGAGCGTCAGCGCCTGCCCGCTTGTCGGGTCGAGCGACGAGTTCAACGTGTTGAACGAAACCGTCGGCGTCAGCGTTGACTGCGTCACGCCGGTCTGGTGGAAGGTGACCAGAATGTCGTTGGCCGGGTCGGCGTCGCGGTTGACCGCCGGGTCGAGAATGTCTGTCGTGCGGAACGAGTAGGACAGTCCGAGGCGCACGAAGCGGCCCATGCGGAAGCGCTTGGCGAAATAACTGAGCGGCGCCGAGGCGCTCACCGACGCCCCCTTGGTGCGCTGCGTGAACAGCGATTCGCCCTGGAAGCCGCCAAAGATGTTGCCCGACGTGATGGCGCCAAAGCCCTGGCCGATGAACTGATAATTCTGATAGAAGATGCTGAAGCCGAGGCTGATCGGGCGGCCCTTCAGGTAAGGCTCGGTAAACGAGAAGGAGGCGACTTTTTGATAGTTGCCGCCGGAGAGGGCAAGCGCCAGCGATTCGCCATAGCCGAGCAAGTTATTGGTCGAGTAATCAATGCCGAGGTAGGAGCCGCCGATGCCCGACACGCCGCCCGTGAAGCTGATCTGCTGGCGGCCTTTCTCTTCGACCTTCAGCGTCAGATCAACCTGTCCTTCTTTCTCATTGGTGTTGACGGTCGCGTCCTCGTCCTTGATCTGATTGAAATAGCCGAGCTGGTTCAAGCGCAGAATGCTCAAGTCCCAGAGCTGCTTGTTGTAGCGCTCGCCTTCGTTGAGCAGCACTTCGCGGCGCAGAACATTGTCGCGGGTGAAGGTGTTGCCGATGAACTCCAGACGGTGCAGGGCGTACTGCTTGCCCTCGTCCATCGTGAAGGTGATGTCGGCTGTCCCTTTGACCAGATCGTTCGGGTCATCATGGAAATCGGGAAGGAAGTTCGCATTGAACTGGATGTAGCCGCGCGTGCCGTAGAGCTTCTTCAGGTTATCGATGCCTTTGTTGACGACCGAGTAGCCTTTGACGACATCGCCGGACTTCAATCCGATGACCGACTTGATCTCGTCGGCGGTGAATTCGGTGTTGTCTTCAACCTTGATGGCGCCGGCGCGGTACTGGCGGCCTTCTTCTGTAGGGATGACGATCTTCAAGCCCTGACCCTTGTGGCCGATGAGCGGCACCCAGGAGCCGACCTTGCCGACCTCTTCGACACGCGGCTCGCCGAAGCGCGCTTTCAAGTAACCGGCATCGGCGTAGACCAGCACCCGCAGGCGGTCAAGATCGGCTTCGAGCTTCTCTTTATGATAGATGTCTTTTGACGAGAAGGTCGTGAACAGCCCCATCTCCTTGACCAGCTTCATGTGCGAGCGCAGGTAGCCGTCAGAGAATATCTGGTTGCCTTCGAACTCGATATCGGCGATGCGATAGCGTGGCCCTTCTTCGACCTTGAAGGTCAGGGCGACGGCGGTCGCCGAGATCGCTTCGGTGATCGGCTCGACCTTGGCTTCGGGGCGGCCCTCGTTGGCGAGCAGCTCTTTGACGACGGCGGCGGCGCGGCGCACCTTGACGGGGTCGTACTGCGATTCTTTCGACAAGCCGACGGAACGCTTGCGGAACTCTTCAAGGATGGCCGACTGCTGCACGGACTTCAAGCCTTCGTACTTGATGTCGAGCAGCAGCGGGCGCTCGCGCACTTCGAAGGTGATGACCTTGCCGCCGCGGGTGCCTTCTTCGGAGTAGACTTTAACGTCCTCGAAGTGGCCCTGGGCGTAAAGGGCGCGCACGTCGCGGTCGAGTTGCGCCGGGTTGTAGGGGTCGCCTTCGCGTGTGCCGATCCAGATTTTGATGGTGGATTCGGGAATCCGGCGGTTGCCACGGATGATGACTTGTTCGACCGACACGTTTTGCGAGCGACTGACGGTCGCCGGGGATTCGAGCATCGCCAGGTAGCCCCTGCCGGGCCAGACACCGACTGCTGCTACCAGTACTGCGAGCAGGCAAAGAACACGCTTAGTCATAAAGAATTGCACACTCCCTATCATTCCTAAATCTGTCTCAATCCGCGGCCTTCGGCGCGCGGGTTCGAGCGCGAGCGCGGCTCAAAAACTACCTTCCGCGAGCGCAACGGATGGCAGCCGGCGCCGGGAGCTGATTGCGGTTTCAAGCCCCTGCGCCCGCAAGCCGGACACTCGGTTAAACTCTAATGGTTTCTTGCTCAATCTATAGAATGCGAAATTGACCAGTTATTGTAACAAAAATGTGGAGGGTAAGCCAATGAACTGCCTGAGGTTTAAGTCCGGGCCATCTGTTTCAAAAAAACACAAAGGGACAAGGGCCGATTATTGCACAAGCAAGGCGTCACCCATCTCTTCGAGCGCCATCGGGCGGTATTGCAGCGCGTTGTCTTCGAGATAGACTTCGATCACCGAAGCTTCGCTGAACCGTCCGCTGATCAGTGCGTCCGATAGCGGGTCTTCAACATATTTTTGCAGAGCGCGACGCAGCGGGCGCGCGCCATAGGAGCGATCCGTGCAGGTGCGCTCGACCAGCCACTGGCGGGCCTCGGGCGTCATCTGCACTTGCAGCTTACGACGGATCAAGGTGCGGTTGAGCTGCGCGACGAGCAGGCCGACAATTTCGAACAGGTCGCCGTCCGTAAGCGGCTCGAAGACGATGATCTCGTCGAGGCGATTAATGAATTCCGGGTTGAACGTCTGCTTTACCGCCTGCATCACGCCTTCCTCGACGTTCGCTTGTTGCTGTCGCGTCGAAGATTGGAAGCCGAGGTGGCCACGCTTCTGGATGAACCGCGCGCCGATATTCGAGGTCATGATCAGAATCACGTTCTTGAAATCGATGTGATTGCCGAGCGAATCCGTGAGCACGCCATCTTCCAACACCTGCAAGAGAATGTTGAACAGGTCGGGGTGCGCCTTCTCGATCTCGTCGAGCAGCAGCACCGAATAAGGACTGCGCTTGATCTTCTCGGTCAACTGGCCGCCTTCCTCGTGGCCGACGTAACCGGGCGGGCTGCCGATCAGCTTCGAGACCGCGTGCTTCTCCATATACTCGGACATATCGAAGCGGATCAGCGCGCGCTCAGAGCCGAAGAGGAATTCGGCAAGCGACCGCGCGACTTCGGTCTTACCGACGCCCGTAGGGCCTAAGAAGAGGAACGAGCCGACCGGACGGTTGGGATTCTTCAGACCGGCGCGG
>JBJMGU010000166.1:0-46687 GCA_045807765.1 Blastocatellia bacterium
CCCGGTGACCAGCGCGCGCGTCGCCGAGGCCGCCAAGCTCTTGGAGAACACCTTCCGCTCGGTGAACATCGGCCTGGTCAACGAGATCGCCCAGCTCTGCTATCACCTCAACATCGATTCGTGGGAAGTGATTCAGGCGGCGGCGACCAAGCCGTTCGGCTTCATGGCGTTCTACCCCGGCCCCGGCATCGGCGGCCACTGCATCCCGCTGGACCCGCACTACCTGTCGTGGAAGGCGCGGCTGCATGGGTTTGAAGCGCGCTTCATCAGTCTGGCCGAAGAGGTCAACTCGCACATGCCGCAGCACGTCGTGAAATTGGTGCAGGACGGCTTGAACGAGCAGCGCAAGGCGCTGAAGGGGTCGAAAGTGCTGGTGCTGGGAGTGGCCTACAAGCGCGACATCAACGACGTGCGGGAATCGCCGGCGCTGGGGATCGTCGATCAGTTGCTGCACAAAGGGGCGGAGGTGAGCTATCACGATCCGCACATTGGCGAGCTGAAGCTTGACGGCAAGGGGAAGCTTGAAAGCGTCGAGTTGAGCGAGGCGGCGCTGCGGGGCTGTGACTGCGCGGTGATTGTGACGGATCACACGGCGATAGATTACGGGCGAGTGGTGCGGCTGGCGCCGCTGGTCATCGATTCGCGCAACGCGACGCGGAAATTGAATATGCCGGAGGCTGAGAGCAAAATCATCCGGCTTTAAGCGCAGCGCGGCTCTCTAAATCAGTGGGAATTTGCTTTTATTGTCAGCGCCGCCCGGCAGCGGCGCGGCGCTGGCGTGGTCTCAATCAGTTCGCAATCAATCATCTTCCGAAGATTCATTGCAGGTTAGCAGGCAGCGTCCGTGTCGCTGCCGATGGTGGTGGTAATATGACAAAACGATCTTCCTGGCTCAGAGCAGGCATCGCCGCGATGCTCGTGGTCGAGGCGCTGATTGGCCCGGCACAGGGCCGCCCGGCGCAATTGGCGCCGCGCACAGACGAGTCGCCGATTCAACAGGCGCTGAAATCTCTAGGCATGGTGCAAGCCATTATCGAGCTTGATGGGCTGCCGCTCATCAAGCGCCAGCGTCAACAGATTTCTATGATGCAGCGCCGGCGGCGCGTTGATTTCGACTCGCCCGAAGCCGCCGCGCTCGACGGCGAGATGCGCGGCGAGCAGGAGAACTTCAAAGCGCGCGCCCGTTTGATTGCGCCAACGGTGCGTGTGCGCGCCGAGTTGCGAGCAGTGGCAAACGCCGTTTCCATCGAAGCACGCGGCACCGAGATCGCTATGCTCGCATCGCTTCCCGGCGTCAAGCGCGTCGAGCTGGTGCGCGAATGTCACACGCTGCTTGACACCAGCGTGCCGCTGACGAACGCGCCGGCGATGTGGGAACGGCTCGGCGGCTCAGGCAATGCCGGCAACGGCATCAAGATCGCCATTCTCGATACCGGCATCGATGTAACGAATCCGCTATTCAATGACACGGGCTATAGCGCCCCTGAAGGCTTCCCGCGCTTCAACAATGGCAGCCAGGGACTAACGAACAACAAAGTGATCGTCGCCAAGTCATTCGTCAGCGGTTCCGGCAACGACCCCTCGGCGCTGGACGAGAACGGGCATGGCTCGAACGTCGCCGGCATCGCCGCTGGTAATCTGAACACGCTGTCGCCGGTCGGCCTGCTCTGCGGGGTCGCGCCGCACGCTTACCTGGGCAACTATCGGGTGCTTGGCAAGAGCGGCAGCGGCTCGACCGACCTGATCGCTGCGGCGCTCGATGAGGCTGTGCGTGACGGCTTCGACGTGGCCAACATGAGCTTAGGGGCTGACGCCACGGCGCAGCTCGATTTTCTGGCGCGCGCCGTCGAATCGGCGGTCACCAGCGGCATGGTGGTTGCCGTGGCCGCCGGCAATTCGGGCGAAGGCGGCGTTGACGACGAGATGACCATCGCCTCGCCGGCCATTGCGCCATCGGCAATCACGGTCGCCTCGACAACCAACGCTCATGCGATCACGGCGATGGCAACCGTAGCCGGGCCGTCGCCGGTCGCGTCCCGCCTGATCAATATCGCAAGCGTCGTCGGTGATGGATCAACGACGCGATTCAACACGATGCTGACCGCGCTGCCTTTTGTCGAGGTCGGCGATAATCGCGGCTGCTCGGCTTTGACGGCGGGGTTGCTCGCGGGCAAGGTCGCGTTGATCGAGCGTGGCGTCTGCGCGTTCACTGACAAGGTGAACAATGCCAGCGCGGCGGGCGCCGTCGCCGCCATCATTTACAACAAAGACCTCAGCGAAGGCACGGACGGCGGCGATAATTTGATTCACATGGCAGTCGGCGGCACCAGCATCCCTTCTGTGTTTGTGTCGCGTACCGCCGGGCTGGCGCTGCGCGATTTCGCCCGCGCCCATGTGGATGCCAGCCTCAACCTGACGCCGTTGATCGCCGCCGACGTCGTTTCGGACTTCAGCTCGCGCGGGCCGTCGCTACTACAAACCCTGAAACCGGACATCGCCGCGCCGGGTGAAAGCATTTACTCGGCGGCGCTCACATCGACCAACCCGTCGGGGTTCGGCTCCGAGAGCGGCACCAGCCAGGCGACACCGCACATTTCTGGAGCCGCCGCGCTGGTCATTCAACAGCATCCGTCGTGGACGCCGGCACAGGTGAAATCGGCGTTGATCAGCTCGGCGACGACCAGCGTGTTCACGACGGCAAGCAAAACGACGAACGCCGGAGTGTTGGCGATGGGCGCGGGGCGCGTTGACCTGGCACAGGCGGCAAACGTCGCGGCGACGTTTGCGCCGGCGAGCCTGAGCTTCGGCATTCTAAAACTGAAGAAGCCGGTGTCGACGAGCCTCGACTTCCAGATGACGAACACCAGCGACCAGTCGCGCACCTTCACGCTCAGCATCCGGCAACTCGATCCCGGCGATGGCGTCAGTATGGCGCTCGCGACGCCGCTCACTGTAACGCTTGCGCCGGGACAAAGCACATCGGTGACGCTGGCCATTGACGCCGCCAAGCGCGCCGAGAAGCGCGACTATACAGGCTTCATCAGTGTGGCCGATTCGCGAGGGCCGACGCTGCGCGTGCCCTTCTGGGTGCGCTTCAAGAAGAAGTAAAGCGAGACGCGGCGACGCGGCGACGCGGCGAGGGAAGGACACGGAGACGGATTGCCGTTCCTTCTTTCACCGTGTCGCCGCCCCCGTGTCCCCGCGTCGTTTTCTTCCCTCGCCGTGTCTGCTATGCTGATGGCAAGAATCGCTGCCACAGGAGGGCACATGGATAAACTGAGCCGCCGCAACTTCATCGCGCTGACCGCGACGGGCGCGCTCGGCGCAGGCGTGCTGGCCGGTCGCGGGCTGCACACTGACGCTCCCGTCGAGGCCGCTGCCTTCGTCATGGACCCGGCCATCAAGAATCCGACCGACAAGGTGAGTCTCGGCAAGACCGGGCTGAAGATTTCAGTCGTCGGCATCGGCACCGGCACGGTCGGCATCAATCACCAGTCGAATCAAACACGGCTGGGACAAGAGACATTCACGCGGCTGATGCGTCACGCGCATGACAGCGGCATCACCTTCTTTGATCTGGCCGATCAGTACGGCAGCAACCCTTACTTTGGCCGCGCCATGCAGGGCGTGGCGCGCGACCGCTACATCATCCAGACGAAGACCAATAGCCGCGAGCCGCAGCAGGTGCGGCAGGACATTGATCGCTTCTTGCGCGAGCTGAACACCGATTACCTCGACGTGCTGATCGTCCATTGCGTCACCGAGGGCGATTGGACGACGCGCTACCGCGGCGTCATGGATGTGATGGAAGAGGTCAAGCAGAAGGGCAAGATTCGCGCTCACGGCGTCACCTGTCACAGCTTCGAAGCTTTGCAAGCGGCGGCGGCCAGCCCGTGGG
Source organism: Blastocatellia bacterium (assembly GCA_045807765.1). Lineage (GTDB taxonomy): Bacteria > Acidobacteriota > Blastocatellia > UBA7656 > UBA7656 > DATENM01. Next base: position 3,899 of record JBJMGU010000166.1, read on the forward strand.
TTGACACCAATCAGGTGCGCTGGAACGCGCGCGCCAAACATGCCGACGCCGATGTCGAAACCTTGCGCAAGCTGTTTGCCGGGATGCGCGCTAAAGGTCAGGGCATGGTCGGAATGAAAGTCGTCGGCCAGGGCGACATCGTGCGCGGCGCGGACGCCATGTCGCCGGCTTCGTGCTTCCGTTTTCAGATCGAATCGGGTGTCGTTGATGCCTTCGTGGTCGGCGTCGAAAAGCTCGAACACGTTGACGAATTGCTGCGCGGCACACAGGTGGCGCTCGCCGAGCTGGGCTACCGCACGACCGTACCGGCCTAAGAAAATGATGAATGATGAATGATGAATGGGGAGAGGAATCAGAAGCCGGACTTTCTATAGACAATCCCCTACCTTTTCCGCTTTAGTTCATCATTCATCATTCATCATTCATCATTTCCCCTCTCGTTGTGACCGCCGTCACAATCCCCGGTGACCACGGTCATAGCCCCATCTGACGCTCGCTTGTAGGGTTAGATAGCGTGAGCTAAAGGACGTATACTTCGCGTCTTTTACGAGCTGGACAGGTAAGGAACACGCTACGGCCTCGGGGAGTCTGAATGAGAGATCGAAAGTTGAAGCTGGCCATCCTGCTGTTCATGGTCGGGGTGGGGATTTACCAGGCGCTGGCGGCGATGACCGGCGCCGCCGCGTCAGCCGAAACCACCCAGCGCGCTAAGCGTCACGGGCCTGCGAAGCGCAACGAGACGCGCAAAGAGACGCGCGATTATTCGCACTTCAAGCACGCGGTTGCGGCACATCAGCAGCAAGCCTGCGACGCCTGCCACAAATTCCCTTCCGCCAACTGGAAGACGGTGCGCAAAGGCGATGCGGCCTTCCCGGACATCACCGACTATCCGCAGCACGCATCGTGCCTGCCCTGTCACCGCCCGCAGTTCTTCAGCGGCGCAGTGCCGACGATTTGTAGCAATTGCCACACAGACCCGTCGCCGCGCAACAGCACGCGCTTCCCCTTCCCCAGCCTGCGCGCGCTCTTTGACGCTTCGCCAAAAGGCAAGGATGCGGTCTCGGAATACCGCGTCTACTTCCCGCACGACAAGCACGAATCACTGTTTGGTGTCGCCCCGGCAGAGCGCTGCGACGACGCGCCGCGCCTGGTGCTTGCGGCTTACTGGCAAGAGAAGAAAGCCGAAGCGAAGAAACCTGAAGACAAGAACGCCGTCTGCGCCAACTGCCATCAGACCTACCAGCCGCAAGGCGATTCCGACGACGAGTACCTGACCAAGCCGCCCAAGGATTTGCCCGAAACCGCTTTCTGGCTCAAGAAGGGCGTGTATAAGACTTCGCCTCCCGGCCATCAGGCATGTTTCTCGTGTCACTCAGAAGACATGTCGCCGGCGTCGAAAGACTGTGGCGTATGTCACAAATTGATGCCGGCGGCTTACGTAGCAATGCAGCGCCAGCCGCACGCCGACTTCGACTCGAAGCTCGCTGCCGTGATGGGCATCAGCGACCGCACAGACCTCGACAAGTGGAGCCGCCGCGAGGCCGGAAAGTTCCGCCACGAATGGTTCAGCCACGCCGAGCTGAGTTGCCAGGATTGCCACAAGGTCGCCGCTATCAACACGACCGACCCGAAGGGGCCAACTGTGGCGGTGCTGTCGTGCGGCGGCACAGGGTCAGGCTGTCACGTCACGCCGAGCGCCGCTGACGGCGGCGCGCTCAACCTGGAAGCGGAGCAGAAGAAAGCCAGTCCGGCGTTTCAGTGTACGAAGTGCCATGTTCAGCTCGGCAAACAGCCGGTGCCGGAATCTCACCTGAAAGCTATCGCGGCGATGAAGGACAAGAAATGATGCCCGGAATGCCAGAACCTCCTGCGCCCCGCTCGCCCGGTTGGCCGCGCAACGCGAAGCGACGCAGGCTGTCGTTTGCCACCGTCATCCTGGTCGCGCTCGCCGTCGCGTGGGCAATCTCGAACAATGCGCCGGTCGCCGCCATTGAAGTCGAAGCCGTGGCAGCACCTTCCTCGACAGCCGCGACGGCGCAGAATACCGAACCTGATTTCTCGAAGTTCGCGCACACCAGCGGCGCGCATTCGCGACTGCCCTGCGCCACCTGCCACCGCCGCGCCGGAGGCGAGACACAGGCGACGCGGCCCGGCCACCGCCCGTGCGCCGCCTGCCACTCACAGAAGTTCGCCGCGCTCAGCGGGCCGATCTGTACAATTTGCCACAAAACTGCCGAGCCGAAAGATGGGGCGCTCAAGCCGTCGCCGGCGCTAAAGAGCTTTGGCGTGCGCTTCGAGCACTCGCGCCACGCCAGGGCCGACTGTACCAGTTGCCACAAGGCCGCCAATCGCGGCGTCGCGCTAACGATTCCCGCAGGCGCAGCGGCGCACGCCACCTGTTATCAATGTCACAACGCCAACGCGCAAGCAGAGGGACGCGACATCGCGTCCTGCTCGACATGTCATGCGGCGGGCGGCGCTTTTCCGACGACGATGGCCGCCAAAGCTTATCAGGTCAACTTCAACCACGCCGCGCACACCCGAAAGGCAAATCTGAATTGCAGTGAATGCCACCGTTTGCGTGCCGGCGGCGGGCGCGATCAGGTGAGCGCGCCGCAGCCGCTGATGCACCACGCTTCGCCGTCGGCGCAAAGCTGCATGACCTGTCATAACAACAAGCGCGCCTTTGGCGGCGACGACTTCAGCGATTGTAAGCGGTGTCACACCGGGCCGACATTCCGCTTCAAGAAGTAATCTTTTCTCGTAGCTGCTTCAACTACTTCACCCGCATGGTCGGGTCGCCGAACAACAGCCATGTCTGTCGCGCATCTGTGCTGCTTGCGGCGGCCTTCGCTTTGATGATGGCGTCTCCGAGTCTCAAGCCTGCATCGCCGAATAACTGCCGGTAGAGTTCCTGATTCATCAACGCCTGACTGCCCGGCTCAGTCATGCCCGATGACGCCCAGACCGCCACGGCACCGCCGCGCTCGACCTTCATCAAGCTCTCGGCCAGGCTCTCCATTCCGGGGTCATGAAAGTAACCATTCAGGCAGGTCATCATTACAAAGACCGGCAGCTTGCCGTCGTTTATGAGCGCGCCGGCATCGCTTGAAGTGAAGACCTCGCCCCGCCACAGGCTGACCGAGCCGTGACCGCTGTAGTTGATCAGCTTCCTTCCCTGGTTGATGCTTTCGATCAATCGCTGCTTGACGGTCGTGGCGCTCAGTTGATTCTCATCCAGCCTCTCGACCGCCATGCGCGGCGGGATCAAGCTCTGTAGCCGCTGGCTCGCCGCCGCAAAATCAAAATCGCGGTTGGCGTCGGCAATTAGCAAGACGCCCTCCATCGGCGCGCTTTGCTCGTAGCTGATGAGCTTTGCAACCGTGGCGGCGGCTTCCGTGGCGCTGCGCACAGGCAAGCGACCCACGGCCATGTCTTCGATGCCGTCGCCATCAAAGTCGGCCAGCCACGCGTCGGAAGCCGTCTCCATCGTTGCGGTATCAATCAGCCGTGTCGGCACCAGGTCGGCATCGCCGAGCCCGAGGTAATTCTTCGGGTCAAGGCTGGCGTCGCCGACCAGCAGCAAGTAGCGCGGCGCTTTCTGCCAGCTCGACCGGGCAAACGCGAGAAAGTCTTTGATTGCCTGCGGCGACTTTACGCCAAAGCCGAACTCGTCAAACACGTCTTCGACATCGATGACGGCGACGCTCAAACCCTGGCTCTGGCGCAAGGCGGCGAGCGGGCGTGTGCGGTCGAGAAGATCACGGTGACTCAAGATGATCAGGTCTGCGCCGACGGCAGCCTGTCTCAAGCTCGATGGCTGATTGGCGGTCAATGCGGCGACGCGCTGGCTTTGCCCTTCGGCAATCGCCAGCAACAGGCGCGAGCCGCCGGCTGGCCCGCTCACCGTCACGCTGTAGCCCGCGCCACGCGCCTCCACATGTCCGCGCACTTCGCGCACCGCTTCAGGGTCGGTGACGTCAAGGACGCGAATCGCCGGGTTGCTGAATCCCTCAATCGTTACCTGCTGGCGGCTGGAGAGACTGAATTGCAAGGCGTCGTCGTCCGCCGCATAGCGGTGCGGGTAGGTCAAGCGGAGGGTGTCAACCAGACTGATGTCGCTCGCGCCGCCGAGCGCAACCAGCGTTAGCCGGTTCTCGCCCTCTTTCACCGTCGAGGCAGGTAATGTAATTTTCGTCACGCTCAAGGTATCGCCCTCGAAACTGACTTCGCCAACCGTCGCGCCGTTGAAGTCCAGCCGGACGCGATGCGTTTGCCGGGTGACGCCCTGGAGCGTCACTTCGAGCTGCGCCGACGACGTGGAGGCGACGTCCGTGTGCCGCGCAGTCAACATCTGTTCGACAGGCTCGTGGGCGATCACCGCCCCGAAGAAGTTCTCGCGGTCGCCGTTTCTGAGCGCCGGGAAGTAGAGGCTGCGGTCACGCCGCTCGACCGTGTAAGCAAAGCTCGGCTCAGCCGCGCGTGCGCCTTTGGCTTTCACAGGCGTGAGGCGCTCGCCGCCCTGCGCTCTCGCGACCAGCCAGTAGACGCGCGTGTCGGTCGCTGCCGAATCGATGCCGACGCCATAAAACTCCACCGTGTCCGTCGCATCAAAGCGCCCATCGGTTTCTCCCGCGACCGAGATCGGCACTTGCCTGCCGTCCACGAACATCTGCAACAGGCGCGGGTCGGTTTTCGGATCGAGCCCGGCCTGGATCAACTCGCTTTGAGTGATGCGATACCAGCCTTCGTGCTTGACGGCAATCTTCACCGCCGGTCGCATAGCAAGATCGCTTTGCGCGGCCAGTTCGGCGGCTGAAGCCTGCTTAATCTGTGACGGCGCGGCAGCGCGCTCCAGCGGATGAGTCGCTAAGGATGGTGACGCATTCATGCCGAGGGCGCTCAAGCGCACGGGATTGCCGGCGGGCGGCGGCAGGCGCGGTGGCGCAGGAGCGAGCGTTGAAGAGCCGACCGCAATCGGCCCATGCCATGTGCTGTGACCATCGATGGAAACGTCTTCCAGCCAGTACTGCGCCTCTTTGCTCAGAGGCAGCGCATCCCACAACGAGTAGGAATGGCCCGAGCGCAGGTTGATGCCGGGGCCTGCAAGCAGCGCCGACCCGGCGAGCATCTGGCGGTTGAGCCGCACACGTTTGCCGCCGTCGTCGCGGTAAAGGTTGAAGCCGAGGTTATCCACTTCAAAACCGGTCTGCCACGCGAGCAGCACGCGGCCCGTGTCCGTCCCGTTAGCGGTAAACGATGACAATTGTGCAGCGGTCGGCACCGCTGGTTTTAATGACACAGCGCCGATAGCCCACGGCTGGCCAATGTTTTGCCACATCATCGTCACCGCGGGACTCGCGCCCGCCCGAGTGCTGCCGGCGCCGACATCGAAGGCAAAGCCAAAAAACGGATTCCCATCCCATTGCAGCGTCTGTGTCCCGCCCGCGGGCGCAAGGAAGCCGCTCGGCAACGTCGCCACCGTGTCGAGCACCATGCTCCCTGGCGCGCTGATCACCGTGACCGCAGGCGAGCCGCTGGCGCCTGAATTCTGCGCGGTGCCGTTGAACGGAGTTGACTGATCGACGTTGAAAAACGATGCAGACCCGCCGACGACGTAGTTCACGCCGGCGGCGGTGATGGTGACGACGACATCAGCCGTGCCGACCGGCGGATTGAGCAACTGAAACATTTCGACATCGCTGCGCAGGTCGGTTGAAAATTGCGTCAGGATGCGCGTCATTGCGATGCCTGCGTAGGTGACACTGCTCACCCGGGTCGGAGGTGAGATGGCAGGCAGCATAGTCGTCGAGGTCGAAACGCCAACGATCAATATGCGAGCCGGCCCGCTGCCGACCGTGTGCGACCAACTGAGGCTCATCACGCCAACCGTCCCGTCAAAAGCGCCGTTGCTGCTGACGCTGTCCAGGGTCACGGTCTGCGCCCCGGCGTTTGCGGGCTGAAGGAACGCGAAGGCAATGCCGATCACCAGGAGCGTCGTAAGCTTTCTCCAGTGAGCGGGCGCTGCCATCAACTGGGTTATTTGCCGACGACGGGTCTCAAGCGGTCTGCATCGGTTGAAGTGCTTGCGATTTTCCGACGCCTTGTCGCAAACAGGCTGGCAGGTGTGGCCTCTCATACATCAACTCCTTAAAGCTGACTGTCGGTTTTATTCGTATGGGTCCACGTTGACGGCTTATTATACCTGAGTCGGACAGAATTTCAGCCTTTTTTGGGACGAAAGCGCTTTTGCAGGCGAATACGTCACGCTACATCCGCAGAGACGGGCATGATAAGCTTTTGATCACTCGTCGGCGATTCTAAGCAGAGGACGAAAGCGATTGAGACCATGACGGACAGGCGATTACTGTTACTGAGCAACTCCAGAAACTACGGGCAAGGCTATCTGGATCATGCCGAAGCGCCGATCAAAGCGTTTCTCGGCGGCGTGCGCCGTGTGCTGTTCATTCCCTTCGCCGCCGTGCGCTATAGCTTCGACCAGTTCGCCGAAAGCGTGGCTGAGCGCTTCGAGCAGTTCGGCTACGGGCTCGATTCCATCCACACGAGCGCGGATGCGCGGCAGGCAGTCGCAGAGGCCGAAGCTATCGTAGTCGGCGGCGGCAATACGTTTCACCTTCTACGCCAGCTCTACAAATATAACCTGTTGGAATCCATTCGCGGGCGGGTCAACGCCGGCGTGCCGTACATCGGCTGGAGCGCCGGCTCGAACGTCGCCTGTCGAACCATCAAGACGACGAATGACATGCCGATCATCGAGCCACCAAGCTTCGCCGCACTCGGCCTCGTGCCTTTTCAGATCAACCCGCACTACCTGGACGCGCACCCCGAAGGCCATCAAGGCGAGACCCGCGAAGAACGACTTCTCGAATTCATCGAAGTCAATCCCGCCATCACTGTCATCGGCCTGCGCGAAGGCAGTATGCTCAGGATCGAAGGCACAACCATTAGCCTGATCGGCGACCGCGCGGTTAGAATTTTCATGCATGGCAAAGAGGCACAGGAGTATGGCCCGCAAGCGTCCTTGCAATTTCTTCTCTGAGGCGCGTAGCCTTCCGGCGGCATTGCCGCTGCGCCGCCTCGGCGGTGCGCTGCTCTGTGTCGTGTTTGCCGCCTCTCCGCTCGTGGCGCAAGCCCCGAAACCAACTCAGAATACGGCGCCGCCGTCGCCTTACCTGATCGAGTCGCTCATAGACATTAACGAAGAGCTTGACCTAAAGCAGGTCTGGCGAATGTTGAACATCAAGCCGCCGACAGACATGACTTATCGCTGCGAAGGCGGTTGCGAGGCCGAGACCTTCGACCTCGCGACAGCTAATGAAGATGGCAGAAAGACCGTTGCCCTGAGGATTTCGCTTGAGAGCCATGATTTCTACCAGTACCTGATCTTCCAACAGACAGGCTCAGGCGAGTGGAAGCTGCTCGGCACGGTCGATTGTCACGGCCAGCGGTACGGGCCGCCCACCCATCGCATCGAGCAGGGCGACGGTCGCACCTGGCTGGTCGTCCGAGAATTGAGCGGGCGCGGAACGGACATGGTAGCTTATGAAGAGGGCTGGCACGAGGTCCGCGACGACGGGGTGAAGGAGGTGCTTTCTTATCCCGTGGAAGGCGAGCATCAACCATACCAGGCGTCTCTTGGCCGCTCTTATAAAGCGGTGGTGCTGCGCCACGATCTTGAAAACGGCGTCTATACGATACCGCTTCAATTCATGATCGCTTATCACATCTCGACCGACGACTCGAAAGATACCCCGCTCTCGCTATTCGCCAGGGGATGGAAGGCTTACTACGTGTGGAATGCCGCGCAGGACAAATTCGTCCTCGACGAGCGCCGCAGCGAGGTAACGGCGAAACAGCTCGCCAATGCCTGCGCCTTCGAGGGATTCAACAAGGAAGAGTTTGTCGAAGATAACTTCACAGAGCTTGCCGAGATTGCCACGCGGGGCGACGCGCAGCGCAAAGCCTGGCTAAAGAGTTTCCTGATCCGATTACGAAGCACGCCGCGCAAAGCCGAGTTACAGCGGCTGCTTCAGCAATAGCGCATCGGACCTTATACCGGTAAAATGAATGCGGCTCAAGCATCAATGACCATCGCCAAATTTACAGAGTGAGCTGAAGAGATCATGACTGACAACCATACTGCACAGGCCGCGCCAATTCAGGATTACGCCATCATTGTTGATCCAAAAGACAACGTCGCCGTCGTCAAACAGCAGAACGAGCCGGGACTGATCGTCGCCCTGCCCGGCGGTCGCGAGCTTAAGGTCAAGGCAAGCGTGCCGCCGGGCCACCGCTTCGCGACGCGGGCGATTGCGGCGGGGGATTTCGTCTTGCAGTATGGCCAGCCTATCGGCACTTCGCTCGGCATTCACGAAGGCGACGCGATTACCCACGCCAACATGACCGACGACGTTCCCGTCGTGCGCCAGTTGCCCGACGACCTCGCGACACCGCCGCCGGCTTATGTTCCCGAAAGCGAGCGCGGGACATTCATGGGCTTTCGCCGGCGCGATGGCCGCGTCGGCACCCGCAACTTCGTCCTGATTATTCCGACCAGCATGTGCGCCAGTCACGAAGCACAGCAGATTTCGATGATGGCCGAGTTCATGCTTTACAAGCGCGAGCGCTTCCCTAATGTGGATGGCGTCGTCGCCATCCCGCACAACAAAGGCTGCGGTTGTCAGGATGGCTCGAACCTCGACGTGATGCTGCGCACCTTGTCTAATTATGCCGATCACCCGAACGTCGGCGGCGTCATCTTGATGGACCTGGGCTGCGAGAAGACCAACCTGGCTTACGTCGAAAAGTACCTGCTCAGGCGCGAGCGCGCTTTCGACAAGCCGGTTGCCAAGATCGGCATTCAGGAAGTCGGCGGCACGCAGGCGGCCATCGAGCGCGGCATGCAAGAGGTCGAGCGCATGCTGCCGGAAGTGAACCGCGCAACGCGTGAAGCCATGTCGGTAAGCGAGCTTGTTCTAGGCGTGAAGTGCGGCGGCTCGGATGGCTTTTCCGGGCTGTCGGCTAACCCTGCGCTGGGCCGCGCCGCCGATCTGTTGGTCCAACGGGGCGGCACCGTGCTGATTACCGAAGTGCCGGAGTTTTGTGGTGCAGAACACATTCTCGCCAACCGCGCCAGGGACGCCGAGACGGGCCGCGCCGTCTACCGCCTGGTCGATTGGTACAAAGATTACGCCGCGAAGTTCGGCGCCGTGCTGAATCAGAACCCAAGTCCCGGCAATCAGGCCGGCGGGCTGCTCAACATCACCATCAAGTCGCTCGGGGCGATTGCCAAGGCCGGGACGACGCGCGTCGAGGGCGTCGTCGAATATGCCGAGCCGCCTGGCTGTCGCGGCCTGAACCTGATGCAGGGGCCGGGCTACGATCAAGAATCAACGCCGGGGCTGGTGGCCGCGGGCGCGACGGTCGTCGTCTTCACCACAGGGCGCGGCACGACCATCGGCAATGCCATCGCGCCGGTCATCAAGCTAGCCTCGAACACGCCGGTCTACGAGCGCATGTCGCGCGACCTCGATTTGTCGGCAGGCGGCATCATAGACGGCACCGAAACGATTGATGAAGTTGGAGCCCGCGTCTTCGAGCACGTGCGGCAGGTGGCGAGCGGCGAGCATCTGGCAAAGGCCGAAGAGCATAAGCACCGCGAATTTCAGTTCTGGGCCGAGCAGGCCGTGTCGCTTTAGCGCCGCTTTCATGTGGCGCAAGGCGGTTAGCTTGCGCAGAGACTCGCGCAAGCTAACCGCCTTGCGCCGCTCACTGCTCCAGCTTCTTCAGCATCGCCGCCCCATTGCTGTTTCCGGGGTTGAGCTCTAGCGACTTCTTGTAGCTCGCAATGGCCAGCTCTTTTTCGCCATTCACCATGTAGGCTTCGCCGAGGCTGTCGTAGACATTCCACGACTTCGGGTACAGCTCGACGTTGAGCTTGAAGACGGCAATCGCTTCGGCGGTCTTCTGCTGCCGGAGCAGACCGTAGCCCAGATTGTTGATGTGCTCCTCCGACGCTCCAGGATCGTCCGGGTGCTCGCGCCTGATCTTCCGATACGCCTCGACGGCTTCATCAACTCTGCCAGCCACCAATAGCTCGTAAGGGATTAGCGCATCTTTAGCCAGGCGCGGGGCCGTTAAGCTGCCGTCGCCGAACCGCACCTTCACCGCCTCGAAGTGGCCCGCGGCGTCGCGGACAAAGACGTAGCGAGTATTATCCGTCGTCGTGATGAACTCAGTGTCGGAGATGGGCAGCAGGTCGACTGCTTCGCGCTGCGTCATCTGCCCGCGCAGCTTGTCGTTCTGCCGGGTGACCGTCAGCGCCAGGTCCGGGTAGAGCTGAAAACGTCCTTCGTAATCGGTCAGCTTCTCGGCGGCGAGCGTGACCACAGCGACCGGCGGCGGCAGGTAATCTTCCCACTGATATTCGCGGGCGACGGCGCGGAAGACTTCGTCAATGATTTCGCCGTTGTCGGAATTGACCATCACGGCGACGCCATAGCCTTTATCGCGATTGACCAGCAGGCCGGCGCGAAAGCCTTCGTCAGCGCCGCCGTGGCCGAAGTAGATGGCGTTGCCATGTTTTTCAACGAAGAAGCCCAGGCCGGGCGGCGCGTCCGAGAGGAAAGGCGTCACCATCTTCGCCGCCATCTCTTTGGAGAGCACCTTGTTGGATTTGCCGGCCAGCGAAAGCTGCACCTCGATGGCGAACTTGCAAAGATCGGTGGGCGTCGTCCACAATCCCGCCGCCGCCATCTCGGGATAGACGTGAATCTTGCCTTCGACCTCTTTGCCGTCGCGCCGGTAGCCGGTCGCGGCCTGCTTGCGCCAGTCGTCGGGCAGCGGCTGCTGGTAGGTGCTGTGCGTCATGCCGAGCGGCCCGAGGACGACATCGCGAGCGATCTGCGGATAAGGTTTTTTCTCGATGTCCATGATGGCAAGTTGCGCGATGGTGATGCCGCCGCCCGAATAGCGGAATCGGCTGCCCGGCTCGAAGTCAACGCGCACGGCGGGCGTGTTGGCCGGCGGCTTGCCGTCGAGTATTTCCGGCAGCGTCGGTATCTTCTGGCCAACCGCGTAGCCGGGGAAGCCATGCACGGTGAGGCCGCCGTTGTGCGAGAGCAGGTTGGCGAGCGTGACCTTTTTCTTCGCGGTGAAATCATTGTCGGGCAGCTTCCACGAGGTCAGCTTATGGTTAATGTCCTCGTCGAGCGCGATCTTGCCTTCGCTGACTTTCTTGAGCGCGACCATCGCCGCGACCGGCTTGCTGATCGAGCCGGCCTGAAAAAGCGTTTCGGTCATCACCGGCTCGTTCGTCTCAAGGTCTTTGACGCCATAGGCGCGCGCCCACTCGACTTTGTAATCATTGATGACGGCGATGCTGACGCCGGGAATGCGGTAATGCTTCATGCGCTCCTGGATCGTCCAGCCGGAATCGCCTTTGATCTGCACCGCAGGCAATAGCCCGGTCTCGACGCGCTGGATGCGCGACTGCGCCAGAGATTGGCCGAGCACAACTTGCGAGCAGATGAGGATAAGAACGAGCAGTCGGGAAAACATCGGGTTCATGATCTTCTCCGTCTAGGAATTCATGATAGTGGGCACACCGAATAGAACCGCCAGGTGGGTGATACTATACCCGAAAAAGGTCATGGGCTTAAGCCCTATCGGGCGATGAAACGCTCGGCGCTCCATCGCTTCACCGTCTGCGGATTGAGGCCGCCCTTGAGCCTTGCGAATGGCTCATCTACAATTCCATAAGCGTACTTATTTGAATTCCGTAGAATTCGGGCCGTGCAGGCATCAGCACGCCGCGCTGCCTGATTGATAAAGAGCATTCCCCGATGGAGCCTTCTCTCGATCTGACCGCGGGGCTGACGCTTTTAGGAGCCGTTCAAGGCATCTTGTTGGCCTCGGCGCTTCTTGGGCTTAAACAAGCCGACCGCACCGCCACCCGCCTGCTTGCCGCTTTCATGACGGTGAGCGCAATAAGCATTGCGGGCAGCTTGCTCGTCAGCACCAAATACATTCTTACATACCCTCAATTTGCTCAGATGGCCCCGCCTTTTCATTTTCTTTTTGGGCCAATTATCTTTCTTTATGTCAGAGCGGCCACCTCAAGAGAGTCGCGCCTTGGAAAGAAAGCGCTTCTGCACCTCATCCCTTTCGGCCTGTGCGTCGCCTATTATCTGCCGCTTTATCTTCAAAGCCGTGCGGGTAAACTCGATTACCTGAACGCCGCCTTTCAAAACTACCCGCCTGCCGAGTGGCGCATCCGGTCGGTGCTGCTGGTTCTCCAGTTCCTCCCCTACCTTGTCTTTACGCTTCGCATATTTTTGGCGCACGCTCGAAAGACGAAAGCGGCGGCTTCCGGCGACAGACTCAACCGGCTCTGGCTGCGCACTTTCGTCGTCATGATTCTGATTATTTGCGGCGCCGGTCTCTTTCGCCTGGTGTTTGATTATCGCACCGAGACCATGCTTCTCGTTCCCGCGTGTTTTTCAATCATGGTTTACGTGGCGGGCTATATGGCGCTGAGACACCCGGAGGCCCTGACCGGAGGCGACGCGTCACCGCCTCCGAAGAAGTATGAAAAATCAAATCTGACACCGGAAAGGGCCGAAGCCTATTTAAGGAAACTGCTTCAGGTCATGGAAACAGAGAACCTTTATCGGGATGGCGATCTGACGTTGCAAAAGCTTGCCGAGAGATTATCCATACCGGTCAATCACCTTTCGCAAATCATCAATGAGCGGCTAGGCCAAACCTTCATTGACTTCGTCAGCTCGTACCGCGTCAAGGAAGCTCAGAGGATGTTGGCCGATCCGGCAAAAAAACATTACACGGTCATCGCCATCGCCGAAGAGGTCGGCTTCAACTCGAAATCGGCCTTCAATGCAGTGTTCAAGAAACAGGTCCATATGACCCCTTCCGAGTATAGGAAAATCGCCAGCAGCAAAGCCTGACGCGAGCCCTCCTCTGGCGACGCTTCGCTTCCCCAAGACCCGTAGTCGCAGGTGAACCGGCAAGCGATTGCCGCCGCTACCCTGTCGTCTGACCCGCTCCAACTCTCTTCTGACCGTTCATAGTGCGCCCGCACCATACTGTAGTGCGTCCTGACTGCCAATTCAGGACGACGGTTCTGGAAAACAAGCTATGCTTGACTCTGCACACAACCCTACCAGCGTCCAAAAAAGCCCGTAAAGATACGCCTGGTGCCGGAAATCGACTGCGGCTCAAGCTCCGGGTTGGCGGGCATCTGCAAGCAAGGGTATTGAAGAAAGGAACCCATCGTAAATGAAAAAGTTAACCTCGCTCTCACTGATCACGCTCATAGTCGCTATGATGAACCTGGCCATCACGCCGACCGCGGCGTCTCGACAACCATCCGCACTCAACGCCTCTACGGCCTACGTCGACTTCTCTGTGCCCGGCGCACCTGAGGCAGGTAGGTTCACCCTTTATGCGCAGAACGGGGCGGTCGCCTGCCGCCAGACAACGGCTGAAGAAGCAGAGGCGTTTCAGCGCGATGCCGGCGTCCTGTTGCACCCGATCACTCACACAAATTCGTATTCACTGACGGAGAAAGATCAAGGACTAAAGATCGTGCTGCGCGCCACCGCTCAGTTGGAAAGGTTTCCCGAAGCCAGGGCCGCTTTCTTGAAATCGGCTGCCATCTGGGAAGAGAAGATTCAGTCGCCCATCACGATTGTCATAGACGTTGATTTCGGGCCAACCTACTTTGGCCACGCCTGGCCGCAATTCTCGCTGGGAAGCTCAAACGCCCAGGAACTGGTCAGGACCGACGTCTACGAGACAGTCCGAGTCCGGTTGATTGCGGCGGCAACCGACGAGCAGCAACTGGCTATCTACAACGCTCTGCCGGCGGGCTCGATCCCGACCGACCTCGGTCCCACCACTACGATGACAGGCGCGTCGGCAAACGCTCGCGCCATCGGCCTGCTCGATCCCATAGCCGACCCCGACGGCAGGGAGAAGAGTCTTGGCAGCCCTCCTGAGGTGGCGTTCAATTCCAAATACAATTTCGACTTTGATCCCTCCGACGGAATAGATGGCGACAAGGTAGATTTTGAAGCAGTCGCCGTTCACGAGATCGGCCATGTGCTGGGATTCATCTCCAGGACCGGCGCGCGCGAGCTCGATAGCAAGGCGCCCATCGCGCCTACCCTTTGGGACCTATTCCGGCTCAGGCCGGCAACTCCGCAAGAGCGATTCTCTACGGCGGCGCGGGTGCTCTCTTCAGGAGGCGAACAGATGTTCACGGTAGCCGGAGTTGAGCTGCCGCTCTCGACCGGCAGGCCGGACGGCAGCGGCGGCGACCGTTTTCAAGCCTCTCACTGGAAGAACGATGACTTGATCAACCACCGCTACATTGGCGTGATGGAGGTCGGTCTGCCGACAGGCAAGCGGCAGGTCATGACGGCCCACGATCTGCTCGCCATGAAAATGATGGGTTACGCGCTGAAAACCGGAATCGAGATGGCGCCGGAGATTGGCGACGTCTCTGGTAAAATGCAAGGCGACGCGCTGACGATCAATGGCCTTGCCGCCAGCGTCGAGAATGAACCGGTCGAAGCAGAGGTGAAAGTCTTCGACGATTCGGGCACTGTGCTTGGGCAATACCCGCCCGCCCGGTTCAACTCTGGAGCGTTGTCCATCGCCGGTTTCACGCTTCAGTTCGCCGGGATCAACCAGTGGCGCGGGGCAACTCAGATCAGCCTGACGTTGCTGGATGGGGCCGGCAACCACAGCGCGACGTTAACAACCGGCATTCTTGAGGGCGATGCCGGCGGGCCGCGCTTAACAAGTCTATCTTTCGATGGAAGCGTTTTGCAGATCAAAGGCAAGCGGTTGACTCAGATGCTCAGCCTTGAAATCAATGGCGAGGTGGTGCCGGTTTCTAACCTGACGGCCAAAGGCTCTGGAAAGAAGGCCCAGGCGGTGGCGACCGCGGCGGAGTTGCGACTCGGCAGCGGGCCGAACCGCGTGCGCGTCGTCGGCGATGGCCGGCGCTCCAACGCGGTGATTCTCAATCTGTAGGCCCGTCGGATATCTTAAGGCTCACAGGTTGACGCCCGACTTTTTGAGGGGAAGGCTATGAAGCTGCGCTCGACCATAATGGCTGTATTGCTGGTCGCGACACTGTGGCCGGGCGGCCTGCATGGCGCTCAACCTTCTCAGGAGCGCCAGCCTGGCAGCTTGCGGTTTGAGCCATTCGAATACAAGATCGAAGGGCAAACCGTCGAAGCTGAGCTGGGCCGTCTCGTCGTCAGGGAGAACCGCAGCAATCCAACCTCTAATTTAATCGAGCTGGCCTTTGTGCGACTAAAAAGCACCGCGCCACAGCCCGGGCCGCCGATCATCTATCTCGAAGGCGGCCCGGGCGCTTCGGCCATCGGCGGCGCGCGATTCCCCGACTACATGCGCGCCTTCACGAAGCTGCGCGAGACGGGCGACGTGATTCTACTTGACCAGCGCGGCGTCGGGTACTCGCGCCCCAATCTCACCAGGCCATCGCTACCGCTGCCGCTCAATTTCTTCGTCGATCAAAAGCAAGCCCTCGACGTCATCAAGGAGCGCAGCCGCGAAGCCGCCCGCTCCTTTGTTGAGCAGGGCGTTGACCTGCGCGCTTATAACACCGTCGAAAGCGCCGACGACGTCGATGACTTACGTAAAGCCCTGGGCGCTGCCCGCGTCAACCTCGTCGGATTCAGCTACGGCACGCACCTGGCGCTAGCGGTTATTCGCCGCCACCCGGAGCACGTTAACCGCGCGGCGCTGATCGGCACCGAGGGGCCAAACCACACGGAGAAACTTCCCAGCACTTCCCAGAGACAGATCGAGAAAATATCTAAACTGGTGGCCGCTGATCCGTCGGTTGGTAAAAAGGTTCCTGATCTGACCGGCCTGCTCAAGCGCGTCCTCGAACGCCTGGAAAAGCAGCCGGCAACCATACGCATTACCGACCGCAGATCGAACCGCGCGGTTGCGGTGCAGGTCGGCAAATTCGGCCTTCAGCTCATCCTGATGATTGATCTCGGCGACACCAGCGATCTGCCCATCTTTCCGGCACTGCTTTACACCCTCGATAAAGGCGACTATTCGATCCTCGCCGGCTTCGTCGAAAAGCGCTACAACCAGCTCAACGCCGGCATCCCCGTGATGATGGAAGTGATGGACGCGGCGTCCGGGGCGACGCGGGAACGGCGGGCGCAGATCAGCAGAGAAGCGCAACACTCGCTTCTGGATAACGTGATGAACTTCCTGGACGTTGGCGAAGTCTTTGGCAAACCCGACCTGGGCGATGAATACCGCTCTGCCATTCGCACCGGCGTGCCGACGCTTTTCATTAGCGGCAGCCTCGATAACAACACCCCGCCCGGTCAAGCAGACGAGGTGCGCAAGCGCTTCAAGAGCAGCGCCCATATCATCGTCAAAAACGCCGGCCACGAAGATATGCTGATCAATCCGCAAGTGCAGCAGGCGATTGCTGATTATTTCGGCGGGCGCGACATCAGCCGCGTCAAGATTGCGCTGCCGGCTTTGCGTTTCTTGCCCATTCCAGACATCAAGGCCGGCGACCAGTAAGCGCCGCTCGAAGAAACGGCAGGCCGTGTGTCAGCGCCGCAGCTTCAGGTTTTTGACGGCGCGGTCGAGAAGCTGTTTCGCCATCTCGCCCCACTGTGCCTCGGCCCGCCCACCACGCCACAGGTCGCTCGCCCGCAGGCCCATCGCGCTCAGGTCTTCCATATAGATGATCATCAATTCATCGCGTCTGGATTCGTCCACCAGGTGGACAAGGCGCTGCCACAGCACATCGTCGCTGGCCATGCGGTAGCCCTTGCTTTCAAGGAAAGCGCGGGCGCGGCTGCCGTCCGAGTCCGGGCGGCTGACGTTGATCTTCATATTTCTCGCCGCCGCGTCAGCGAAGAAGGCCAGTCCGCCGATATCAGCCGTCTGATTCGATTTGTAACTGTAAGTGTGCGTGTTGCTGGGCAAGTAGCCTTCGAACTGCACCCAGTAGAGTCGTTTGATTCGCCCATCCTTGTCGGCGTCCACGAAGAAGTGCTGCTCGGCGTGCGCCACGTCATAGAGGATGAATTCCTGATGGCCGATGTACTTGAAATCCTTATCGAATTCGAGGCGAACCGTGGGCGAAGCCTTCGAGGTCAACACATGACCTTTGACCTTGCGCACCTGTTCTGTTGCCGGTGACGCGGGCGCAGACGAAGTTTGCGCCTCGCCGCTGAACGACGTTCCCAGACCAAGCATGACCAGCATCAGCCTTGAAAGCATTCTCATCGTGAGTCTCCTCAAGTGATTTGCTTGGGCATACGATGCCTCACAGTGGCCTGTTTCAGGGTTGTCAGGTCAAGCGTGGCGGTCAGCGAGAAAGCTTGACTTCGCTGATCTGGATGCCGGGCTCGACGTCCGTGTAATTCGGGATGTCGCCTTGCAGTGCTGCGGCGTGGGGCATGAACGCCGCCTGAAACGCTTCAACTGAATCGAAGAGCAGATGGCACATGGCGACGTAGAGCGGCGGCGAATCGGGCTGGTCGCTGGCCAGGCCATGATCGATTGAAACGCCCTTGAGCGCGCCGCCGAGCTTTTCAATCGTCATCGGCATATGCTGGTTGAGATAATAGTCGAGGTCGAAGCGGCTGCCCGGATTATTCGGATAAAGGATGCTGACTTTGATCATGGATTCCTTCGCTTCACACAGTGAAAGTTGGGTTGGTGCTGAGAGCCATGTTATAAACGATCAGGGCTTCAGAGACAAGCGATGGCGGCCCGCAGCGGCGCAATCCGGGAATGCTTATGAAGATGGTGATGGTCGGCGGTCACACGCGCAACATCGGTAAAACCTCGGTTGTCGAAGGCATCATTCGCGGCCTGCCGGAGATGCACTGGACGGCGGTCAAGATCACGCAGTTCGGCCACGGCGTCTGCTCGACCAGCGGCGAGCTTTGCGATTGCGCCGTCGCCGAGCATGCCTTCGCCATCACCACCGAGCGGCAAAGGGATTCAGGCACCGACACGGCGCGATTCCTCGCCGCCGGAGCGCGCCGCGCTCTGTGGGTGCGCGCCGGGCAGGGCGAATTGCTTGCAGCGCTGCCTTCGCTCAGAGAGGCGATTGCCAATGATGCGTACGTCATCGTTGAAAGCAACAGCCTGCGTCGCTTCATCAAGCCGACGCTCTTCTTGCAGGTCATTGATCCGGCCAGCGCCGACTTTAAAGATTCGGCGCGGCAATTCTTCGATCTGGCCGACGTTTATCTATTGCTCAACCGGGCCGAGGCTGGACCGGCGGCAGAGTCGCAAGCGGTCTTGCTGGCGCGCGAGATCAAGCGGAACAAACCCTGCCTGATGATCACCGCTGAAGAACGCTATATAAATCAGGAAGTCTTGCAGTTTGTCCGCCTGCGGCTGAGCGGCTGAGCGGCATCTTCGCTTAGTTCACCATTTGGCGTTGCCGGCTGCGTCGAGCCAATCCTCAGTCAGATCGCACCACAAGGCGAGGCCGCGCCATGTGCCGAAGCGTGCGTAATGCCGGCGAATCTTTTCGTCCGACGCCGCTCGCCCTTTGTTGTGTTTGCGCGAAAACTGCGGGCGCACCCACGAATCGAGGCCGAGGCCATCGTAGCGCCCGACGAGCTTCAACAGGTTTTCTGCCGCATAATCGCCGACGCCTTTGACGCGCTTCATTTCGCGTATCAGCTTGTCAGTCGGCAGCTCACTCGTCAGCCATGATTCAACATCGAGCTCGCCCGTCGCCACGCGCTCGGCCAGTTCTTTCAAGTAAGCCGAGCGATAGCCGGCGCGCACCGTGTCGCGGTAATAGCTTTCGGGCATCGCCGCCATCGCTTCAGGCGTCGGAAAGTCGCGGCGACCGTCCGAGGTTTCGCGCCCGAGCGCGCCGACCAGCCCGCCGACCATCTTCTCTGTAAGCGACCACGCGCAGTTGGTCGTGCACATCATCTTCACCAGGTCTTCAAAGACCGTTGGCGCGCGCAGCAAGCGGCCCGCGCCGTTGCGGGCGATCCACGCGAAGGCGGTATTACTGGCCGTGAGCTGATAAAACTCGCTCATGTCGTCGTCGAGCCGCAGCATGTGGCGCACGTCGCGCAGAACTTTTTCGGCGGCGCGGCGGCTGAGCTTGCGCCGCGTCGTGACGTTGATGGCTTGCGCGCCTTCGCTAAGGGTGACGGTAATGGGCCGCGCCTCGCCTGTATCGATGACGCGCTTGAGCGTCCACGCCTGGCGGTCCAGATCAAACGGTAGCAGCTCGCACCAGCCGTGACTGATGACCGTGCGGCGAAAGCTGAAGGTCGCGGGCGTGGAAATTGTTAAAACCATAGTCACCGGTTGTCAGTTACTCGTTGCCAGTTGTCAGTTGCTGGTTTTTAGTTCTCTGTCACCGGACACTAAAACTCAAACTGACAACTGGTAACCGACAACTGCTCAAACTTCTCAAACTTCTTCGTCCAGATCGATCAATTCGTCTGCCGGCGTCAGCGTGAAGTATTGGTCGAAGACGTCAGCCGTGCGCGACAGGTCAACATCGTCAGCATAGAACAGGTATTCGAGAAAGCGCTCTTTCGCCTGGCGCTCGTCGTCAATCATGTCTTGCCCAAAGCCGCCCTGAGTGATTGAGACGACGACGCAAGGCAGGCCGCTGGTGTCGTCGGCCTGGGCGATATCAGCGGACTTGCTCTGAAGCAGCGCTAGGTAAGCCGGCCTGTAGGTGACGACATAGTATGACTTCTGCATCTCCATAGCATTGCCTGTCTGTAGGGCGAAGACAGCGGCTCAGTTCGCGCCCGCCCGCTGTTGCGCGGGCGCGGCGCGGCGGTACGAAGCGCGGATCACCGTCTTGATGTTGCCGCGCACATTAAAGTCGCCTTCGATATCAATCGCCAGCGGGTCGCACGCCCGCACAAAATCGTTGAGGATGCGGTTGATGACATGCTCGTGAAACATCTTCACCGCGCGGAACGAGTTGATGTAGAGCTTTAGCGATTTCAGCTCGACGCACAGCTCGTTGGGCACGTATTCGAGCTTGATCGTCGCAAAGTCGGGGAAGTCCGAAAACGGGCAGATGGCGGTGAACTCCGGGCAGGTGAATTCGATGCGAATCTCTTTGCCGGGATACTGGTAAGCGAAGGTGTCGAGCGGCACGAGCGCCAAGGCTTCGGGCGGCGTCTCTTCGATGACGAGCCCGGTGTGCTCAAGGATTTCGGTTGCCATATCTCTCCTTTTGCCGCCACGGCTTGCCGGGCGGTTTTAGACTGTCTATGCCGACAGGTTTCAGGATTGCAGTCGGTAGTCAGCTTTCAGACTGCGCGAGTAAAAGAGAAGTGTAACAGGCGGCTCGAAAGCGCTTCAACCAGCCGCGCCTGCTGACCAGGAGCCGGTGAATGGTGTGGCACTTCGGTTGTGCTATAATCGCGGCGCTCCTCATCAGAGCTGAGAGCCTTTCGAGACCATCACATGATATCTGTGTCAGACCGCAACCGCTGGCTGTCGGTCGCGCGCCGCACCGCAAAATGGACAGCCGACCGTTTCGGCTTGCACGCCATGCCGCCGGCTCGCTGGCGGCGCTCAATCATTCTGCTTACCTGCGCCAGCCTCTTCCTCATCGCTGTCGGCGTTCGTCTGCTGCACTGGCAGGACTATCGCGCCGAGCTGACGCGCGGTGAGCCGTGGATGGCCGACCTGGTCAAGCAGTACAAGAGCGAAGCGCAGCAGATGCGCGAAGGTGGCGGCTTGCTCTTTCCGCGCGCACCCATCGATCCGGGAGATGCGCGACTGCTGCTGCACCCGCCCGGTTATTCCATGCTGATGGCGGCGATCTTCTGGTTATGGAATGATTCCAACTCGGCGGTCAGGTGGGTGCAAATCATCGGCGACGGGCTTGCGGTCGTGATGGTCTTCATCATCGCCGCCGAGCTGCTCAACGGAGCGATCGCGCTGATTGCCGGTTTGCTTGCCGCGCTATCGCCGCATCTGGCTTTCTACTCGCTGTGGCTTTCGCCCGACAGCCTCGCGGTGCTGCCGATCCTCTTAGCGGTTTACTTTCTCATCAAAGCGACGAAGCGACCACAATTCAGCACGGTGATCGCCGCAGGCGCCATGATTGGCGTGTCGTGCTGGCTGCGCGCCAACGCGTTAATGCTGGCGCCGTTTCTCGCCCTGGCGCTGGCGGCGTTCGTTGTTCACGGCAAACGGCTGCGCTATGGTCTGACGCTGATTGGCGCGACCATCCTGGTGATTGCGCCGATCACGATTCGCAACGCCATCCTGTTTCATCGCTTCATTCCGTTGTCGATTGCCGGCGGCGAGAATCTGGTTGTCGGCATCGGCGACCTGGACAAGCAAGGCCGCTTCCAAATGCCGACTTCAGACCAGGACGCCGCGCTCAAGGATGCCGAGTGGCACAACCGCCCGGACTATGCTCAGAACCCCTGGGCGCCGGATGGCATCGAGCGCGATCAGTACCGTTATGCGCGCGGGCTCCAGGTGATTCGCGCTCATCCCGTCTGGTTCGTTGGCGGCATGTTGCGCCGGGCCGCCTTCATGCTCAGCTACAATGATGCGCGCTCCGCCGACTGGCCTTTCAACACCGCAAGCGTGCCGATCATTTCCGCCGAGCCCGCAGTTGCGCACACCGTCGCGCGCCCAGACGACGCGCCCCCTATCTGGTCGAGCGCCGCATCGGGATGGCTTACCGATGAAGCCATCACCGCACCGGCGGCTGAAGTGTCGCTGGCCGCTGACAGTCAATCCTTGCGGATCGTCGGCGATTCGTCGGCCTTCGGCGATCAGCTTGCCTCTGCGCCTCTTCCCATCAAGTCACAGACCGATTACCTGCTCACTCTGAGAATCAGAGCCGAGCAGGCAGCCGCCGCAGTCAAGGTGACCACCGTAGACCGGCGCTTTACACTGGCGTCGGCAATTTTGGATAGCCCGTCCGCAGAATCGGCACCGAGCCGGAAGCCGAAAAGCGAAAGGCGCAAGCCGGCGGCTGATGAGATGGTGACTGAACCGGAGATGAGCCTTCTCCAAATGGTGTTTGCAAGTGGCGACCGCAGCGCCGTACGCCTGGTGATTAGCAACAACGGGCCGACCTCTGGCCTGCATATCACGCAAGTAGGTCAGGCCGATCTATTCGAGCTTGGCGCAACCCCTTATTTGTGGACGCGCTATCCGCGCGCCCTGGCTCACGGCCTGCAAAAGAATCTATTCAAGACCAGAGGCATGCTGCCGCTGGTCATCGCTGGGTTGTTGTTATTGGGCATGGCGGGGCGCGGTCGCGTGCTGGTGGTGTTGCTCGTTGTGCCGATTTACTATCTCTGCGTTCAATCGGCGTTGAGCACCGAGTACCGCTACATTCTGGCGCTTCATTATTGTCTTTTCATCGCCTCAGCCGTCGCCCTCTACGGCGCGGGCATTACTATCGGGCATTTGACCTTCCGGCTCTCGGCGAGGATACGCGAGCGGCGCGGCAAACCGGCAAGCGACGAAGCAGAACGCTCCTAGTAAGCCCTGAAAGGGCTTCGGTCAATAGCCGGTGGCAACGCCACCGGTCTTGCAGATCACGCCGGGCGTTATGGCGCGACGACTTGCAGAGTTAGCCTATTCGAGCGCGTGCCGTCAGCGCGCACGACTTCAACGACGAGCGGGCCGGGCGTCGCCAGCATAAAGCCTTTGAGCCGCGCGACGAATACCGGCTGGCCTGCCTCTATCGTATAGTCGGCGCTAAGCTCGGTGCCGTTGACGACGACCGTGGCGTTGGCCGATCCCGCCACTGGCGCTGACGATGATTCAAAGACGACAATCTCGAACTTCTTGCCGTTGCCGCGCACACTGATGGGGTCTTGCACTGCACCGGTCGCCCGCTTGCGCACCAGCGCGCGACTGATGGCAAAGGGCGTCGGCGGCGGCGGGTTGAGGTCGAGGCGGTGCAAGGTGCCGCCTTCGCCGGTGACATAAATCTCGCCCGCCTCGTCTTCGCCGAACGAGGTGATGCCTAGCGAAGTGTCAGCCAGCAGCTTCTCAGCGCCATTCTGCAACATGAGAATCTCGCCCGTGCAGTAGTCGCCATAGATGTAAGCGCCGGTGGGCAAGCTGCCGCGCGTGCCGCGATAGACGTAGCCGCCAATGATCGCGCAACGCCCGCTGGGGTGAGTGTACTCCAGGAGCGGCGGAATGGTTTGCACTGTCGCGCACAGCGGCGGATCAAGGTTTGTGCAAAGCGTGCCTTCAAAGATGCGCCAACCATAGTTGCCGCCGCGCAGGATCAGGTTGATCTCTTCGCGCGCTCCTTGCCCGACATCTGCGGCATAGAGTGCCGCCGTCTCGCGGTCGAATGAAAAGCGCCAGGGGTTGCGCAGCCCATAAGCATAGACCTCGCTGCGCGCCGGCGCCGGGTAGCCGACAAACGGATTATCCGCCGGCGAGCGATAAGGCTGATCGCCATCCGTGTGGTCTACATCAATGCGCAGAATCTTGCCATGCAAGTCGTTAAGATTCTGTGCGCGGTTGCTGGGGTCGCGGGCCGGGCCGCCATCGCCGACCGCAATGTACATATAGCCGTCGGGGCCGAACTCCAACATGCCCGCCTTATGGCTGATAGACGGTTGGGCAATCACCAGCAGAATTTTCTCGGTAAGCTCGGCCACATTCCCGTTCGTCGCCGAAACCTGATATTCGGCAACCACGGTTGAGCCGTCAGACCGACGAATGTAGTCAATGAAGAAACGGCGGTTGGTCGCAAACTGCGGGTGAAAGGCAAGACCGAGAAGCCCCTGCTCGTTGAATGATAGAACCTTTGCCGTGATGTCGAGAAAGACGGTCGGCGCACTGGCTCCGGGTTGCAGTACCTTGATGCGCCCGTCTTGTTCAACGATGAACAGGCGATTGCTGCCATCGTGGGCGCTGGTCACATACAACGGCCCTTCCAGGCCCGACAGCACCGGCACGAGCCTGAGGGTGGTGGAGGTCTGCGCCGTGACCCGGTTGCCGCTAAAACTACAGACCGCGACGAGCGCCAAAAGCAGGCAAGTCAACATCCCGTTTCGCAAATCCCATCGGCGCGACGATTTCTTCAACATCATATTCATGAAGCCACCTGTCATTTTCATAGAGCCAAAATAGTGTCACAACCAGCGGCGACCGCGCCATAGCAGAATAGCCCGCTGATGCCACGCTCGCCCGTACGCATAGAGTGAAGCCCTGAACCGCCGAGCTTGTCCTTTGTGCAATTACCGTTTATCTTTGCTTGCCACAGTCATGCAGCACCGTCCAGCCGTTCGGCGATGCAGCATCACACGCGGCCCGAATGCATGAACAGGTTACGGATGAGCGACACGCCCCCGCACACGCCAATTCGCCGCAAATATCTTAGATACCACCTCGACCTGGCGCTGCTGGCGCTGATCCTTTCAGGCTTTGTTCTGGTCACGGCGCAACGACTGGGCAGCGTGCCGCTGCCCGAAACCGACGAAGCCTACACGCTCCAGGTGCCTTACGAGATGCTCGTTCACGGCAAGCTGGCGCTGCCGATGCTGCGCTACCTGGGCGGCGACATCGAGAACCACTGGCATTCGTACACGCCTGTCTACTTCGTCATCCTGGGCGGCTTCTTGAAGCTCACCGGCTGGGGCTTGCTGCAAGGTCGCATCTTCAACCTGATTACGGCGGTCCTGCTGCTGTTGATGGTTTATGCGCTGGGCCGGCGGCTGTTCGATTGGCGGGTCGGGCTGATGGCCACGGTGCTGCTGCTCTCTGACATCACCTTCATCGAGCGCAGCCGCATGCTTCGCAACGACTATCTGGCGGCCTTCTTTGCGATGCTCGGTTTCTATCTATATGAAGTCGGCAGGCGACGACAGCAAGCGCGTTACTACCTCGCCTCGGGGCTGGCCGTCGGCTGCGGGGTGATGTGCCACACCAACATTCTCTATATGCTTAGCGCTATCGGCCTGTTGATCTTGCTCGACCAGGGATGGCGAGCGTTTCGCAAGCGCCCGCTTTATGCATTCGCGGGCGGCGCGCTCGCCGTCATGGCATACGAGATCGTTTACGACCTGATCGATTACAAAAACTATCTGCTGCAAAACCGCCAGGACAAGCTCCACTTCATGCTCTTCGAGCCGGGCGGGCTCTGGCAAAACTTCGTCGGCGAAGCGGCGCGCTATCGCGCCTGGTATACCGCCCGGTCGCAGTACGCCGGCACACACTATGGGCTGATCTTTCAGAGCTTGCCGCACACTCTGTCGCACGCCTTTCAACTGCTCACGGCGGCGGCCATCATCTACCTGCTCTGGGTGTGCGCTCGTCGCATCAGGCAGAAGCAGGCAATGAGCGATTACCGCGTTCACCTGCTGATCGTCACTCTGGTAACGGTGCTATTTCATGCGATTGTCACGGGCCACAAAGAGATTTATTACATGGCGCATCTCGCGCCCTGGTTCGCGCTTGCGGCTGCCGTTCTGCTCGCCGATGGCTATGATCGGATTGGTGGCTTACGACTGAAGCGCCGGCCTGATGCGCGATGGATATACAAAGCCGCAACCGTCGCCACGCTGGTCGCGGGGCTCGCATTCGGCGTCATGCTGGTCAGACTCTATAAGAAGTATGGCGAAGGGCTGCGCAACCCGAATCTGGTTACCTTCGCCGAGTACGAAACCACTTTAAGAGAGTTGATCCCTGATGAGGTGTGCCCGGTCGTCAGAAAAATCTCGCCCGCCGTCTGGCTGGCCTTCCCTGAGAAGGATGCTTGCTTCGCCGACATCGAGAACCGCGTGAGAAAAGCGGTTGATATAGATGGCAAAGACTACGCGCTGCTGACGCCCGACGTCTGGCCCCAGTACCACTTGCTGGGCGAGTTGAAGGACACCGCGTACGGCCCGTCAATCTACATCTACTACACCGGCAGCGATCCGCGTTTCAACTCCCTGCCCTCCAGGCGTTATCGCTTCTTCAACTGGCAGCGCGGCCATGTCGAAGAGCCGCTGGTTAACCCTACGGCTGAGCGAAAAGCGTCTCCGGCTGCGCCCGTGCTTACCAGCGGTCATCGGGCTGAACGACTCTCGCCTCGCGGCTCAAGGCGCGCAGGCTGAAGTAAAAGAACGCCGAGATCAAGAGGCTGATGGCGATAAACAGCCAGTAAGGAAAGCTCCCTCTCATCACCGGCAGGCGGCCACGGATAGCGATTGCCTGCAAGCCGCCGAACACCGACAGCACCACGAAGCAGAAGAGAAACAGCATCAGGTTGCGCGAGGTCTGCTGGCCCTTTTGATACTTGCGCGCCAGCGGCAAGGTTTCGCGAAATAGAAAGCCGAGCATCAACGCCGCCGGCGTGATGATCACCCAGGGCGCAAGCAAGAGCGCGGCATGCAGCGGGCTGCGCCACAGGATGGCGTAGAGCATAAACAACACCGCAAATCCCGGCAGCGCCACCCACACAAAGACCGCCTTGCGAAATCCGCCATGCAGATCGCCCAGGCGGGCCACCGGCGCGACGCGGAAGATGTAAGCCGCGGCGTGATGCTCGGAAAAGCGCAAGACTTCGACTGCCGTAAGCGCGACGTAGCAGATCATCAGCGCGCCCATCAGCGAGTACGCCTGAATGCCGCGCGCCACGAATGGGTCGGGCAAGCCTTCGCTGAAGACCGCCAGCAGCGGCACGAAGATGAAGTAGGCTAGCGATGGGTAGAGCCGCACTTTCACTTCGCGGTTGCGCCGCAGATAGACTGAGACCAGATCAAAGGCCGCGCGCTCGGCAGGCCGCGCCAGCCACATAGATTTAAGCCGATTGGCCCATCCGCGCTCCTGTGCGACGACCGGCGAGCGCGTCGCGACGAGCTTTGACGCGCCGTCACCGTAGCTCAACCCGACAACGAATGACGAATAGTCGCTGCCGACTTTGCGAATGGCCAGATGGCCGAGCACCGCCAGCACCGTGAGGCCGACGCCGGCCAGCGCCACGGCAAACGCCTGCGCCTTGCCCATCAGCGCGAGGGTGACGCCGGCAAACCACGCCGGCGGGAACAGCAGGTAATACCAGCGATAGCTGCGCGCCATCTGCAAGAAGTTGATTTCCATGACGCGCGGCAGAATCTGAAAGCCGAACATGAAGAGCAACACGAGGACGATCTGACTATAAGCGATAATGCTGTCGAAGCGCTCGCGGCCCACCAGCCGCATCAGCAGGCCGTAGCTCGTAACGATCAGCGCCGTCGCCAGCAGCGCGTCGAGCAGCGAGGCGAGCGCATGCGCCGGCAAAAATAAGACATTCGCGCCGGCGGTCCAGATGCCGAAGATGGCCGGGAAGAGATTGGCGGCGGCGGCCAGCAACGCGGTGAAGAGAAAAAGGTTCAGCACCTTTGCGGCGAAATAGGTGCGCGAGCTGATGGGCAGGTGGCCGAGGATGTCGGCTTCGCTCTCATTGAAAATGACGTTGCCGGATTCGGCGAGGATGGCGAGCGCGACGATCAGCAGCGTAAAGGTGTGCATCACGATTGAGAAATGCAGCGCGTCAATGTCTGTGAAAAGAGCCATGCCGCCCATCGCCAGGCCGGTTAAGACATACATCCCGAAAAGCATCAGCAGCGCCGCATTGCCGCGCACATATTCGCGGGCGGTGAACTGCATAAACGCCCTGCCGCCGCGCAGGTCTTGCTTGAGATAAACGCCGAGGAGCGTCGCCAGTTGCCGCGCGTCAACATCGAAACGAGCCAGCGCAGGAGTGATGAAAGAGAGAATGGGCATGCTGGCAACAGCTAAAAGCTGAAGGTCTTCGAGAACTCTTCGGCTCGTTCTTCGAGGCCGGCCTGCGCCGTCAGCTTGTTGAAGATGCGTTCGAGCGAGCCTTCGCCGCTCGCCGTCCGCAGCTCGGCGAGCGTGCCGTCCGCGACCACATGACCGTGATCGATGATGACGATGCGGTCGCAGGTGCGCTCGACGACGTCGAGGATGTGCGAGCAGTAAAGAATCGTCTTGCCCTCGGCGGCCAGGTTCTTAATCAAGGTTTTAAACATCAGTTGCGTGCTGGCGTCCAAGCCGTTCAGAGGCTCGTCAAAAAAGATGACGCGGGGATTGTGAATCAGCGCCGCCGAGATGACCACTTTCTGCCGCATGCCTTTCGAGTAGGTCGCCAACGGCTTGCGATCAACCGTGTCGCGGGCAAGCTCGAAAAAATCTGCGAACTTGATGATGCGGTCGCGAATAACCGCGTCAGCCAATCCATACAAGCGCCCGACCATTTCCAGGTACTCGCGGCCCGTCAGCGTTTCGTAGACCGCGCCCGATTCGGGAACATAGCCGATCAGCCGTTTGACTTCGAGGCTCTGCCGCTGCACGTCGAGCCCATAAATCTCGGCGCGCCCCGCGGTCGGCGCGATCATGCCTGTCAGCATCTTGACGGTCGTCGATTTGCCCGCGCCGTTCGGGCCAAGGTAGCCGACAAGTTGGCCCGACGGAATCACCAGATCGATGTGATCTACCGCGCTGAGGGTGCCATAAACTTTCGTCAGGCGTTCAAGAACGATCATATTCAGTAGGGCTCATAAAAAGGCGGCTGGGTGCGCCGCGTCTGCCGGTTGCGAAAGATGAAAGAGAGCAACAATCCAGTGACGAAGCCGCCGATGTGCGCCATGTAAGCGACGCCGCCGCTGTGCGTCGACGGCGAAAAGCTGGCCGTGTACTGACTGAAGATCTGAATGACGATCCAGAAGCCTAGCACGACGAGCGCCGGCAGCTCGATGGTGGTAATGAAGAAGCCGAGAAAGACAATGTTGCGCACGCGGTTGCGCGGGAACATCACCAGATAAGCGCCCAGCACACCGGCAATCGCCCCCGATGCGCCGAGCGACGGCACCGGCGACCGCGGGTCTACGGCGATCTGCGCGAACGAAGCCGCCAGCCCGCAGATGAGATAAAAGATGGCGAATTTGCCGTGCCCGAAATTGTCTTCGATGTTGTCGCCGAAGATCCACAGGTAAAGCATATTGCCGAGGATGTGCATCCAGCCGCCGTGCATGAACATCGCCGTCAGCAGCGTCAAGTAGATCGGCGAGGGGCCGGGCGCTTGCGGAATCTGCACGGCCCGCGGTTCCGCGCGCCCGCGCTCATCGGCGGAGGCGCTACGCAAGATGACGGGCTCTTGCAGGTCTGTGCCGCTAGTGATCTCACGCGGCACGACCGAATAGCCGGAGGTGAAATACTCGCCCTGCGGCGTCATCATCGCCTGTTGCAGCAGCAGAAAGACGAGAACGTTGACGGCGATAATGGCATAGACGACAAACGGTGTCGTCAGCCGGCCCTGATTATCATCCCCAATGGGAAATAGCATGGTGACCCCTTTGTAGGGGCTAGGGATTAGGGGCTAGGGGCTAGGGAATACGACGGATGAACGATTCACATCACCTCGTTTTAACTAGTCCCTAGTCCCTAGTCCCTAGCCCCTAATCCCTGGCCTCACCGTCCACTCCATCGCAGTTTCGAGCGCAGAATCTCGAAGTAGTCGCGGTCTTTCGCGGCAATCGTGTTAAAGGTGCGGGCGCTCTTGCGCAGCTCAATGCGGTCGTCGGCCATCAATGGCATGCCGGTCTGCCCATCCGACGTCAGCATGACTTCCTGCTCGCGCGTATGGACGCGCAGGCGAATCTCTGCGTAATGCGGCAGCACCAGCGGGCGGTTGGTCAGTGTGTGCGGGCAGATCGGCGCGATGGCGATGGCTTCGACGCCCGGCACGATGACTGGCCCGCCCGCCGACAGGTTGTAAGCCGTCGAGCCCGTCGGCGTTGATAAGATCAAGCCGTCGGCGCGAAAGGTGGTGACGTACTGGCCGCCGACTGTGAAATCGATATCGATGATGCGAGCGAGCGCCGACTTATTGACGACCACATCGTTGAGCGCCGTGCCGGCGCCGACCTGATCGCCGTCGCGCAGGACGCGCCATTCAAGCATCAGCCGCCGGTCTATCTCATAATCGCCGCGCACGACGTATTCAAGCGCCGGCACCACATCGTCTACGGTGAACTCGGTCAGGTAGCCGAGCGTGCCGAGATTGACGCCCAGCACAGGCGTGCCGCGCCCGCTTACCAGCCGCGCGGTGGCAATCATGGTGCCGTCACCGCCGAGCGCCACCAGCACGTCGCAATGGTCAGCGATCTCGCGGGCTGAGGCCGAAAAGGTGCCGGGTGGCAGATCGGCTTCTTTAACGCGGTCGTTGACGAAGAGGTTGATTTCGTGTTCGGCGGCCCACTCGGCAATGCGCGCGGCAATTTCGGCAGCGCGCGGCTCGTTGGGCTTGGTGACGATTCCGATGCGCGCCGGCGGTTCGTGAGGCATAAGCAGTAGTCCGTGGTCGGTCGCTTGGATTCCCTGGATGATCCGTCCGTGGAACGGTTGCAATTCTGACAGAGGTGGTCACGAGTTACAACCGACCGCTGAAGACAGGCTACTGTGTGTTGGCCACAGGCACCCAGAGCAGCAGGCGGCGCGCGACCTGTATATTCTGCGGCTGTAGACCGATCTCAAAGATATCGTACTCGTTGGCCAGCGCCAGGTATTCCTCGTAAAGCGCCCGCAAGGCTTCGCTCGCCTCTTGCTCGATGCGGTCGAGGTCTTCGCGCAGCTCGGCGTCTTCCCACTTGACCACTTCTGAAAGCGGCCTCGGCTCAGTAGTGCCAAAGACCGCGCCGGCCAGCGTCGAGAACATATCGGCGAGGCGATGCTCGCTCTCAAACAGGTGCATCTTGTGGGCGATGAAGCTCTCCAGACTGATCTCTTCCATGCGCGAGCCTTTCAAGCCCTGCGCCTCGCGCACCTGTTCGAGTTGCAATTCAAAGCGGTTGCGCAGGCGCTTCAATTCCGGCTCGACGCGCGACAGCGCCGCCTCGGCAATGCGCGGCAGAAAATCTTCGCGGGTCTCGCCGGGCACTGAAAACAATCCAAAGGCCGGGGTGAAAAAGACGCGCAGCCGTTCATTGCGCACCAGTTGGGCAATCAACTCGGCTTCATACTGCTCGAAGTCTTCACGAGTCGTCTGATATTTCCCATTATGGTGGGGGATGCTGGGATCGGGGCGGGTGGCCAGTTGCGCCAGCGTCGGCGAATCAACTGTCGGGCGATCCCAATCAATCGCCAGGTCGGATTCGGGCAGCCATGCGCTGTAGGTGCGCTCTTCGGAATGGTTCAAGCCGGCGCGCAGGCTGCGGAAATTGATTGAGCACTCGACGAGCATGGCCGGACGATAGGTCATGAGGCTGCGGTCATGAGCGTCGTCCGGGTGCTGCCAGAATTCCTGGATGCCTTCGATAGATAAGCGTTCCATAAATCAGTTATCAGTTATCAGTTATCAGTTGTCAGTTCCCAGTGAACCCTGCTGCATTAGTCTGCCATACTGACAACTGACAACTGACAACCGACATCTGACTTCAACCCACCGCTTCGCTGGTTGATTCGGCTTTGTAGTAAAGAATACGACCGCAGTTTTCGCAGGTGATCATCTGGTCGCCGCGGCGCACGTCGCTGAAGACTTTCGGTCGCACGCGGACGCGGCAGACCGAGCAGATGCCTTCGTTGCTGATGAGCGATAGCGCATGACCGCGGCGGCTGCGCGCCAGCCGGTCATAGGCCGCAAATAACGGCTTCGAGACCTTCGTCGCCAGCTCCGCCCGCCGCCGGTTGAGATCGGCAATCTGCTGCTCGGCATCCTGCCGCTCGGCGTCAAAGGCGGCCAGCGTCTGGTCGGCTTCCTGGCGCTGGCGCTCGACGTCGGGGGCGCGCTGCTCGATTTCGGCAGCCAGCCGCTCAGTCTCTTCCATACGCTTGAGGATTTCGCTCTCGAAGGCGCTGATCTGTTTTTTCGTAGCGTCAATCTCGCGCACCACCGCCTCGTACTGCTTCGGGTTGGTGACCCGCATCTTGTCTTGCTCGAATTTATCGTGATGCTCTTGGGCGGAGGCCAGTTCGGTTTCCAGGTGCTTGCGGTCGTTGAGGGTTTTATCGTGTTGTTCTTGAAGTCTCAGGAACTCTGCCGCGTATTGCCGAAATTCGCTCTCGATTTGATCCCGTTCCGCCGGGATGCGTGCCAGCCTGTCGTTGAGCTGTTGCAGTTCGAGGTCGAGTTCCTGGAGCTCAATGAGCTGACCTAATTCAGTGCTCACGGATTTCCTCCAGTTGATTTCAATGGCAAGTCTACACTATCGACAGCGGTTTCTCAAGACGGGCGCAGGAGAGACGCGGGGACGCAGCGACGCGGCGACGCGGCGAGGGACAGACACCCAGACTGACCGCCGACTTTTCTTTCCCCGCGTCGCCGCGTCGCCGCGTCACTCTTCCCGCGCTGCCGTCGGTCGGCTACAATTACAACAGTGACGCCCGCGTCACGGCAACATTCCCTCGGAGGTCGCTATGAAGCTTTTGATCATCCTGGCCCTGGCCATCGCCCTGACTGCGCCGGCGCTTTCAAGCGCGCAGAACGCCGCCGGCACTGAGCCATTGAAGGCGCTGCCCGAAGTTCATCTGCTGGATTTTGACGGCAAGGCGGTGAAGGCCGACTCGCTGAAAGGCAGTGTCTACGTCTTCGATTTCTGGGCGACCTGGTGCGGCCTGTGTTTGCTGGAGATTCCGGTGTGGAATCAGTTGCAGGCGAAGTACGGCGACAAGGGATTAAAGGTGATCGGCGTGACCATGGCCTCAGGCGACGCCAAGGAAGTGAAACCGTTTGTTGCCAAGCGTAACATGAAATACACGGTGCTGCTCGGCGATGACGACCAGACCTATGACCTCAACGTCATCGGCTTCCCAACCACCTATGTGGTCACCGGCGACATGAAGATTTACAGCAAGTACATTGGCACCAGCGCCCGCAAGGCGGCGAAGATCGAAGCCGATATTCAAGAGATTTTGAAGCGTCAGGCAACGCCGGCAACCGGGGCGGCAAACGATCATTGAGCGAAGGAACAGCGGGGCGATTATTTTTTACCGCGGGCGGCGACCGCCGCCGCAGGGACGCGCGGGCGGCGGTGGCGCGCGCCGATCATATGGCCGTTCTGGTAGAACTTCTCGACTTTCTTTGACAGCGTGTTGCGGTGAATGCGCAGCTCTTCGGCGGCTTTCGAGAGATTGCCATTCGTGCGTTTCAGCACCGATAAGATAAAGTGCTTTTCGAACTCGGCGACGGCGTCTTCGAACAAAATGCCGCGCTCGACCATCTCGGCCACCAGTGCCTCGAGCCTGCTTTTCATTGTTGATTCTCCTTCGGCGCTAAAGCGAGCGCTCTACTTGTTTATTCTTATTCGTCGTTTTCTTTTGCGGCCTGTCAACCCTTCTGCCCCCATAACGCTTGAACCACGGCATAACCTTCAAGGAAGCGCTGGCGCAGGTCATGCGACGTCAGGTAAGCGATCACCCGCGTCCCTTCGAGGAGCAAGGGCGCGAAGCTCGCTCGCCCGACCGCTTCCAGCTTGACGGGGAAGGCCGTCAATGCGAGATAAATCACTGAACAGATCAGCCAGCCGCGCAAAAAGCCGAAAACCGCGCCCAGCCCGGTGTCGAGCCACCCCAGTCGTGCCCGCTTCAGCCCGCCGCGCAGCCATCGCGCCAGCAAGCTGCCGCCGATCAGCACTAACAAAAAGAGACCGATGAAGCCGAGCAGATTCGCCAGGCGCGACGACTCCGTGAAGAGCGCGAACAGAGGCGCCGCCAGCGGATAAAGTTGCGCCGCAAGGATCACTCCGACAACCGCCGAGGCCACCGAGAGTATGCCTTTGATAATTCCGCGACTCGCACCCCAGATGACCGACGCGACGACAACGATCAAGACGAAATAATCGAGAACCGTCATGCGGATTGCGCAAGCTCGTGCCCGGTCAGCAGCCGGTACGCTTCCATGTACTTGTCGTGCGTGCGGGCAACGACTTCGTCGGGCAGCACAGGGCCGGGCGGCTGCTTGTTCCAGTCGAGCGTCTCCAGGTAATCGCGCACGAACTGCTTATCAAACGACGACTGACTGTGCCCCGGCTCGTAGCGCGCCGCCGGCCAGAAGCGCGACGAGTCGGGCGTCAGCGCTTCGTCAACCAGGATGATTTCGCCGTCTTTGACGCCAAATTCAAACTTGGTGTCGGCGATGATGATGCCGCGCTCGGCAGCATACGATGAAGCGCGCACGTAAATGTCGAGCGTCAGCGCCTTGAGCTTCGCGGTCGCCTCTTCGCCAATCAGGTTCGCGGTTTCGCGCTCGCTGATATTGAGATCGTGACCCGATTCGGCTTTGGTTGCCGGCGTAAAGATCGGCTCCGGCAACTGCGCGGATTCTTTCAAGCCCGGCGGCAGCTTGATGCCACAGACCGCGCCGCTCTGCTGGTAATCCTTCCAGCCCGACCCTGCAAGGTAGCCGCGCGCCACGCATTCGACAGGAAAGACCTCGGCGCGATGAACCAGCATCGAGCGCCCCGCAAGCTGCTCGCGAAACCCCGTGAGCGGCGCGGGATAATCTTCGACGCGCGCCGAGATCAGGTGATTGGCGACAATTTCCTTCAGATAGTCGAACCAGAATAATGAAAGCTGCGTCAGCACGACGCCTTTCATCGGAATCGGGTTCGGCAGCACCACATCAAAGGCCGAGAGGCGGTCGGTCGCAACAATTAACAATCGGTCTTCGACCGCATAGACATCCCGCACTTTGCCGCGCCGGAAAAGCGTCAAGTCGGGTAGGCTGGTCTCTGTGATCGGGTTGATAGTTATTCCTCGCCTGTTCGGTTTTGTGCTGTCAACTGCTGCGGAAATCCACACGCGATGACTAAAGGTTGTGTGATGGCAATCGGCATTATCGGCATGTGCCCATGCAAAGTCAAGCGTTCGGCGCCAGTCAATCAACTGTGGATTTTTCTAACGCCGGCGCAACTCTTTTTTCGCGATTTTTGTTACAAAAGCCGCCGGCGCCGGGCTGCTGTTTGCCGTCGCGCAAAGCGGGCGGGTATAATTTTCTTTTCTGTCCAAAGACCGATTTGCAACCGCATAAGAGGGACAATGGATTTCAAACTTGTGTCCGAATATGTGCCGCAGGGCGATCAGCCGCAGGCCATCGAACAACTGGTGCGCGGCATTAACGAAGGCCGCGAGCAGCAAGTGTTGTTGGGCGTCACCGGCAGCGGCAAAACCTTTACGATGGCCGCCGTCATCGAGCACGTCCGCCGGCCCGTGCTCGTCATGGCGCACAACAAGACGCTCGCGGCGCAGCTCTACCAGGAGTTCAAATCGTTCTTTCCGCACAACGCCATCGAATACTTCGTCAGTTATTACGACTACTATCAGCCCGAAGCCTACATTCCCTCGACCGACACCTTTATCGAGAAAGAGGCGACGATCAACGAGGAGATTGACCGCTTGCGGCTATCGGCGACGCGCAGCTTGTTCGAGCGGCGTGACTGCATCATCGTCGCCTCTGTGTCATGCATCTACGGTCTGGGCGACCCCGACGCCTACTATGGCCTGGTCGTCTTCATCGAGCGCGGCCAGCAGTTGTCGCGCACGGCGCTGCTCAAGAAGCTGGTCGAGATTCAGTACCAGCGCAACGACATCGAATTCACGCGCGGCACATTCCGCGCGCGCGGCGACGTCGTCGAGATTTATCCGGTCTATCAGGACAGGGCGATCCGCATCGAGTTCTGGGGCGACGAAATCGAAGCCATCTCGACGATTGACCCGCTGCTCGGCGAAGTTCTCGAAACCCACCAGCGCCTACCGATCTACCCCAAGTCGCATTACGTGATGCCCAAAGACACCTTGAAGCGCGCCATCCGCACGATCAAGGAAGAGTTAGACGATTGGGAGCCGAAGCTCATCAGCAACGGCAAGCTGCTCGAAGCGCAGCGCCTGCATCAGCGCACCTTGTATGACATCGAGATGCTCAAGGAGCTGGGCTACTGTCACGGCATTGAAAACTACTCGCGCCACCTGACGGGCCGGCTGCCGGGCGCGCCGCCGCCGACCCTGCTCGATTACCTGCCGCGTGATTCCATCGTCATGGTTGACGAGAGCCACCAGACGATTCCGCAGGTGCGCGGCATGTATGCCGGCGACCAGTCGCGCAAGCGCACGCTGGTCGAGTACGGCTTCCGCTTGCCCTCGGCGATGGACAATCGCCCGCTCAATTTCGAGGAGTGGCAGCATAGAGTCGGCCAGCTCATCTTCGTTTCAGCGACGCCCGGCCCTTACGAGCTGACGAAGACCGGCGGCGAGGTCGTCGAGCAGGTGATTCGCCCGACCGGCTTGATCGATCCTGAAGTAGACGTGCGCCCAGTGCGCGGCCAGATCGATGACCTGTTGAATGAAATCCGCGAGCGCACGGAGCGCAGCGAGCGCGTTCTTGTGACGACGCTCACCAAGAAGATGGCCGAAGATTTGACCGAGTACTACACGGAAGTCGGCGTGCGCGTGCGTTACCTGCATTCGGACATCGTCACGCTGGAGCGCATCAGGATTCTGCGTGACCTGCGTGCCGGCGAGTTCGACGTGCTGGTCGGCATCAACCTGCTGCGCGAGGGCTTGGATTTGCCTGAAGTCTCGCTGGTCGCCATCCTCGATGCCGACAAGGAAGGCTTCCTGCGCTCGGAGCAATCCTTGATTCAGACCATCGGGCGGGCAGCGCGCCACGTGCGCGGCAAAGCGATTCTCTATGCCGACCGCATCACCGATTCGATGCGCCGGGCCATTGGCGAAACCCAGCGCCGCCGCGAAAAACAGGCCGAGTACAACCGCGAGCACGGCATTACGCCGCAGACCATCGTTAAGGCAATTGATTCGACGCTGGTGTCAATTGTCGAGGCCGATTACTTCAAGGTGCCGACGAACGTCGAAGAGATCGAAGATTACACGCCTGAGAAGATCGCAGAAACGCTGACGCGGCTCGAACACGAGATGCGCGCCGCCGCCGCCCATTATGAATTCGAGCGCGCCGCCGAGTTACGCGACCGCATCAAGCACCTGCGCAATCGCCGCCTCGAAGTCGCTTGATGAACGGCAGAGAGTTCCGTCTGTAGGCGGAACTCTCTGCCATGAGCACTTCAGTTTCTATCACCCAACTTCTCGTTTATTGCTTGGTTGTTGTTGTCGCTTGCGCGGCGGAATACTGGCCGAGCGCATTGGGCAGCCCGCGCACGTCGTCAGACGCCGTGAACTTGTTATCACGCAAGACACCCTGCGGCGTAACGTCCGTGCCGTAGACGGCCCGCATCTTGGAATCATCAGTCGAAATCTTTACGCCCTTAAGCGCGGCGCCGATGAATGCGCCTTTGCTGCGGGAATACGAAAGAATCTCGGCATTCAGCTTCCAATCCGTGGAAGCCGCCGCCGTGCGGCCTACCGGGCCTGCCGTCGCCGACGCTTCGCCGCCGATCTCGAACTTGCTCGACATCAGATGTTGAGCGCCTTTGTCATTCATAAACAACAGCACGTAGTCGGTCGCCTGGCCGCCGATCTGCGGGCCGAAGCTGCCGCCTTCCATGTCTAGGAAGGCCGGTGCGCTCCAGCCTGAACCTGTGCGACAACTCACAACGCCCTTGCCCTTCTGCACGCCAACGATGAATGCGCCCTTCTTGCTGTTCGGGAAGACGGCGACGCATTCCGCCGCGTCGAGCACTTCGCGCGGGATGGCCTTGTCGGGCGCGCCCATGACTTCGCGAAACGACTCGGCGGCTTTCGCCGACTCTTCCGCGGCCTTGGCCTTCTCGCTCTTATCGTCCGCCAACGTAGCAACGCTGCCTGCGAGCGTCAGGCAAAGCGCCAACGTAATGTTCTTCACAAACTGAATCTTCATACTCTCCCTCCTTGTTCGTTCCATGTTGAATGATTAATCCCAACGCCACGCGACGTTGTAGGCCGCCGCCAATTCGTCGAGATTGTGGCGCAGCGCCCGCCAGTCTTCCTGCGAGCGCGAATCGAGGTCGTGTGCCCGCATGAAAGCGTCAATGCGCGCGGCGCGGCGCATCACTTCTTCAGCGTCGGCGGCGGCAGCGTTGTGTTTACCGAAATGATCTTTGAGACGGTCAGTCGAGCGTTCAAAGTTCTTGACGAAGGCATTGATGTCGTCTTCGGTGCTGGTGTGGTTGAAGTGCGAGTGGTCGAGCGCGTGATCGAGCGAATGACGGAAGCGTTCGGCCTGCGCGTCTATGCGGCTGATCACAGTCTTCACTTCACTGTCATTGATGCGGCGCGCATGGCGCTCGACAACAACCGCATCCGTGACAACCGTATCCGTGGGAACGACAGTCACGTCAATGACCGGCCAGTTCCAGGCAACGGTGTAAGCCGACGCCAACTCATCGAGATCGGCGCGCACGCGCATCCAGTCGTCGTAAGCGCGCCCGGTCACCCGATGGTTGGCGATAAAGCGGTCAATGGCGGCGGCGCGGTCGAGAACTTCTTGCACTGTGGACCCCGCCGAATGATTGTCATCAAAGCGATCTTTCAGGCGGTCGGTCGCTTCCTCGAACCCTTTGACGAAATCATTGATGCGGTCTTCGGCGCGCGAGCCGTCGAGGCGGCTGTGGTCGAGCGAGCTGTCGAGGCTCTTGCGAAACTGATCGCTGTCGCGCTCCAGGCGGCTCATCAACCCCCTCAGGTCGCCTTCACTGAGGCGGTATGGGTGCTGCGCCTGCGCGGCGTTGGCCAATCCGCCTATAAACATCAGGGCAGCAATCGTAACTATGCGTGTGATGGTTTTCATGACGGTCCCCCCTGCTCGTTGGAATTTGAATTGTCATCGAACGGCGACAGTGCGGCATGGCAACGCCACACTGCGAGTCATTAGATCAATCAAGTTCGCAATGAGCGTGCCGTTTGCCGGCCCTGCAAAGCGCGCCGTATAGCGCGGCGAGCGCGAATGATCACGGGCGCGGCGTATGTAAATCAAACTGGCGCGGTGAACGCTTCAGTTACAACCCCGCTTGTCTTGAGATACGGCAGGGCGCGGGCTAGAATCGCTCTGACGATCAGTAGAGACGAGATAGCCATGCATTTTACTTTCACCACAGCGGGCGAATCGCACGGCAAGGGCCTGGTGGCCATCGTCGAAGGCCTGCCCGCCGGCCTGCCGGTTGACCTGTCGTTCATCAACCACGAACTCTGGCGGCGACAACAGGGCTATGGGCGCGGCGGACGCATGAAGATCGAAAGCGACGAGGTCGAAATCCTTGCAGGCGTGCGCCACGGCCACACGCTCGGCTCGCCCGTGGCGTTTCTGATCCGCAACCGCGACTTCGAGCACTGGGTGGACGTGATGAACGTCGAGCCGCGCGGCTTTACAGAAGAGAAGCGCGCGCGCCGCGTCACTCGCCCGCGTCCCGGCCACACCGATCTCGCCGGCGGCTTGAAGTACGACACCCACGACCTGCGCGATATTCTCGAACGCGCCAGCGCCCGCGAGACCGCGGCGCGCGTCGCCGCCGGCGCTTTCGCCAGGCTGCTGCTCAAAGAGATTGGCGTCGAGATCGCGAGCCACACGGCAATGATCGGCGGCGTGCCGGATGAGCCCGTGCAGGCGACCTGGGAAGAGATCGTCGCCATCCGCGATGACACCGCCGTGCGTTGCGCCGACAAGCAGGCCGAGGCCCGCATGCTGGCGCTGATCGATGCGACCAAAGAAGCAAAGGACACGCTCGGCGGCATCTTTGAAGTCGTGGCGCGCGGCGCAGTCGCAGGGCTCGGCTCGCATATTCAATGGTCAAGCAAGCTCGATGGCCGGCTGGCGCAAGCCATCATGTGCATCCACGCAGTGAAGGCGGTCGAGATCGGCGCAGGCTTCGAGGTCAGCCGGCTGCGCGGGTCGCAGGTGCATGACGAAATCGGCTATAATGCCGGCGAGAGGCGCTTTACGCGCCCGACGAATCGCGCCGGCGGCATCGAAGGCGGCATCACCAACGGCGAAGAGGTTCGCGTGCGCGGCCATTTGAAACCGATCTCGACGCTGCGCCGCCCGCTGGCGAGCGTCGATGTGATCGGCAAAGAAGAATCGGCGGCGGCCTTCGAGCGCTCGGACATTGTCGCGGTGCCGGCGGCAGGGGTCATCGGCGAAGCGATGGTGGCGATGGTGCTGGCCGACGCGGCGCGCGAAAAATTCGGCGGCGACAGCCTCGGCGAGATGCGCCGCAACTTCGACAGCTACTGCGAACAGATGAAACGCTACTGAAGGAGAAGAAGACAGGAGTCAGGAGTCAGAAGTCAGAAGTCAGAATGAATAGGGAAGTCAGCGGCAGTAAGTACATTTCTTATGCTTCCGCTTTTATTCTGACTCCTGACTCCTGTCTTCTGACTCCTGACTCCTGACCTATGTTTTCACCAGGGCACGAACGAGAGCAGGCGGCGCGGCGGCGCGATGAACTTGACCGCGAGGTCGAAGAGCTGCGCCGCTCGATCAACGCGACGCGCACGCACGGGATTTTCTATTATCTGGCGCTGGTGGCGATCTTCTTCGTCGGCTTCGCTGTGGGTTATGCTACGCACAGCCTGATCGGCGCTGCTATAATATTGATCGGCCTGGCCGGCGTCGCATGGCGCGAAGTGGCACACTACCGGGCACGCACGGCGGTGCTCAATCACATGCTCGGCGAAAAGATGGCTGAGCGGCGACTGGCCGAGGAACGACACAAGGAGATGAAAAGCGACTAATGAAACTGGAGATTGTGAAATACGGCGACCCGGTGTTGCAGCAGCGCGCCCAGGAAATCACCGAGTTCGACGAGAAGTTGAAGAAGCTCGTTGATGACATGTTCGAGACGATGTACGTCGCGCCGGGCGTCGGGCTGGCCGCACCGCAGGTTGGCCTGCTCAAGCGGCTGTTCATCATGGATTGCAGCATCGGCAGAGACACCACACACAAGATCGCCCTGATCAATCCGGTCATCGAGATCGAAGAAGGCGAGCAGACCGGCGACGAAGGCTGTTTGAGCTTTCCGGGCATCTCGTTTCCGGTGACCCGCGCCAAGCGCGTCGTCGTCCACGCCCAGGATATTGACGGCAGCCCATTTACGCTCGACGTGATGGACCTTGAGGCGCGCTGCGTATCGCACGAGACCGATCACCTGGACGGCGAGCTGTTTATCAGCTACCTCAGCCCGCTCAAGCGCGACCTGGTCAAGCGCAAGATTAAGCGGCGCGTCCGCCAGGGCGAGTGGTAAGCGAAACAGGCTTATCGAAATACGAAAGGCCGGGGGAGCAGCTCTCTCGGCCTTTTGATTTTCATGATTGCGGCCCGCCGCGTTGATGTTAAGATGATGCCCGACCCCAATTCAGAGGAATCGCCAATGATGAACCCGCCTGATGTCGTGGAACCGTATGAACCGCTGCGCACGCGCGCTTACGTGGCGATTGGCTTTCTTGCCGCCAACATCGTCACCCACCTGATTGCCGCCGTATCGAAATTCATGCAGATCGATCTGCTCTACAAAGTCATGGAAGGGCTGACTGATGTAACGCGCGCGCAGTTGCTGGCAAACGACACGCGCCAGACGGTCGTACAGATCGTCGTGCTGGTCAACTTCGTCGCCGCGGCGGTGGTTTTTCTGGTCTGGCTTTATGGTGCCTACAAGAACCTGCGCCCGCTCGGCGCAAACCCCGACACCACGCCGGGCTGGGTTGTCGGCTACTTCTTCATTCCCATCCTTAACCTCTTCCGCCCCTTCCAGGTCTTACAGGAAATCTGGCGCGAGAGCGACCCCGAAACCGTCACCGCTGCCGGCGTCCGGCCTATGCATGCGTTCGTCGGCGGTTCCTCGAAGTCGCTGCTGGTGGTTGTCTGGTGGGGATTGTGGCTGCTATCGAATATCGTCGCCTGGATCGCTTACAACTGGGACAGCAAGGCGCAGATTCTTAACGACTACATCATCGCCAGTTGGATCAATATGGCGAGCGACCTGTTAACCATACTGACGGCGATTGCCTGCATCATCATAGTCAAGAAGATTACCGACCGGCAGGATGAGCGGGCGCGGCGGCTGGCGGCCCTCGCCGCGCCGCCCACCAGCACCATACAGGGCGCGTGAAATGAAGATCATTAGGTCAGGCGCTTTCTGTTGATGCCTTCTCAATCTCTGCAATCAATTCTTGCGCGGCGGCCATACGGCCTGTGTCCTTAATCTCCGCAAAAACTCCGGCAGCCCGTTTAGCGAGCTTGAGCGCCTCGTCCATATCCGCTTGATCGTGTCGCAAAAGAGCCAAGCTCATCAACGTATTGCCCACGAATGCCAAATTCCCGGTTTCCTCGAAGATGCTCAAAGTACGCTCATAAGCCGAGAGGGCTTCCGTCATCCGCCCTTGTATTCTGAAAAGATATCCAAGCCCCCGGAGGCACTCCGCTTCGCGGTGTTTGTAACCTGATTCATGGAAGCTATTCAGACTTTGTTTAAGCGCTCTCTCGGCCTCTGCGAAGTGCTGCTGATGCAGATAAGCTATTCCGAGGTTGAGCCAGTTTAGTGCTTGCCAGAACGGCTCTCGAAGCTCTTCTGCGATAATCAAGCTCTGCCGAAAAGCTGATTCTGCCTCAGTGAGGCGGCATTGCAAGATGTAAGCAATTCCAAGATGAGACAGCCCAATGGCTTCCCGCCTGCGGTCGCGTAATGCCCGAGCAATTGTCAGACTCCTTAGTATTATATCTTCTGCCTGCGCGAATTGTTCTTGCCGATTGTAAACATTGCCGAGGTCTTGCAGAGCGGCACAGAGCCATATCGCTTGATTTAG
>JBJMGU010000167.1:0-31573 GCA_045807765.1 Blastocatellia bacterium
CAACCGACACAGGAAGGGCTGGTGCGCGGCATCAGCCGCTGGAGCTTGATCGCCGTCGCCATCAACGGCATCATCGGCGCCGGCATCTTCGGCATCCCCTCAAGAGTCTTTGCGCAGACCGGCGCCTATTCCTTGCTCGCCTTTGTCGCCTGTGCCCTGGTAGTCGTCCTGATCATTCTCTGCTTTGCCGAAGTCGGCAGCCGTTTCAGCGCCACAGGCGGCCCGTACCTCTACGCTCGCGAAGCCTTTGGCGCGGCGGTCGGCTTTGAAGTCGGCTGGCTGCTCTGGCTGGCGCGGCTGACGGCCTTTGCCGCCAACTGCAACCTGCTGGTTGATTACGTCGGCTTCTTCTGGCCGACGGCCACTGCCGCTTACTATCGCGAAGCCATCATCGTTGCGGTGGTCGCGCTGCTTGCCACAGTCAACCTGATCGGCGTGCGCGACACGGCAATGGTCAGCAATCTCTTCACCATCGGCAAGCTGGTTCCGATGGTGCTGTTCATCGCCGCGGGGCTGTTCTTCATCAATCCCGGCAACTATTCGTTTGCCGAAGCGCCCGGCTACGGCGCGTTCTCGCAATCGGTCTTGATGCTGATCTATGCTTTCACAGGATTCGAGATGGCCGTGATCCCTGCGGGCGAAATCCACGACCCGCGGCGCAACCTGCCACTGGCGATTCTTTCCGCCATTGCCGTCGTCGCCTTGCTCTACATCGGCATTCAAGTCGTCTGCATCGGCACGCTGCCCGGCCTCGCCACTTCGCAGCGGCCCATCGCCGACGCCGCCGCGCTATTTATGGGCCGCGCCGGCGCGGCGTTGATCGCAGCGGGCGTCATCGTCAGCATCATCGGCAATCTGAATGTGCTGATTCTGGCCGGCTCGCGGTTGCCGTTCGCAATGGCCGAAGGCGGCGAGCTGCCGCGCCGGCTGGCCAGCACCCATCACCGTTTTCGCACGCCGCATCCGGCAATCTGGATTACGGTTGTCGTCATGCTCGGGCTGACGTTGTGGAGCACGTTCGGCACCCAGGTCAAGATTTCAGCCATCACCCGCCTGCTCTCTTACAGTGTTACCTGCGCGGCGCTGATCGCGCTCCGCAGAAGGAGCGATGCGCCGCCCGCGCTCTTCAAAGCGCCGGCAGGCGTAGCCGTCGCCCTGGCTTCGCTGCTGCTCGCTATCTGGCTGCTGTCGAACAGCAATTGGCCGGACGCGCGCGACACGGCCATTGCCACGGCACTCGGTCTGGCAATCTTTTTTGCCAGCCGGGCGATGAAGCTCGCGGCGTAATTCTGCTGCGCAGGCAGGCCGCAAAATATCCCCAAGCTCCCTATAGATCAGCCCTTTTCGGTCAATTCGCT
Source organism: Blastocatellia bacterium (assembly GCA_045807765.1). GTDB lineage: Bacteria > Acidobacteriota > Blastocatellia > UBA7656 > UBA7656 > DATENM01. Next base: position 1,359 of record JBJMGU010000167.1, read on the forward strand.
TCGGTCATCTTGACGGATTTGTCCAGGTCAGAATGAAGGTTCTGAGCCTGCCGTATTCCCCTCAATCAGCGTAAACCACTGTTATACATACTCCTTTTCGGCGAGTATTTATGGCGCGCCGATTGCGAATCACGGGCCGAGGGTTTGTGGATTAGTCTCCATACGAGTCGGAGGAATATGAAAAAGAGCTATCTCTCTCGTGCGATTCCGTTCTTGATCTCCCTTGTGTTGCTCATGCCGACCATGCTTGGCAACGCCAGGGTCTCCCGTGCAGATCAAGTCGATCAATCAGAGGTAGTATCCACACGCGGGCCGGCATCGAATATGGACGACTCTGCCAGATTCAGGGGCAAGAAGATGTCGCCCGACTTAGAGTCTATGGCCGCGCAATCGGCGGCAAGTGACGAGCCCATCCGCACCATCGTGCAGGTCACAGACACGCAGAGCCAGAGCTTGAAGCAACTGCTCAAGCGCCACGGCGTTCGCGTGCATAAAAACCTGACTCGTTTACAGATGCTCGACGCCGAGCTGCCCGCAAGCGCCTTGCGCGAGCTGGCCGAGAGCGATGATGTGCAATTCATCTCGGCGGATCAACAGGTCTCGGCGCTCGGCCACGTGACCATGACGACCGGCGCCGACGCCGTGCGCAACATGAGCTCGTCCGGCGGTGATCTGGATGGCAAGGACATCACGATTGCAATTCTTGATTCGGGCATTGATATATCGCATAAAGCCTTCAGCAGTGGGAACCGGATCAAAGCCAGGGTAGATTTCACCGGTGAGGGACTCACCGACACAGACCCCTACGGTCATGGCACGCACGTCGCCGCGCTCGCCGCCGCCAACGATGACCCGACCAACGGCGTCTATAGCGGCATTGCGCCCGGCGCCAACGTCATCAACCTGCGCGTCCTTAATTCTCAGGGAGCGGGCACGATCTCCAGCGTCCTGAGCGCCATCAACTGGATTCTGGTGAACCGCAGCATCTATAACATTCGCATCGTCAACATGAGCCTCGGCACACCGGCAGTGGCCTCTTACCAGAATGACCCGGTCTGCCTCGCCGTCCGCCAACTGGTGGATGCCGGCATCGTCGTCGTCGTAGCGGCGGGCAATAATGGCAAAGACGTCAATGGGCAAACGATCTACGGCGCGATTCATTCGCCCGGCATCGAGCCGTCGGCAATTACGGTCGGCTGCGCCAACACTATGGGCACGGACTCGCGCGCCGATGACATTGTCACGACGTTCAGCTCACGCGGGCCGACGCGCGGTTATACCACAGACAGCACCGGCGTCAATCACTACGACAATCTGATAAAGCCTGATCTGGTCGCGCCCGGCAACAAGCTGGTGCAGGCCGAGGCGAAGCAGAACTATCTGGTCAGAACCTACCCGGAGCTTGAAACCGGCGTTTACACCTCAGTCGTCATGAAGGAGATGTACCTGAGCGGCACTTCGATGGCCGGGCCGAATGTCGCCGGCGCGGTGGCGCTGATGCTGCAAGCCAACCCGAAGCTGACGCCCAGCCTGGTCAAAGCCATCCTCATGTACACGGCGCAGCCGCTCGCCGGCTTCAACATGTTCGAGCAGGGCGCCGGCGAACTTAACATAGAAGGCGCCATCAGGCTGGCCAAGCTCGTGCGCACCAATCTGAACGGGCAGACGCCGCTCGGCGATCCGCTGCTGACGGTCAACACACCGCCGGTGCCGCAGACGACGATTGCCGGCTCGACCTTCACCTGGGCGCAGGGAATCATCGGCAATTACAGCTACATGACCGGCAGCGAGCTGATCACCCGATATCAGCTCATGTACGGGCAGGGCTTCCTGCTGAGCAATGGTTTTCTGCTCAGTAATGGATTCTTACTGTCGAACTCTACACAGACGACGGGCGGCGTGTCGGTCGGCGATTCGATCCTGACCAGCAACGGCTACCCGCTGGGCAACGGCGTGAGCTTCCTCGGCACAGGCTTCCTGCTCAGCAACGGCACGATGTTGCCGGATGGTTTCCTGCTCAGCAACGGCACGCTCTATAGCGACGGCTTCCTGCTGAGCAACGGATTCTTACTGAGTAATGGTTTCTTGCTCAGTAACTCTTATCAAGCATTCACTCTCGTAAAGGGCGATCCAGGGCCATGTATGAAGTAGCACGACGTATGCAGTAGCATCGAGCAACCCGGCTTGCGCCGCTGTGGCCCCTCTCAGCGAGCCCGAGCCTCTGCGATCACCGTGCAGGGCGCGTCAAACGACGCCACAAGTCTGGAGGAAATGTGCAGACATTAGTCCAACCCCAACCGGACGTTGCCGCGAGCTGTTATCTGCTCAAGCCGCCGCGCGCCGCGCAACGTCTAACCAGTGAAGATGAGCCGGAAGTCCGCCGATTTCTCGCCCAACGCCCAATGCAGACGTTCGGGCTGCTCGGATTGATCGCCGACAACGGCCTGGTCAGCCCGTACAACCGCGGCGACTTTTACGCCTACCGCGGCGCCGAGAACCAGATCGAAGGCATCGCCCTGATCGGCTACAACACGGTCATCGATGCGCGCACCAATGAAGCCATCCAGGTCTTCGCCGATCTGGCCAAGGCGGTGATCAACCCTCTGCTCATCCTCGGACAGGAGCAGCAGATTGATCGCTTCATTGAGCATTATGCCGATGTTCTGTACAAATGCACGACGATTGACCGCTACTGGCTCTTTCGCCACGGCGGTCAGCCCGACAGCCACAACCCGCTGCCCGGTGTGCGACTGGCAACTCTTGCCGACCTTGAGCTAGTCGCCCGCGCTCACGCGCAGTGCGGCAAGGAAGAGACCGGCGTCGATGGCCTGGCGCTGGACGCCGAAGGCTTTATGGCGCGCTGCGCCCGCCGCATCAGTCGCGGACGCACCTGGGTGTGGATCGAGCAGGATCGGCTCATCCTCAAGCTCGATGTCGTCACAGAGGCCCCGGAGGTCGCTTACCTCGAAAGCCTCTGGGTTGACCCCGAAGATCGCAGCAAAGGCTACGGCTCGCGATTCATCAAACAGGTGGGCGAGCACCTGCTAAAAAACTCGGCGGCGGTCTGCCTCCTGGCCCAGGAAACAAATCACACGGCGCACATGCTGTATTGGAAGGCCGGCTACGAAGTGATCGACACTTACCGGGCAATGTTCTGCAACAAAGCCATGACAGCTTGATGGAACAGCGCGGCAAAAAACATCTCTACGGCCCCTACGTCTGGACCATCGTGATGGTCGGATTACTGGTGCTCGTAGATGCGGGGCGCCAGTTGTACGCCCGGCAAGTCGGCTCGCACTTCTGGTTGCTGCTGCTGGCCACTGTGCTGATCGCCTCGCACATCACGGTCAAGTTCTTCCGCTTCGATTCCTACATCTCGATCTCGGATATCTTCATCTTCCTGGCGCTGCTGCTGCTGGGACGCGAAGCGGCAGTGATGATCGGCGCCGCCGAAAGCCTCTACTCGTCTGTGCGAATCACCAAGAAGCCGCTGACGATGGCCTTCAACGCCGCCGCCATGGCCTGCTCGACCTATATCACCGCCAGCATTTCGACGGCGCTTTTCGGGCCGCTATCGCAACTGGCCGACATCGATTATTCGGCGCGACTGATCGCCGCCACCTGTGTGATGGGCACCGTGCAGTACTTCGTCAATTCATGGCTGGTGGCGACGGCGGCGAGCTTCTGGATGGACAAGCCTGTGCTGGCCACCTGGCGCAAGCATTACGTCTGGGCTTCGATCACCTACCTGGCCGGCGCTTCGGCTGCCGCCATCACCTTTAAGCTCATCGGCATGGTCGGCTTTTACGCGTTCATCGCCGTGATGCCGATTGTCGCCATCATCTATTTCACTTACCTGACCTACGTCAAAAACATCCAGGCTTCGACGGCGCAAGCCGAGAGCGAGAAGCGCTTTCACCAGGCCTTCGATCAGGCGCCCATCGGCATGGCGCTGGTCTCGCCCGATGGCCTCTGGCTTCAGGTCAACCAGTCGCTCTGTACGCTGATCGGCTATTCCGAAAAAGAGTTATTGCAAAAGAACTGTCGGGCGATCACGCTGCCTGAAGACCTTCAGAAGATGACCGCGACCATCGCCCAGGTGTCCGAGACGCAAGCGTCCATCTCGCAAGTCGAAGTTCGCTACCTGCACAAGCAGGGGCAGCAGGTCTGCGCCTTGATCGGCGTGTCGCCGCTCGTCTGCGCCGAAGAGGCCGCGCCGCAGTTGATCTTTCAGATACAGGACATCACCGACCGCAAGCGCGCCGAAGCGCAGCTCATCCACGACGCTTATCACGACGCGCTGACCGGGCTGCCCAATCGCTCGTGGTTCACTGAACAGCTCGGCCAGGCGCTCAGTGCGGCGCGCAGCGACCCGCGGGCCGGCTTCGCCGTCCTCTTCCTCGACCTCGACCGCTTCAAGATCATCAACGACAGCATGGGCCACCTGTTTGGCGATCAGTTGTTAATCAACACCGCCGAACGCTTGAAGGCGAGCGTGCGCCCCGGCGACAAGATCGCCCGCCTCGGCGGCGATGAGTTCACCGTCTTGATGAGCGGGCTCACCGAGAGCGCCGAAGTCATTCAGATCGTCGAGCGCATTCAGCGCGAGGTGTCGCTGCCTTTCGTGTTGAATGGCTTCGAGACCTTCACGACCGCCAGCATCGGCATCGCCCTTTCAGAGCTTGGCTACGACAAACCCGAAGAGCTGCTGCGCGACGCCGACACCGCCATGTACCAGGCCAAGTCTCTGGGCAAGGCGCAGCACGTCATCTTCGACAAGCGCATGCACCTGCGCGCTCTGAACCTGCTGCAACTGGAGAGCGACCTGCGACGGGCGATAGACCGCGGCGAGTTCCGCGTCCAGTATCAGCCGATCATCTCGTTAAGCAATGGGACGCTGAGCGGCTTTGAGGCGCTGGTGCGCTGGCACCACCCCGAGCGCGGCCTGATTTCGCCCGACGAGTTCATCTCGGTCGCCGAAGAGACCGGCTTGATCGTGCCGCTCGGCAAGTGGGTGCTGGCCGAAGCCTGCGGGCAGATGAAGCTGTGGGAGGCGCGCTTTGGTGCGGACCTGCCGCTGTTGATGAGCGTCAATCTCTCTAGCCGTCAGTTCATGGACGCCAACCTGCTCGATCAGATACTCCAGATCGTCGCCGAAACGCGCATTGATCCGCGCAAGCTGAAGCTCGAAATTACCGAGAGTGTCGTCATGGAGAACATCGAGGTGGCCACGCAGATGCTCAACCAGTTGCGCGCCATCGGCGTCGGCCTGAGCATAGATGATTTCGGCACGGGCTACTCGTCGCTATCGTACCTGCACCGTTTGCCGATCAACACATTGAAGATTGACCGCTCTTTCGTCAGCCGCATGAATGACCAGAATGAGAATTACGAGATTGTCCGCACTATCGTCTTGCTGGCGCAAAACCTCGGACTGGGGATCATCGCTGAAGGCGTTGAGACCATCGAGCAGGTCGCACGACTGGCCGAGCTGAAATGCGATCACGGCCAGGGCTTCTTCTTCTCCAGACCCATTGACGCCGACAGCGCTTTGCTGCTGGTCGAAAAGATGATGCGTGCCGAGCCGATCAGCATGGAGGTGGACGAATTGATCGGCGGCCACCTCGATGTCGCGCTAGTCAACACCTACCCAATGTGAGGAGTCAGAAGTCAGAAGTCAGAATGGAAGAGGAAGTCGGCGGCAGCGAGTCCGCTTGTCCGCCGCCGCTTTTATTCTGACTTCTGACTTCTGACTCCTGACTCCTGTTCGCCTGCTATGTCGCGGTCGAAGACTTCGCTGAAATGGCGTGTGACAACGCCGGCGACTTCGCGCTGGTCAAGGTCGCGGCCCACAATGCGGCTGAGCGAAGTGACGCCTTTGTCGGTGATGCCGCACGGCACAATCATCTGGAAGTATCGCAGGTCGGTGTTGACGTTGAGCGCGAAGCCGTGACTGGTCACCCAGCGGGCAATGCGCACACCGATGGCCGCCACCTTTTCATCGCCCACCCAGACGCCCGTCAGGCCGGCGATGCGCTCGCCTCTGACGCCGTATTCGCCAACTGCGCGAATCAAGACTTCTTCGATGTCGCGCACATAACGGTGCACATCGCAGCGATCCGGTTTGAGATTGATAATGGGATAGCCGACCAGTTGCCCCGGCCCGTGGTAGGTCACGTCGCCGCCGCGCCCGGTCTGATGAACTTCGATGGCGTGCGCGGCGAGCTGCTGTTGGTCTGCAAGAATGTTGGCGGCGTCGGCACCGCGCCCGAGCGTGAAAACATGCGGATGCTCAAGCAACAGTAACTGTTCGTTATCAACGCCTGCGCGCAAGCCTTCGACGGCGCGCTCCTGTAAGCGCAAGCCATCCGCGTAACTGGTCAATCCGAGCCAGCGCGCTTCACATACTCTTCTGACGAAGGACATCAGGACTTATAATCCGCCGATTCGATCACATCGCGCAGGATGGCGAGGAATTGTTCAGCCACCGCGCCGTCAATGATGCGATGGTCGTAGCTCATCGTCAGCAATCCGGTCTGGCGAATGGCGATGGCGTCGTTAATGACGACGGGCCGCTTCTTGATGCCGCCGACGCCGAGGATGGCCACCTGCGGTTGGTTGATGATCGGCAATCCCATCAGGCCGCCGAAGACGCCGGGATTGGTGATCGTGAACGTGCCGCCCTGCACTTCGTCGGGCTTGAGCTTCTTGTTGCGGGCGCGGTCGCCGAGGTCGTTGACCGCGCGCGCCAACCCAAGCAGCGATTTCTCGTCGGCGTTGCGGATCACCGGCACGATCAATCCCCAGTCGAGCGCCACCGCAACGCCCACGTTGATGTCTTGCTTGTAGACGACCTGGTCGCCCCACACAGACGAGTTGATGATTGGCCACTTCTTGATGCCTTCGATCACCGCTTTGATGATGAACGGCAAGAAGGTTAACTTGACGCCGTCGCGTTCAAGGTATTCGCCCTTCAGGCGGTCGCGCAGGCGGGCGGTCTCGGTGTAATCCACTTCGATGACCGAATAGACGTGCGCCGAAACACGGTGGCTTTCGATCATGCGCTCAGCGATCTTGCGGCGCATGATTGACATCGGCTCGATCTGCACGCGGTCGCCTTCGCTGTAAGGCGGCGGGCCGACTTCCGTAGTCGCAGCCACAGGCGCACTGAGCGGTTGCGGCGTGCGCGGCGCTTGCGACGGTGCCGCCTGTGGCGCAGCCGCCGATGGCGGGGCAGGCGCTTGCGTCACTTGCGACGCTGCGGGTGCCGCGCCGCGATTTTCGATATAGCTCAGAATGTCGTTCTTGGTGACGCGCCCGCTGATTCCCGTGCCTTGAATCTGCGAGATGTCAACGCCCTGCTCTTGAGCGATCTTGCGGACGACCGGCGACGAACGCAGGCGGCGCAGCTCTTCTTCGGACTGCGGCGCGGCAGCGGACGATGACGTATCGGTCGCCGCCCCGCTCTGCTGATCATCGGCGCGCGGCGCGGCAGCGGCTTCGCTCGGCGCTTCAGCGGCGGGCGCAGTCGCTTGCTCAACCGGTGCAGGTGGAGGCGCGGCTGTCACAGTCGCCGCGGGCGTCGCGTCCGGCTTTGGCGCGGCAGCCGGCTGCGCGCCGGCGCCATTGATGACCGCGACGACCGTGTTGACCGCGACGGTTTCGCCTTCGTTCACCTTGATCTCGGACAGCACGCCCGAGGCCGGCGCGGGAATCTCGGCATCCACCTTGTCGGTCGAAATCTCAAACAACGGCTCGTCGCGTTTGACCGTCTCGCCGACCTGCTTGAGCCATTTGACAATCGTTCCTTCCGCGATAGATTCGCCCATTTGCGGCATCTTCACTTCTTCAGCCATAGCTCTCTCTTTCCTAGTGATGAGATCAGTAGAAGCTCTTACTCACTACTCGTTACTCATCACTCATCACTCAGTAGGCTGCCAGCGCGCGCGCGGCTTTCAGCACGTCGGCGACTTGCGGCAGGAAAAATTCTTCGAGCGGCGGCGCGTAAGGCACCGGCGTGTCAATCGCTGTGACGCGCACCACCGGCCCGTCGAGATATTCGAACGCGCCTTCGTTGATGATGGCAGTCAGTTCGCCGGCCATGCCGCCGGTGCGCGTCGCCTCATGAAGAATGATCACTTTGCTCGTCTTCTTGACCGATTCGAGAATCGTCTCGCGGTCAATCGGCAGCAGGGTGCGCAGGTCAATCACCTCTGCGTCAATGCCTTCGGCTTCGAGCTTTTCGGCGGCTTCGAGCGCCGTGTAAACCATCGCGCCATAGGTGATGATCGTCATGGCGCTGCCGGTTCTTCGTATGGCAGCCTTGCCGATGGGCACGATGTAATCTTCCGCAGGCACTTCCTGCTTGATCTTCGGATTGCGATACAACAGCTTATGCTCGAAAAACAACACCGGGTCTTCGTCGCGGATAGCGGCTTTGATTAAGCCCTTGGCGTCGTAAGGCGTTGACGGCTCGACCATCTTGAGGCCGGGCGTGTTGAGGAAAAACGCTTCGACGTTCTGCGAATGAAACGGCCCGCCGTGAACGCCGCCGCCACACGGCCCGCGCACCACCATCGGCAAGCCGATGTCCTGGCGATAGCGGCTCTTGGCGGCGTAGTTGGTAATCATGTCAAAAGCGCACGAGATGAAATCGATGAACTGCATCTCGGCCACAGGGCGCAGCCCCATCATCGCCGCGCCGCAGGCCGCGCCGACAATCGCGCTCTCGGAGATGGGCGTATCGATGACGCGCTCGTCGCCGAACTTTTCGAGAAAGCCGTCGGTCATCTTAAAGGCGCCGCCATAAAGGCCGACATCTTCGCCGAGGATGAAGACGCGCTCGTCGCGCTCCATCTCTTCCCACAGTCCCTGGCGTATCGCTTCGAGTAAGGTGATTGCAGCCATAGTTTGCTTGTTGGTTTCAGAATCGCAGCACGACGCCGCCGCTGATCAAAGCGTTGTTCTGCCGCTTTTCAAAGAGCGTCAGGGTGAAGGCCGGCGTGACGGTGTTGTAATCGCGGATCTCGCCGCGCAGGCTGATGTGCGGCGCCCACTTCACATCAACGCCGCCGCCAAAGCTGTAAGCGACATTAACCTTCGTGTCGCTTGTGACGGGCTGGCCATTGACAAGGGTGTCGCTTGGACTGAGCCGCGCCAGGCCGATGCCACCAACCACGTAAGGCGAAATCCGTGCGAGCGGCAAAAGCTTCAGCTTGACGCCCGGCGTGAAATAGAGCGACGAGTAGCTGCGCACCGACAGCGCGTTCGAGGTGATGATGTTGGTCTTTGGCGTCACCGCCACCGGGAAGTCGAAATAAAGCGACGCCAGCCCGACGGTGAAGAAGCGCGCTGACAGGTCGGCTTGTAGCGCAAAGCTATTGCCGCTGTGCGCCGTTGGATCGCTGCTGCTGGTTGCCAGATTGCCGCCGCCGGTCTTCAAGGCACCGACCGTCAGGCCCAGTTCAGCTTGCTGCGCTGAAGCCGCCGACGCGCACAACAGCAACGTGACGACGATACCAATCGTTCTCAACTTCATGCCCCTCCCTCTTTTCCTCTGCGGCAAGCGCATCGCTATGCTTCCGCCGTCGTCGGATCGATCACCTGCTTGACTTCCGAGATGCGGTTCGCCGGGAAGCCGCCTTGCTCGGCGTGCTCGCGAACCAGGGCTTCGTTCGGCGCGATGTAAACGCAATAAATCTTGTCGTCGGTAACGTAGCTCTGAACCCACTGAATGGATGGCCCCAGCTCGTTCAAGACGCCGCACGACTTCTGCGAAATCGCTTGCAACTGCTCGGCGGATAGCTTGCCGGCATCGGGAATCTCTCGCTCAATAACATATTTCGGCATCGCAAATCTCCTTTCAAGGCAACCGGACTTTTATAGCCAACGCTACAACCCGACGCCGATGGCGCTGGGCTTGTGGTCGTCGGCATAGACGCCGCCGAGCGCCTCTTCCGGCTCGGGCGGCGGCTGACTCTCAGTCCATGCGAGGTCTTCTTCCAATAACGCATTGACGCGCTGGTTGACGGCTTCGATCTCTTCGGCGCTGGCGACTTTATTCTTCAGCAACTGCTTTTCAAAGTTGCCGATGGGGTCGCGCCGCTGCCATTGCTCAAGCAACTCTTTCGCGACATACGATTGATTGTCGTGCGCCGCGTGGCCGCGCAGGCGAAACGTCTTGGCTTCGACGAGCGTCGGCCCGCCGCCCGAGCGAGCGCGTTCGACCGCTCGCTGCGCCGCCCCATACACCGCCAGCACGTCGTTGCCGTCGACGATTTCAGTCGGCATGCCATACGCCTTGGCGCGGTCGGCGATATTCAACACGCGCATCTGCTTGCTGGTCGGCGTCGAATAGGCAAAGCCATTGTGCTCGCCGATAATCACCAGCGGCAGGTTCTGCACCGCCGCGAAATTCGCGGCTTCGTGAAATGCGCCGGTGCTGGTGCCACCGTCGCCGATGTAAACCATGCCGACGGTTTTCTTCTTCTGCATGCGCGCCGCCAGCACGACGCCATTCATCACCGAAACGAGCGTGCCGAGCGGACTGACGGTGCCGATAAAGCCGCGCGCCATGTCGGTGATGTGAATGTTTTGATCGCGCCCGTGATTGAGCGACGTGCGCCGCCACAGGTATGACGAGAAGACTTCGCGCGGCAGGGCACCCATCACCATCATCGCGCCCAGATCGCGGGTCAGCGGCGACAAAATATCGCCGTGGCTTTTATCGAGCGCGTAAGCCGAGCCCACCGCCGTCGCTTCCTGACCGAGGCTGCGAAACAATCCGCCGACGATCTTGCCCTGCTTGAGCAGGTTGTCGAGCCGGTCTTCCAGCGACCGCGTCAGCCGCATGAAGTAGAGCAGGTCGAGTTGTTGATCTTTTGTCATTATGCGCCGTGAATGACCATGCCGTGCGCGTCTTCAAAGGCTTCGTGGATGCTCTCAGAAACGGTCGGATGCGCATGGATCATGTGAATCATTTCAGCGACCGTGGCTTCCATCTGCAACGCCGCGCCGCCTTCGACGATCATCTCGGTAGCACTTGGGCCGATGATGTGCAGGCCCAGCACTTCGTCATACTTTTTGTCGCTGACGACTTTCACCATGCCTTCGGTTGCGCCGACGATCTGCGCCTTAGCCAGCACAGGGATCGCGAACTTGCCGACCTGCACATCATAGCCGCGCTCGCGCGCTTTGGCTTCGGTCAGCCCGACGCTGGCGACTTCGGGGCTGCAATAGGTACAGCTCGGCACATGGTCGTAATTGAGCGGGCGGGCGTCTTTGCCTGCAATGGTCTCGACGGCGAGGATGCCTTCAGCCGAAGCGACGTGCGCCAGCCACGGCGTCGGGATGACATCGCCGATGGCATAGACGTTCGGCTCTGCCGTGCGCATGTGAGAGTCGACTTTGATGTAGCCGCGCTCCAACTCGACGCGCGTGTTTTCGAGCCCGAGGCCGTCCGTGTAAGCACGTCGCCCGATGGCGACCAGCAGCTTGTCGGCGGTGAATTCGTGCGACTCGTCGCCGCGTTTGGCGACGATTTTAACCTGATTGTTTTCGACGGTTGCCGATTGAAAATTGGTCCCGGTGAAGACCTTGATGCCTTGCTTCTTAAACGCTTTGGCCAGCTCGGCGCTGATCTCTTCGTCTTCGATGGGCAGCAACCGCGGCAGCAATTCGATGATCGTCGTGTCCGAGCCGAAGCGCGCGAACATCGAAGCGAACTCGACGCCGACCGCGCCCGCGCCCAGAACAACAAAGGATTTCGGCACCTCTTTCAATTCAAGCAGCTCGTCGCTGGTGATGATATGTGTGCCGTCTATGGCCAGGTTCGGCAGCGAGCGCGGCACCGACCCCGTCGCGATGATCGTGTTTTTGGTGCGTACGGTCTGAGTCGCGCCGCTGGCGTCGGTGACGGTGATCTGGCCCGGCTTGTCAATGTGCGCCGTGCCCTTGATGATTTGCACCTTGTTCTTCTTCATCAAGAACTCGACGCCCTTAGCGCCCTTCAAAACGATCTTGCCCTTGTTCTTCTGCGCCTGCTCGAAGTCGAGCTTAATATCGCCGACGGTGACGCCGATGCTCTTGGCGTGCTTGAACTCGTCGTAAACATCGGCGGTGTGCAGCAAGGCTTTCGTCGGGATGCAGCCGCGCAGCAAACAGGTGCCGCCGAGATTTTTGTCCTTTTCGATGATCGCCGTGCGCAGTCCCAATTGTCCGGCGCGGACCGCAGCCACATAACCGCCCGGCCCCGAGCCAATGATAATCAGATCAAACGTGTCGTTTGCGCTCAATGGGGTGAATGCTCCTTGACGCCTGCCACTTGCGGCTTGTGCGTCGTCTACTCCAGCGAAACCTTGATCTCGTCGCCTTCAACCTGAATGTCGAAGGCTTCGACTTTGGCCAACGCATTGACCGGCGAAACGCCGCTCGCCAGAGCAAACGTCCAGCCGTGCCACGGACACTGCACGGTGCCGTTGATGCAGTCCACGTAGCCTTCGCCAATCGGCCCGCCGCGGTGCGGGCAGACGTTGTCGAGCGCGAAGTACTGGCCCTGGCAATTAAACAGCGCGATGGCGCGGCCCGCGACTTCGACGACCATTCCCTGCCCCGGCGCAAGCTCCGAAGTCTTTGCCGCCGTGATGAATTCTGACATTGCGCTCCCTCTCAAACCCTGATGCCCGCCGCCATTGTCCACTTTATGTCATAGCGAGCGACTGACCATCTTAGCAACTCGCTTACAGGCGTTTCAAGTTGGATGGCTTTTATGACGGCAGGTTGAGCGTCGGCTTTAAGGATGATGGTCGGAGCTAAAGCAGCAGCGGCGGCCCCGTTGCTACGAGGCCGCCGCATTAGATAGAGTTGGCGAAGGCGTGGAGTGCGCCCGGCAATCCTGCATTGCCGGAGTGCAGGCTTGAGAATGGTGAAGATTAACGGAAAGCCGGAGCCATCGAGTTGCTTTCGGCCAGCGCAACGAGCACCTGGCATTCTTCGACCACACCCATCTCGACCAGGATTTCACCGAGCCGCTTCGCGCGATCGGCCATCTGGCGCTGCATATCAAGAGCGGCTTGCAGGTTAGCGTGGGTGATCAGCCCGCGCGAGACCAGCACTTCGCCGATCCTCGATTTATGCGGCTGACGGCTCGCATCATAATTCCACTGTCGCATTAGATAGACAGGCAGCGAGGCCGGCATCGTAAAGAGCAAGTGCATCGTGTTCCACAGCACATAGCCCTTGAGTGCCGTCAGTAACGATTTGTCGAGCGAGAAAGCTTCGTAGACGGCGAACAGCAAGGTCGAGAGGCTAAAGTAGCCGACTGCGCAAACCGCCATCGCGGCAATCGCTGCCGCCGCGGTCAATTCTTCCTGCGCCATCCCGAATGATGCGAAGATGCCCGCCGTCGCGTGCGAAGCTACGTTCATCGCGACGATACTGCCGCCGATGCCGTAGAGAATCCGCGCCTTCCCGGCCTTCCCTTCTTTCTTGCTTCCGCAAAACAGCAGATGATTCGTCGCCACCGCCAGCACTGCCGCCGCCGGCGCGATCATCACCGCCGCGCCAATTGCCGTCAGGTCATTCAAGGCGAGCGCCATCTGATTGCCCAACTGTCGCCGGCTGGCCAGAAACGCCGTCACCAGGATCGTCCCTAGAAGGAACAGCCCGGATTGGTTGAACTGACTGGCGCGATCCAGCACGGACGCTGCGACGACGACAAACGCATCCACGCAGATCACCAGCAAGATGGCTGTTGAGATCGGTACTGCTTGTTTGGGAGTATTCGTGCTTTCCATCGCCTGCTCTCCTATGCTCTTGAGATTCGACTCGTGCCTGCATTTGACAAAGACCGAATGGTAGCCTGGTCTTTGTTCTGTCCTCCCATAGTTCAATTGCTATGCCACGCACACCCGCTCTCTCAAACTGGCCCGAAATGATTTGAGATCACCCTGGCGGCGACGTTTAGTCATTGCATTCATTACCGTTTAGGCTGATGCCCAGTCTGCGGGCAAGAATCCCGTGACCGAGTTTCGCAGGAGCAAGCACAGAGGCATGACGCAAATTGACTGAAGCATTTCATCAATTTGCTTTTTGTTCCGTCAACAGATGAAGTGAAGAAGAGAGACGCGGCGACACGAAGACGCGGCGACGCGGGGAAACAGCGACACGGAGAGGCGGCGACGCGGAGAAGGGGAACCTGGCAACAAGGCTTGCTGTTGTTCCTTCACCGTGTCGCCGTGTCGCCGTGTCGCCGCGTCGTTTTCTTCCCTCGCCGTGTCGCCACGTCCCCGTGTCTCCCTGTCGGTTTATTTCGGCGGGTCAATCTTGATGTCGGCGTTGTAGTCGAAATAGGTGATCGTCGCCTTCGAGGTCTGGCCGTTGATATCGGCTTCGGTTTCGATGCGGTGCGGCAAGTTGTCGGCGACCGCAACCCAGGCTTTCGAACGGCTGGTCATGTTCGTGCCCATCATATTGCGCAGGGTGTATTGATAGACCGTCATCGGCTTGGCGTCGAGCGTGTCCGAGCCAACGAGCTTGACTTCGGCGCTGCGGCGAATCTCTTCAATGATCTTCGGGTCACGCACGGAAGCAATCATGCGGCTGGCATCAATGGGCAACTCTTGCCAGGCGCCGGCATTTCGTCGCGACCACGCCTTATTGCCGATGATGATCGTCTCTTCGTTATCGCCCGCCATGCGAAAGCGGTCGGGCGCGACGTATTCGATGGTGCGCGCCACCTCTTGATTGTTGAAGGTCGAATCCAAACGAGCGCGGAACGACCGGGCATTCAATTGCGCGTTGATGGCTTGCGTCAGCCCATCGAGCGCCTGCGGGTCGCTCGCCGTCGAAGCCGTGCCGCTGGCTGCGGCATTTGCTGATGCCGAGTTGTTGGCGTTGGCGGCGTTGCTGTTTGCGCCGGTGCCGTTTCGAGTCTCCGGCGTCTTGCAGCCCGCCGCGGTCATGACGACGAGGGCGAGGACGAGCGCCAGCAAACGAGTCGAATGATTCATAGCCAAATCTCCTTGGGGTGTCAGATCGAGCCTTTCAGGTACGCCTGCCGCTCGGTTTCGGGAAAACGCTCGATGGCGTAGCGCAGCGTGGTACGCGGGATGCGCGGGTAATGGGCGATGAGAAACCTGCGCGCCGCGTCACCGTCGCGCTTGCCGACTTCGCGCAGCATCCAGCCCACGGCTTTGTGCATCAAGTCTTCTTTGTCCGTGAGCAGACGTTCAGCAAGGGCCAGTGTGTCGCTGAAATCATGCTGCCGGATGAAGTAAGCCGTCGCGACGATGCTGATGCGCCGCTCCCACAGGCTGCGGGAGCGGGCGAGCCTGTAAAGCGGCTTGCGGCTTTTGTCGAACAGATAGGCGCCGACGATGTGCGGCGCGGATACGTCCACAAGGTCCCAGTTGTTGATGAAAGCCGTGTGCGCCAGATAAAGGTCGTAGATGTGCTTGCGCTCAGCCGCGTCGGCTTTGGCAAAGCGGCGCACCAGAATGAGCAAGGCAACGGCGCGCTCTTCGTGAAACGGCGAGCGCAAGAGCTTGAGGAGTTCGGCTTCGGCAAGCGCTTGATACGGCTTCGCCAGCCCGCGCAGCTCTGCCGCGCTGCTGCCGTAAAAGATGTCGCCTTCGCCGTACTGCCCGGGGCCGGTCTTGAAATAACGCTTCGACATCTCGGCGCGCTCCGGGCTGCCGAGGCTTCTGAGTTTCACTCGAACGTCGTTTGCCGTCATCGTTTTTTCAATGTGGTAGCCGGCATTATAGCACGACGGTTTCGCCGGCGTTGAAGCAGCCTTGAGTTGAAACGGCGCGCGGTTGCGGTTTAATCTTCACACGGCACCACCACCCCGCAGCGAAAGGAACGCTCATGCTTAGATCATCTCCGCCATGTCACACCCGCCCGCCATCTGTCTCGCGCTGGCTGACGCTTTCGCTTCTGCTCCTGCTTACGGTTCCAGCAACAATAACAGGCCGCGCAGATCAACCCGCGCGCAAGCCGCTGCTCGTCGCCCACCGCGGCGCGTCCGGTTATGCGCCGGAGCATACGCTGGCGGCCTACGAAACCGCTATCCAACAGGGAGCCGATTTCGTCGAGCAGGATTTGCAACTCACCAAAGACGGGGCGTTGATCTGCATGCACGACCCGGAGCTTAGCCGCACGACGAACGTCGCCGAGGTCTTTCCCGACCGCGCCACCGTGCGCGATCCCGAAGAAACCGGCAAGCCGCACCGCGGCTATTTTGTGTTTGACTTTACGCTCGCCGAAATCAAGCGGCTCGACGCCGGTTCGTGGTTCAACCGCGCCAACCCGTTTGCGGCGCGACCGGAATACGCCGGCCAGCGCGTGCCGACGCTTGAAGAGACGATTGCTTTTGTCGGCAAGCGTGCCGGCCTCTACATCGAGCTGAAGCATTACCCGTTTTACAAGCGGCTGGGGTTTGACATGGCCGCGCAGCTCGTGGCAATGCTGAAAGCGCACGGCTTCGAGCGCGCGCCGGAGCGCATCTTCATCCAATCATTCTTCAAAGAAGCGCTGCTCAACATGCAGCAACTCGCGCCGCGCTACCGGCGTGTGCAGTTGCTGCCGATGGAAGACGCCGGGCGCAAGGATGATTCGGCCAGGATCACTGCTCAACTGGCGCAAGAGATTGCCCGCTATGCGCAAGGCGCAGGACCGAACAAGTCCATGCTCAAAGACGCCGCCGACATCGCGACGCTACATGCCGCTGGCCTGGTCATTCACCCATACACTTTTCGCGGTCAGACGCTGCCGGTCGTGCGCCGCCCGCTCGACGAAAAACAGGCCAATGGCGCATCGGTGCGCGATAACATCATCGCCGACATCCGGCGCTATCTCGATTACGGCATAGACGGCGGCTTTACCGATTACCCGCAACTTTGGCGAGAAGCGACGCGGTGATCCGTCGCCTGACCGCCAGTGGTGTGCTATGATTTTGCCGACTAAGAGGCGATCATGGCACGGAGCAAAAAGTTCCGCCCGACGAGGCGCATCCCAGATACCGAGCGGTCGCTGTTCGAGCAAAAGCTGACAGGCCGCTACACACGCACCCTCGACCGCACGGACTTGCTCAATCTCGTCCGTGGCGGCGAAGACACCTACCTCGAATTCAAAATCCGCCTGGTCAACGCTGACAAGATTGCCGCAGAGATCGTGGCGATGGCGAATGCCGGCGGCGGCGCAATTCTTTTCGGCGTCAACGACCAGCGGCGCGTCGAAGGGTTGGACGATCCCGAACAGGTCGAAGATGAACTGATCGATATCTGCCGCCACCAGATCAAGCCGGCCATCCTGCCGCGCCTCGATAAAGTCGCCTTTGACAACGGCACACGCATCGTCGTGCTGCAAGTGGATGACCGCCGCGCGCCTTATCAAACATTCGATCATCGCTACTACATCCGCATCGGCTCAACCAAGCGCGAAGCTGACGGCACAGAGATCGCCGCGCTGTTTGCGCGCTCGCGCGTCGCCGCGCTCGAAGACATGCCGATGACCAATACTTCCATCGAAGACATTGACGAGGCGCTGGTCTGGAGCTACGTCCGCGATCTCGAAGGCGAGACTTTTCGCGAGCCTGCCGGCTACCCGACCGCCTCGGCCATGCGCGACCTCAGGCTGGCGACCGATTCCAGAGCCACAGTGACGCCGACGATGGCCGGCTTTCTACTCTTCGGTCGCAGCGCGGCGGTCGAGCGCGTGCTGCCGCAGAGTCGTCTGACGCTGGTGCGTTATTCGGGCACGGCGCTGACCGCGCCGGTCATCGAGCAGGTCGAATTCGTCGGCAACATCACCTCGCTGTTTGATCGCGCCGCACAGTTCATTCGGCGCTATGTAGACCTGTGGGATGCGCGCCCGCCGCGCTCGGCGCAAACCGCCGCGCCCAGGGATGAGGCCGCGCCGGTGCGCGCCCGCGCCAACTACCTGCGCGATGCGGTGCTGGAAGGGCTGACGAATCTGCTGGTGCATCGTGACTACGCGATGGTCGCCGCGCCGTTACGTGTGTTGATCTTCGACGACCGCATGGAGATGATCAATGCCTGCCGCACGAATGGCACAACAAAGAAGTCAGTCGAGTATGGCGCGACCTTGCGCTTAAACCCGCGCCTGCATCGCGTCTTCACCAGTCCCGAATACGGCATCGAACCGGCGCGCCGCGGCATTCCGGCGCTGCGCCGCGAGCATTTTGCCTTCACCCGCCGCGAGCCGCGCCTGTCGCTGTTGAATGACGAATTCCGCTTGGAGCTGTACGGAATTTAGAAAAGGAACCACAGATGAACACAGATAGGAGGAGGGAAAAGAATCTCCCGTCCTTTTTATCCGTGTTCATCTGTGGTTCCTTTTCCCTGAAGCCGTCACGGCTCGTCGGGCGCGTAGTATTGGTTGCGCCCGTGGACGTAGTATTCCGGGTGGTTGCGCACGGTGATCTTGACATGGCGCGGCTTGCCGTCGCGCGCCGCGTTCGTCGGGTAATAACCGATGACGTACCGCTGGTTGATGTCTTTGAGAATCGTGGCGTAGATGCCTTCGGCCTGCTCGGGCTTTTCGAGGTAGGCCATCCAGCCGCCGGTCAGCATGGCCACGCGCCCCGCCGCCTTTTGTCCTTCGACAAACATATCTGTGTAGAGTTTGATCTTGTAAGCGTCGCGCGGGTTGTCAGGATCGATGGACGCGTGCCACCACTTCTGCAAAAGCTCGCCGCCGCGCTGATAAAGCTGCGAGGGCGGCAGGCCGACCAGGCGCGCATTGGTCATGACTGAATAGATCGTGGCGCGCGATTTTTTGGCCGCGGCAAAGATGTCGCCGAGGCCATAATCTTCGGAAGCCAGACCATTGCTGAAGAAGGCAAAGCGCTCGGCATCCGGCTGATCTCTGAACGACACCGCCTGGTCGCCGTCGGTTTGAAAGATGATGATGGGCCGGCGCTGCTCGTCGCTAATCAATTCGCGGAGCGCCGCAAACAACGCCGTGAATTGCCAGCTATGACTGTGGCGGTTGGGGTCGAGCGCGCGCTTCTCGACTTTGTCGAGCGCCGCCGCGAGCTTGGCTTTGTCATGGGTAAAGTCACACACCAGGTCTACGTCATCGGTGATGATGGCCATCTCGTCGGCGGCATTCAATTGATTGATTAGCACCTGGGCGGCGCGGATGCTGGTTTCGATAAACGGCCGCTGGCTACCGCTCCAATCGATCAGCAGGATGATCGAGCGCGGCATATCCGCATCGTCGCCGCGCGCAAACGTCGCGACCAGTTGCGGCTGATCGTCTTCGCTGACGACGAAGTCATCCTTGCCGAGCCCTTCGATGACGCGTGTGTGATTGGCATCCGTGACCAGCACGTCAAAGGTCACAAGCAGGGTCTTGAGCTTGACCGGAGTGTCGGCGTCCTTGGCGAGCGACTTTTTGCCGTTTGCTTTTTCGGGCTTTTCAACAGCGGCCTGTTTCGCCTTATCCCACTTCAAGCGCTTGAGGCTGGAACCGAACTTCTCATGCTTTGCTTTCTGGTCATCAGCTTTCGAGGCGCTCACAGGCCACACGGCGAGACAGAGGCTAAAGCCGATAACCAGTACAAGGGCGCGGCGGCGAAAAATGACTTGCATCGTGAACGACCTTGAGAATGAGAGCTGGCCGTCGCCTGCGGCGTCGTGCCACGGGCGACAATAGCATTGTATGCGCCGCGCGCCGCGCAGACAATCCGCCATGTCGCGCGGCGCGCGGCGTGCTATGGTTAGCGCCTGAGGATGGTCGTTGATCGCTGGAGGCGTTGTGAGAAGAAGACTGACAATCCCGGCTCTGGCCCTCGTGGCGCTTCTGCCGGCGGCTTGCAACCGCAAGGCCGAAAAGATGGAGGCACCCGCTGCCGCCGCCAACCGCAATGCTATTGCGACCGCCGCGCAGCAACCGTGCGTGAACCTGAATCGAGCCAGCGCCGAAGAACTGATGCAACTGCCCGGCATAGGCGAAGTGATGAGCCGCCGCATCATCAAATACCGCGAGCGTCATGGCCCGTTTCGCCGCCCCGCCGAGATCATCATCATCGAAGACTTCAGCGAGAAGAAGTACCGCGCCATCGCCGACCTGATCTGCGTTGACCATAAAGGAAGTGATGAGTAATGAGTGGTGAGGGCGAGGCGTTCAGTGCGCCGTCTTCTTACTCATCACTTTCCACTCCTCACTCATCACTTCCTTCTTGTCACTCTTTACTCATCACTCATCACTTTTTAGGATGGGCGGCGCACCACCCACAGCGTAATGATCGTCACCAGCGCGATGGCGACCAGCATTTCGGCCCAGAAGAAAGAAAGGTAATCGCTATAGGTGCCGAGCGGCGGCACCCCCGGCTGGCTGTTGCGCAGCGCCGGAAAGGCAAAGAGCATGGCGCCATACACGCTCATCGCGCTGACTTCGATCTTGCGATTGCTGAGCCAGAAGCGCAGCATCATGATCACCACGACCGACGCCAGAAAGAGCATCAAGATCATCACGAAGGTCGAGAAGAAGACCACCGTCGACGAGCGCGAAATCTTCATCTCGATGCCGGTGTAGCCGACCTCGCTCTCTTTGTCTTTCTCGGCTTCGAGCTTGAGGCCGGGGATCGAGCCTTCGAACTCTACGGCCATCGCCACCGGCTCGTTGGTGTCATAGATGCTGGCTTTCTGCGGCGGCTTCGGCGCCGGATGTTCTTCATCGCCGCTCTCAGCTTTGGGCTGCTCCGGCTTGGCTTCGGCCTCTGCCGGCGTCGTCATAATCATCGTCAATTCCGCCTCGTGCGCGTCGTACGGATAATCACTCGCCTGGCCGTCGAGCGAGATTGTCACGTCCATCGGGTTCATGCGCTTGCCCTTTTCAAACTTGTGCTCCTGTTTGCCGGTGGCGCTGTTGAGGTAGAGCGTCAGATCATGGGCCGGCGACAGCTCATCTTTGGCCATCGCGCCTTCGGGGTCGAAAGCCATGCGCACGGTCATGTCGCCTTTGATCGGATCAACGGCAATGACCTTGATATCTACCTTGATGTAGTCGTTGTCGGCGGTCTGTTTGTCCGAGATGTGAAACGAGCGGTTTGCGCCTTCGCTCTTATAACCACGCAAGACGGTGACGTAAGCGAAAGCCAGTAAGAAAGCTCCGATGGTCACGATGACGATGCCGGGAATGTTGCGCTTGCTGGCGGGCTGCGCCTGAGCTGCTGACATAGATTCGATCTCCTTTGAGTTGGGGTGAGAGGCGAAAAAGCTTGACTGAGCGAAATCTTGACGTGCGAGTTATACAGAATGCGGGTCCGCTTGTCCAGGCGACGGCTCAGGCGCGCGGCTCACCGAGCGCGGCTGATTGCTGGTTGGCCGGGCGTGCGGTAAATTTAGAGTTCGCAGACCGACCGTGAAAGGCAGGCCATGAGCAATCCGCTTCCCGTTCTCGCCGAAGTCCGGCGCGGCCCCATCGTCGAGTCGTGGCATCGCGGCGTCATCGTCATCGCTGATCCTGACGGCCATCTTATCTTCAACTATGGCGACGCCGACCTCGTCACCTCGACGCGCTCGACCATCAAGCCCATCCAGGCGTTGCCCATCATCCTTAGCGGCGCGGCGGACCATTACCAGTTAACGCCGCGTGAGCTGGCCGTCGCCTGCGCCTCGCACGAAGGCGAAGCGATTCACACCGAAACCGCCGCGCACATGCTGGCGCGTGTCGGGTTGGACGAATCGGCCCTGCGCTGCGGCGCGCACGCTCCGTATCACACCGCGACCGCCCGCCAGCTTGAGCGCGACGGCCTACCCTTCAATCAACTGCACAACAACTGTTCGGGCAAGCACGCCGGCATGCTGGTGACCGCCGTGCATCGCGGCCTTGAAATCGAAGACTATGTCGCGGCGACACATCCTGTGCAGCTCGACATCGCCGCGACACTGGCGCGACTCGGCGATCTGCAAGCGCCCTTGCCGACGGCGATTGACGGGTGCAGCGCACCGACCTTCGGTGTGCCTTTGCGCGGGCTTGCGGTCGCCGCCGCGCGACTCGCCAACGCCTGTTGCGATACGGCGGCGCAGATCGCGCTTGACCCTGAGACGGCTGCCGCCGCGCGCCGCCTGGTCAACGCCATGATCGCCTATCCCGAAATGATCGGCGGTACCCAGGGGCGCTTCGACACCGACCTGATGCGGGCGGCGCGCGGCAAGCTGATGGCCAAGGTCGGAGCGGAAGCCGTCTATTCGGTCAGCGTCCTGCCGTCAGAAAAATATCCGCGTGGGCTCGGCCTCGCCTTCAAGATGGAAGACGGCTCGTACCGCGGCCTCGGCCCTACGGTCGTCGAAACGCTGAAGCAAATCGGCGTGCTTGACGAGACCGAAACCATGCAGTTAACCACTTACCATCGCCCGGTGATTGAAAACCGGCGTGGCCTGCACGTCGGCCTTGTGCGGGCGATCTTCGATCTCAGGTTGAATCAACAATGAACGACGCGATTCGCGCTCTCTTTCCGGTAACTGAAAAATACGTCTATCTGAATCACGCCGCCGTCTCGCCCTTGTCAACGCGAGTGCGCGACGCCATGAATCAACTGATTGACGACGTGACGCTGAATGGCTCGGTGAATTACGCTGGCTGGTTGGCGGCGTATGAGCAGGCGCGGGCTTCGGCGGCGCGGCTGGTCAACGCTCGCCCGTCAGAGATCGCTTTCATGCGCAACACCTCTGACGCCATCTCGGCGGTCGCCAATGGGCTGGCGTGGCGCACCGGCGACAACATCGTCACCAACGATGTCGAGTTCCCTGCCAACGTCTACCCGTGGATGCGCATCGCCGAGCGTCATGGCGTCACGATCAAGAAGGTTGCCGAGCGCGACGGGCGCATTGATGCGGACGAGTTGCTGGCGCTCGTGGACGAGCGCACACGCGTCGTGACGATGAGCTGGGTGCAGTTTGCAAGCGGCTTCCGCGCCGACATTCAACGTATCGGGCGCTTTTGCCGCGAGCGCGGCGTGCTCTTTTTCATAGACGTGATTCAAGGGCTTGGCGGCTTGCAGCTTGATGTCGAGCGCGATCATGTGGATGCGTTCGCCGCTGACGCTCACAAGTATCTGCTCGGCCCCGAAGGCATTGCGGTGATGTACATCTCTGAGCGCGTGCTGGGACAGATCGAGCCTACGGTGGTCGGCTGGACATCGGTGCAGCACTGGGAAGATTACCTCGATTATCGCCTGGATTATCGCGACGGCGCGCGGCGCTTCGAGTGCGGCACGCTGAACACGGCTGGCGTCTATGGCATCGGCGCGGCCATTGATCTGTTTTTAGAAGTCGGCCCCGCAGCCGTCGAAGCGCACCTGCTCGGCTTGAACGAGTATCTGGCCGAGCAGTTAAGTGGCAAAGGTTACCATGTCGTCAGCTCGCGCCGTCCGGGCGAAACATCGGGCATCGTCTGCTGCACGCACCCGCGCTACGCGCCATCGCAGTTGTATCACCACCTGCTTGAGCGCCACATCATCACCGCGCCGCGTATCGGGCGGTTGCGTCTATCGCCGCACTTCTACAACACCCGCGACGACATTGATGCGCTGATCGCGGCGCTGCCGGAATAAATTCGATCAAGGAGAAAGGCCGGATGAGAAGATGGCTTCTTGCCGTATTGCTGATCACCTGTTCGCTTTACGCGAATGTCGCTCTGGCAGAGGGTCAAGCGCCGCAGCGCCGCACGGTTGCGGTCGACCACGGTGCACAAGACCCGGCCGTGTCGCCCGATGGCGCGCAACTGGCGGTTTCCATTCTCGGCAAAATCTGGCTGCTGCCCATCGGCGGCGGCGAGGCGCAACAGCTCAGCGAAGGCTTCGGCTGGGACACCCACCCCGCCTGGTCGCCTGATGGGGGGTTCGTCGCCTACGCCCACCAGTTGCCGAGCGGCACCGATTTGATTGTAAGGAATCTTACTACCGGCAACTCGACCGCAATTTATCACTCGGAATCCGAGATCGGCCAGATCGCCTACCATCCAAAAGGCGGCGAAGTCTTCTTCATCGTCGAGCGCTCGCAATACGACGCGCACCTGTTCCGCATCGCGCCCGGCGGCGAAGCCAAGCAATTAACCCACGGCGAAAACTGGCACGAGTGGTCGTTCGCGCTCTCGCCTGACGCCCGCGAGGTCTTTCTCGATTCGGGGCATTACGGCGGCAGCGATCTTTATCGCATTCAGCTCGATTCGATGCAGATGACGCGGCTGACGCGCACGCCTGTGCATGAGCACGATGTCGCGTGGAGCCGCGACGGCAAATCGTGGGGCTTCATTCAGACAGACAATGGCGTTGACCGCGTAATGGTGCAGCCGGCAACCGGCAGCGCCGCCCGCGCCGTCTATTCGACCGCTTACGATCAGAAGCAAATGGCGCTGCTGCCTGACGGTCAGGCGGCAGTGCTGTGCGCGGCGAGAAAGCTCTACCGCTTGAATCTGGCGTCGGGAGCAATCGCGCCTCTCGCTTTTACGGCGCGCTTCGTCGTGCCGCAACAGGCCAGAGCCGATCTGGTCATCACCAATGCGCGCCTGCTCGATCCGGGCACGGGCCGCACGTTGCCGAGCGCCTTTGTTGTCATCCGCGACGGGCGCATCAGCGAAGTTCACGCGAGCCAGGAGGCCGTCGGCCTGCCCGCAGGCGTGCCGGTGTTGGACGCCGCCGGAAAGACCGTGATGCCCGGCCTGATGGACAATCATTATCACTACTGGAGCGCCTTTGACGGCGGCTCGCTGGTGGCGCGCGGCGTCACAGAGATACGCGACCCGGGCGTCGCCATCTCGATGAGCATGAACTTCAAGGAAGCCATCGCGCTTGGCCTGCTCGAAGGGCCGGACATCTACACCTGCGGGCCGCTGATTGATGGGCTGGATGGCTATCACCCTTATGTTGATGTTGAATTGACGCGCCCTGAAGCTGCCGCGCCGCTCGTCCGCGCCTTGAAAGCACAGGGCGTCGACGCGCTCAAGGTCTACTTCATGCTCAGCCCCGACGTGCTGCGCGCCGTCGTCAAAGAGGCGCGGCGCGAGGGCCTGCCGGTGACCGGCCACATCGGCGTGCGCACCGGCTGGCGCGAGGCGATGGATGCAGGCATCACCGGCTTCAGTCACATTCGCCTCTGGCGCGATATGCTGCCGCTTGAGCGCCAGCCGCAGGGCGACAACGAAAGTCTCGATGCCGGCAAGAACTTGATCGCCCGCATGCAAGCCAACTGGAGCGACATCGACCCGGACGGGCCGGCCACCGGCGAAATACTCAAACTGATGCTCCAGCACCAGATCGGCTTCGACCCGACGCTGGTCATCCAGCGCGTTCCAGAAACCAAGCGCCGCCGTTATGGCATCGAGCAGTTCGCCATCGTCAAAGACAGTTACCGGCGCATGGCGCGCTTTGTCGCTCGCGCCGAACGGATGGGCGTGCTGCTGCTGGCCGGCACCGATAACGAGAACCTCTTTGATGAGCTTGACGCCTACGCCGCCGCCGGTTTGCCGAACCTGGCGATCCTGAAAGCGGCAACCGTCAATGGCGCAACCTGGCTCGGCAAGCAGAGCGACTTCGGCACGATTGAGGCAGGCAAGCGCGCCAACCTCATTCTTGTTGATGGCGATCCGCTGAAAGACCTGAAAGAGCTGCGCCGCATCAGCGTCGTCATCAAGAACGGTCGCATCGTCTTCAGAAAGTGAAGCGCCGGCGCGCGGCCTGAGTTGCTTTGACAGGCCATCGCGGGCTGTTAGAATCATCGCCGTCCGGCAATCAACCCAGGAACGTTCACGGAGGTCATGGGATTTGTTCAAGGTCGCACTGGTAGGCACACATGGCGTTGGCAAAACAACGGTGGCGTATGAGCTGGGCGGCGCCATCAAACGACGGGGCCGCACGGTCGAGCTGATTACTGAAATTGCTCGCGAATGCCCATTTGAGCTTAATGACCAGGCGAGCCGCGAGGCGCATCAATGGATCATCGCCCGGCAGGTGCAGCTCGAAATTGAAAAACGCCCGCGTGCCGAAGTCTTGATCTGCGACCGCTCGGTGCTCGACAACTTCGCCTACTACGCCCGGCTCTATGGCACCGCAGGCGAGCAGGCCGAAGCGCTGTTCGGTTACTGCCGCGCCTGGACCAGCACCTATGATCTTTTGGTGCGGCTGCCGGTGATGGCGCCGCTTACGGACGACGGCTTCCGCTCGACCGACGTGGCGTTTCAGCATGAGATTGAGCACTGGTGCGACGATTTATTTGAGGGTCGTTACGACGAGCAGACCCGTCCCGCCTACATCCGTCACCTGCTGACCGCAAACGACATCGCCAGCTATATCCTGGCTTGTTGCGCCGAGCGCGCGCCGCAGGCGATGCGGATGAAATAACTTTCGCTTGAGCTTCTATCATCAGGGGGAATTCGCATGACGGTAACACGCCGCGCACTGCTGGCATTCGCCGCTCTCATCTTGTCGGCTCTCGCCGCTTGCTCGCCGGCCTCGAACCAGAACGCCGCGCCGGGCAATACCAACGCCGCGAGGCCCGCCGCCAACACCAACACCGCCAATTTGAATGCGGCCAACATCAACGCCGCGGCGAAATCGAAGCCCGGCACCGGCAGCCTCGAAATCGCTTCGACACCGCCGGGCGCCGGCATCACGATTATCCCGACCACCGAAGACAGCGCCGGCACGCCGCAAGCGTATGGCGCGACGCCGGCAATGATCAACGACCTGGCGCCGGGCAAATACACCGTCAACCTGAACAAGCCCGGCTATAAGAATTTTCAGAAGGAAGTCACGGTCAAAGCCGGCAGCGCCACAAGCGTCACGGCGATGTTGAAAAAGTAATTTATCTTAAAAAACAATTTGTAGGATTGACATCATCCCGGTTCGTTGATAGATTAGCGGCGCTCGAAAAACAAAGCTGTTCTCTTCCCCAATCACATTCACCTGTAGCGTTGCAGGTGGAGCGTTCACAAATCAATTTCGCTAGAGGAGGATTTCATGAAAAGGATCTCTTTGCTGATCCGTTTTGCGCTCCCTGTGCTGGCGCTTGTCTCGCTCGTCTCGCTCAGCATTGGCCCGTCGCTGTTGGCTGACGGTGGCGCAAATCATCAGGTTCGCAACTTGCATTTCGGCGTCTCGGGCGGCAACGTCAACGACATCAGCCGTCGCTTCTGTTGCAGCGGCACGCTCGGCTCGCTCGTCCAGTCTGCCAATGGCACGCAATACATTCTCAGTAATAACCACGTGCTTGGGCTGGCCGGCCAAGCCACTGCCGGCGACGATATCTCGCAGCCCGGCCTGGTTGACAGCAACTGCTCCCCGGCTACGATAGTCGCCGACTTCACTGTCGCGCCGCCTCTGGCGAACAACGTCGATTGTGCCATCGCGCAATTGCGTTCCGGCCAGATGGACTCCACCGGCTTTATCGAAGACATCGGCACGATCAGCAGCGCCGTCAAAGCGCCATCGGTCGGCCTGTCGGTCGCTAAGAGCGGGCGCACCACCGGCTTTACGACCGGCTCGATCAGCTCGACGACGACGACCGTGAGCATCCGCTATCCGAAGTCCTGCGGCGGCAGTGGCGGCACCCTGGTCACGTACACCAATCAGGTCGTCATCAACAGCACCACCTTCAGCGCCGGCGGCGACAGCGGCTCGCTGATCGTCAGCAACAATGCGTGCCACCAGCCGGTGGCGCTGCTGTTTGCCGGCAGCAGCTCATCGACCATCGGCAACCCCATCGGCCAGGTGCTGTCGCAGTTGAGCAGCTCGCTCGGCAGCACGGTGAGCTTCGTCGGCGGCACCTGCACGGCTTCGGCGACGACGACGCAGTCACTGGGCAACAGTCCCAATGACGCCAGCGTTGACTTCGCCACTGCCGCGATGCGCGGACGCGAGCAAGAGATCATGTCGCGTCCGGGCGTTATCGGTATCGGCGTCGGTCAGGCCGACGATAATCCGCAGGAAGCCGCCATCGTCGTCTACGTTGACTCGACGGCGAAGGGCAAAATCAAACTCCCGAAGACCATCAGCGGCGTCAGGGTCAAGCGCGTCGTCACCGACCCGTTCGTGGCCTATTGAGACTGCCGGCAACACGGCGACTGAAAAACGAAGGCCAGCCCCGTCCAGGGCTGGCCTTTTGTCTTTAGAAGTCAACGGGTCGGTGAAGCCCGCAGCGGCTGTCGGCCCCTTTCGGCGAAGCGAGGCTCGCGCCAGAAACAATCTCACCGCGTCCCAAGCTCGCCTTTAACGATGGGAATCTCCAGCGCGCTGGGATGTTCGCTGTCGTGGTAGAGCGTAATGTGTGCCGTGCGCGCCTCTTTGCCGGACTCCTTTTCGACGGCGCCGCCGCCATTGTAATTCTTCTGGACGTAGATTGAGTTGGGGCAGTTGAGCACCATCCGCAGGCGGCTGCCTTTGGCAATGCGCCGCGAAAAGAAGGTGAAGCCATCGAACTCGTAACGGTTGATCTGTCCGGGCGTGATCAGCTTCTCCCGTCGCAGCGATTCCCGGTAGCGCGCCCGCAACTGGTCTGCGGTGAGCTGGATGCTCGTGCCGTCGGCCATGACTTCGTAGACCGTAACATTGAAGTCCGTGTCCGGCACGTCCAGAGCCATCCAGGCGGTGAACTTCAAATAGCCGCTGACCTCTGTGGCTTCCGCAAACGGCGCGCTGTGATAGACCAGACCGTTGTCGAACATATTGAGCGTATACCGCTGGTCTGTAATGTAATTCGCAACCTCTTCGCGCTCAAGCTCAGCGGGCCGCGTGTCCAGCGGGTCGTAGACGTAGCGGTCGGGCACTGACTTTACCGGCGGCGTGTCGCTCAACATGCCGGAATGGAAAACGTCAACGGCCTGCCCGCCATCCGAGTTGAGGTAGAGCGTCCGGCGGCTACCGGCAATCGCCGCCAGCGAGTAGGCGTATTTCCACTCTTCCGCGCCGGCGACGTAATAGGCGACCGCTTTCTTGAGAAACGCAGGCCGCGGGCCGCCCTTGAGCGTCCAGTCATACCATTCGCGGTGCAGCTTGTTCATATCGAGGAGGCTGGCGTCGCCGAATTTCAAGCCGCCGACCTCTTTGCGCGGCGTGCGCGTGCCCGCATGATCCCACGGGCCGATGATCAAGAAGTGTTTGTCGCGCGCCGCCGCCGAAGCCAGCCGCATGTGGCGTTTGTAATATTCCATCGCTCCCGCCTGGTCGCCATCGTAATGGCCGGTGATGGTTAGGATCGGCAGGTTGATGCGCGCGAACTGTTCGTCG
Source organism: Blastocatellia bacterium (assembly GCA_045807765.1). GTDB lineage: Bacteria > Acidobacteriota > Blastocatellia > UBA7656 > UBA7656 > DATENM01. The sequence continues at coordinate 30,610 of JBJMGU010000167.1, forward strand.
CTCGGCACCATCGCGTCCCAGTAAGCGTCCTGCGTCGGGTGCGCCATCCATGTTTGAAAGTTCGTCGTCAGGTTGCCGGCGACTTCATCGAGGCGGTTGAACGGCAAGTGCTCGCGGTAGAGCCGAGAAAATGTCTGCCCCCAAAAAGCGCCTTCGCCGAAGAGCTTGCCATTGCCGGTGACGCCGCTGGTGTAGGTCAGCCATTGAATATCGTAAGACGCCCAGATATTTTTAAAGAAGGGAAAGTCCACTCCGGCGAAGGCCGCCGCCGCCGGCACAATGGTTGCCAGATGCGGCGGGAATTCTTTTAGCGTCGCCCACTGGTTATACCCGGCATACGAGCCGCCCCACATCGTCACCTTGCCATTCGACCAGGGCTGCATGGCCAGCCATTCGACGATGTCATAGCCATCGCGGGCCTCCTGGCGGAACGGGTCGAACTTGCCTTCCGAGCTGCCGCGCCCGCGCACATCAACGAGCGCGAAGACGTAGCCATGCTGCGCGAAGTAATAGGCGCGGTCGTGATAGCTGTCGGCAATGTAGGGCGTCAGCGTGAAGATGACCGGCAGCGGCCCATCCATCTTGCGCGGCTTGTAGACGGTGGCGTTCAGCTTGATGCCATCGCGCATGGGAATCCGCACGCCCCATACCAGATCAATATCAGGTTGAGCCTGAGATGGCTTTTCGGCGGCGTCCTGTGCCCGCGCCGACGGGTGAGCCGCAAGCACGAGGACGACAAACAGGCATAGGTTGCCAGCCAGACGCCGGGCGGCAATTCGGTGGTTGGTCATGATGTTCCTCTTCAGGCGCATGGATACGCCGAATCGTACAACAAGATGAGGCGAGTTTGGACGCAATCCGCGGACGGCGTCCAGAGCAATTTTCGATTGCCTTTGCGATGTAGCGCAAGGCGGTCAGCTGGCGTACGGACTGGCGCCAGCTGACCGCCTTGCGCTACACCCGA
>JBJMGU010000168.1:0-32999 GCA_045807765.1 Blastocatellia bacterium
CGCGGTGAAGGAAAGACGCACAGGCTGACTGCTTGGCTTCCTTTCACCGCGTCGCCGTGTCGCCGCGTCCCCGCGTCGGCTTTCCCCCTCGCGGTTTCGCCGCGTCGCAATTAGGCGTCGTACATCGCGGCGATCAGACAGCCGCGCGCCGTGGCCGTCAGCGGGTCGCCGGCCATGCGAATCTCGCTGATCTCCAGCGGGAAGCCGTCACGCTCGATGGCCTGGCGGAACTTGTCGAGGAAGCCTTTCGGTCGCGCCGTGCCGCCGCTCAGGACAATCGGGATGGCCTTGTCAATGCGCGGCATATTCTTGGTCTCGGCCAGCGCGCCGCGCAGCCCTTCGACCAGCGACAGGATGACATCATCGTAGTAGACGTGCAGAGCGTTCTCGTACTTGCTGCGCGGGGCGCTCGACAGGTCGAGGCTCTCTTCTTTGATGGTGCGGATGCGTGTGGCGACTTCGCCGGTCACCTGGCCGACACTGCGATCAATGTAATCGCCGGCCTTGGCGATGCTGAAGGTCATCACCGGGATCGACATGAAGGCGAGCGCGACGTTGCACATGCCGCCGCCACAACTGATGCCGATGCCGCTGAAGTTCTCTTTCTCCAGCTCCGAAAAGACCACCGCCAGCCCCTCGTTGACGCCCTTGGCGTTATAGCCCATCTGGTTGAGCATGTCGCGCAGCATGGCTTCGTGATAGACGAGATCGGGCGAACCGCTGCCGCGCAGCGCGCCCGGCACGCTGAAGCGCAGGGTCTCGCCGTGTTTGGTCTTCTTCACCAGTTGCTGGATGATGGCCTGCATCACCGACAGCGAATACTCTTCGGTCGGGTTGAGCGTGCCGTCCATCATTGGGCGGCGGACTTCGGTGTTGAAGACATTGGCGAAGCGCGCCGCTTCGTTGCCGAAGATTTGCAGCGTCGAGCCGCCGTTGAGCTGATAGCTCACCTTGTTCTGCTTGAGGATGTTTTCGGTAAACTTGGAATACGGCACGGTGATGAACGCGTTCAACTCGGCTTTGGATTTGATCTGCGTGGCCGAGCCGCTGGCCATCACCAGCCGGCTGGTGCCGACATCGAGTCCCAGAGCCGAGCCCTCATTGGTGTTCGGGCTATTGGTTTCATTTGACATGGCAATCATTCCTCCAGAATTTGATTCAAACGCATCGAGCGTGAGGGGCTGCTCTGTGTTCAGACTGGCAACGGCTTTGCGCGTCGCTTTCAAGCGCACGGCACGGCCTGCGGGAATAGGTCGAGGGGGCGCACCGTCCGCCTGCGGCGGCACGAAACCGGCGCGTTTGGGCTTGGCCTGCAAGCGGCCAAGCCCGCGAATAGCGATCTGACTCTCATCACCCAGCTCGCGCTTGATGACCGCCAGCACGGCTTCGACGCCGCGCGCCGTTTTCTGTTGCGAAAGCCCGCTGCGCCGCGCCGATTCTCGAATGAGCTGGGTCTTGTTCATACCTCAGAGTGATGCCTGATGGGTTGAAAGGGATGAGTGGGAAGAAGTCATAGTGAACACCACGCCTCACTCATCACTCATTACTCATCACTCATCACTTCCCTTCTCCAAAGCGCGCTGCTTGGCGTACAGGCGCTCGTAGACTTCCTGTAGCGCCGCGCGCTTCTCTTCGACATTCACGCCGCTCTGCCGCGCTGTGTCGCGCAAGCTGGCATCGGCTTTATCGAGGCCGGGCCAGCGCCGTCCGCCCGCGGCAGCCAGATAAGCCGAATCATAGTTGAAGCCGAGCCGCGAAATCGCCGCGATCTCCGTCTCGTTCTTGTCGGTCAATCCAATGGCCGAAAACGGAAAGCCCGCCACCCAGTCTGTGTGATAGCCCATCAGCTTATTCGATGGGTTGACGCTGACCAGGCCGTGGGTCACGCAGTTGGCGTCAGCGATCTGATATTTCGAGCGCAATACGGCGGTCAACTGGCGCGCCGCGTAAATCTGCGCCTCGTTGATGCCGTCGGCGCCGACCGCTTTGCCGCGCCGCGACTGGCCTTCAAAGCAGACGCCGATGAAGCTGGCGTTCAAGTTCACATAGATGTCGCGCCCGTCGCTCCAGACCGAGTTGCCGGCGTGGTTAGCCGTCTCTTCGTCACGCACGATGCGGTAGACACGCCCGAAACGGTCAATCACATAATTGTAGAGCCGGTGCGCCCGCGCATATTCGAGTAACGCCTTCGAGTGCGTTTGCAGCGACTGGTTGTACTGGTTGTCAAAGGGCAACTGATCGCCTTCGGAAACGTGATAGACGATGCCGAGCGGTTGGCTCTGCCGTTCGCCGTCGTCCGCGCCGCGCGCCACCTGATCAGACGGGAAGCGGTAAAAGTCGCGGCGTTCGCCCGCCGTCTGGTATTCCGTGAGCACGCGCGCGCCGTTGCTGTAAAACTCGTAGCCGCCGCCTTGTTCAGCAAGCCATATCTTATCGAGCGCCAACCCCGCCTCAGAGCCGATGTGCGCCACCGCTTCGCTGGCATTGGCGTTCGAGTTGGCGGCGTCGGGCTCAGTCGCCGCGCCTTTCGCTTCGGTCGAGGCGAGCAGATGACTGGCGACGTTCATCATCGCGTATCCCAACCCCGCGCCGGCCCCCAGCGCCGCAATCACGCAGGCGGCGTAAACGCCATAGCGCAGGCGGTAGAGCAGCGCCGTGAGCCGCAAGGCCAGCGGCGCGGCTTCGTTGACCGGCATGACCTTTGACAGTTCAACGATCAACAAGGCGCGATACGGAAGCGTGCCGACAATCGGCACCCGATTGGTGAAGCCCGCGGGCGACTCGATCTTCATCGCGCTCTGCAAAAACCTCAGCCGCAGAATCGGCGACTTGATGTAACGCGAATAGCGATCAACCAGTTTCGCGTGTCTGAGGTTTTGTGGATTTATGTCCTGCATCTTCGCAATCCACACTTCCGGCGTTTATCTCTCGCCTTCACTCAGGGCTTGTCGTAAGCGGTCACTTGCAACTCTTTGATCGGCACGCCGGCAGCAGCGGCGCGACTACGGGCTTCCGCGGCAAAGCGCTGCGCCTCTTCATTAGTCGCGAAGCCGCCGATACGCACGCGATACCAGAGGCCGCGACTGCCGAGGTCAGCGCGCACTACATAAGCCGGCAGGCCCGCGCTCTTCAAACGAGCGGCCAGGCTGGTGGCTTCGCCTTCGTTGGGCGAGGCCATCACTTGCAGCGTGTGCTTCGACTGGCTGTCTATTGTCTGACCGGCAGGCGCAGGGGGCACTTCCTGTTGAACGCTGGCCGGAGCTGAACTGGTCTCAGGTGCCGTCTGAGCGGGCGGCGCAGGCAGCGGCGCGACCGGCACGGTCAACGGTTCTTGTATACCGGCCTGAGGCGCATTGCCGCGCGGCTTGATAAACAGGAAGTAAGCGGCGACGGCGACCGCTAGGACTAGTAAAGCGACGAGCGGCCATTTCAGCCTTGAGATGAGCGATGGCCGTTCTGCATTGGCCAGCATCGGCCATTCGTTGTGCGAGTATTCCCACGCCGGCAGCGGATCATCCCACGGGTCTGCGGGCGCTGCTGAGACAGCAGCGGCAGACGCTTCGACAATCGGCTCAGCCGTTGTGGTCTGGTCAGTATGCGTCTCGACCGGCGCGGCCTGGCTTTCGATGGCTGGCGTCAACGGCTCGGTTGGCTGACCGACAGCAGGCGCGAGGTCAGTTAAATCCAATTCAAAAGGCTCATCAGCAGGCGTCGGCGGCGGGTTGAGCGGCGCAGTCATTCGCTCGTCTACAAAATGATCCGCCTTGACGAAAGAATCGCCATCTTCGTACTGCTCGGGCGCGATAAAGACGTCGGTCGCAAACGGCGCGGCATCGGGCAAAGGAGCCGGATGGCTGGCTTCGACCGTTTCGCTGGCCACAGGTATGTCGAAGTCGCCGCCGAAGTCTTCGTCGAAGGGCTCGCTCACCGGTGCAATCGCTTCCCTCTGAGCGGCGGCGGGCGCAAACACCACATCATCAAAATCAGCTTCAGCCACCGCTGGCGCGACCGCGATGGCTTGCCGGGCCGCGGCGCTCGGCAGGGTCACGGCGTAAGCGGTTTGAACGCCGCTGGCGCGCGACATAATCGGCGCGAGCATGGCGCGGCAATCGCGGCACAGCCGCGTCGGCGCGCCATCGCCATTCGCGGAGCGGCGGCAGAGCGGACAGGTTGGGGTTACGGTTTCATCTTGCATAAACGGACCTGCCGGTTGAGCAATCTCAATCGCCAGTCGGCAATAGCTTCAAGTGCCGATGGCCGGACGCAAAGCAGCGCAGACCATTTCTTATGCTGACTGATGATTTGGGGCTATTTCAAAGTGGGGCGAAAGTTTAGGCGATAGCGATTATCACACAGCGGTAGGGGCAACACAAGAGTTTATTTTTTGCGCCAAAACATCCCGCAAATGGGGGATGAATTCGCGCCACGAGCATCAGGCGCGCAATTCTTCTTTGGCCTTCAGCGCGGCGATATAGGCTTCGATCTCCTCGCGGTCTTCCTCGTCGAGGTTGAGGAACTCGACGCCGAGGCCGACGCCTTTGCGGGCATAGCAGACGCGCGACACGGCGATGACCCGATGGCGGTTGGGCAGCTCGAAGCGCACGACCATGCGGGTGCCTGTGCGGATTGCCTCTTCGGTGGTGATGAACATGCCGCCGAGGCTGATGTTGGCCATGTTGCGGCGCACGCGCGATGGCCCGCTGCTGCTATTGGTCAGCTCGTATTCGACTTGCGCAGTGATGGGGGCGCGCTCAAATCGCCGACGCTCCAGTTGCGCGGTACTCTTCATAATCCTCCTTTGCGGCGCCGGTTGCGCGCTGTCGTCACTCATCATTCAGGGCTTTGGTTGAGATTTGCCAGCCGCTCGACGCGGCTCCTGCACGCGCGATCGGGGAGACCCGCGACCGACAGGACGAACAATAGCACAACCTTTCGGGAAGGCAAAAGGCAAGAGGCAAAAGGCAAAAGGTCGGCAGGGGAGTGAATAGATAGGATTGGACGCTTTCACCACTCGCTTCTTCCTACCTATTGATCTGGCTTTGCCACTTTTGCCTTCTAGTTTTTGCCTTTTGCCTTTTGCCTTCCCCAATGGTCAGCACGTCTTTTGGCCGCCGACGTGCGTCTTAATCAGGTAGCGAATTGTTGACTGCGATGGGCGGTTGTGTGAGAATCGGACGGCGGCACCACGCCTCTTCAAGTCAACACCCTCGTGTTGAGATTGCGGCCCGGGACGATCATCCGTTGCGAAACACAGTTCGGGCCAGCGTGATTTTGTTGGCGTGATTCAAATTACGCCGCGTGAACTATCGCCTCGGAGCGCATTATGAGCGGCAGACGAATTGGCAATTACCTGATCACCGAATATATCGGCGGCGGCGGTTTCGGTTCGGTCTTCAAGGCCGAAGACACGACGCAGCCCGGGCGCATCGTCGCCATCAAAGAGCTGCACAAGAAACACACCCGCAACAGCGTCATCAAACAGCGCTTCTTTCAAGAAGCGGTCGCGATGGCGCGGCTCGATCACCCGAACCTGCCGCGGCTCTACACCTTCGGCGAAGACAACGGCTGCTATTACCTGGTAATGGAATTTATCTCCGGGCGCGTGTTGTCTGAAGAACTACAACAGAACGGCCCGATGCCGGCAGAGCCCGCCACAGCGATTCTCGCGCAGGTGCTGGAAGCCGTCAGCTATGCCCACCGCAACGGCATCATCCACCGCGACCTCAAGCCCGATAACATCATCCTGATCGATGAGGGCGGTATGCTGCGTGTCAAGGTGCTCGACTTCGGCATCGCCCGACTGGTCGGCGGCGAAAACCTGACGCTCGCCGGCGAAGGCTTCGGCACGCCGGCTTATATGTCGCCCGAACGGATGTGGGGCAATACCAGCGACGACCCGCGCATAGACATCTACGCCATTGGTATCATCCTTTTCGAGATGTTAACCGGCAGCCCGCCCTTTCAATCCGTCGCAACCGATCCGGTCGTCTACTGGTCAGAGATGCGCGCCTTGCATGAAAGCACGCCGCTGCCGGCGCTCGCCGCCTCCGGCATCCCCGCAGAGCTTGAGCGCATGATCGCTCGCGCCACCGCCAAGCGCGCCGAAGACCGTTACGCCTCGGTCGACGAAATGCTCGACGAGTTGAAGCGCGGCAATAGTAAAAGCCTCAACGCGCAGATGGCCGCAACGATGCTGGCGCCGAGCGCCACGGCGCGGCTTATGCTAACGACCGTGCCGGGCGGCGCTGACGTTTATGTGGACGAGGCGCGGCAAGGCACGTCGGACGCGATTCGCGGTCGGATTTTCATCGAGCAGCTCGCGCCCGGGCTGCGCACCGTCAGGGTGTCGAAGGCAGGTTATTCAGATTACAAAATCAGCGTCGCCCTCGAAGCCGACCGGCAGACCGATTTACAGGTCGCGCTGGCAGCAAGGGCGACGGCGATGATGCCGCCGGCTGAAGTCACTGCCGCTGCCAGCTTCGGCACGGACAAGTTTGCCGGCGCCGACACCAGCCAGACGGCGATGCTGGTGCTTGAGAGCTTGCCGGCGGGCAGCACCGTCTTTCTCGGCTCCGAAGCCATCGCCGCTGCCGGCGAAGACGGACGCGCAACGCTACAGTTGCCGCCCGGCGCGCACGCTGTCCGCGTCACTGACCCGAACGGCGCCAGCGCCATCACAGTCATCCACGTCAACGAAGCAGACACCGGATCGTTGAGGACAGTTGCCATGCCGGTCGAATTACCGGCAACGCCGACGGCGCGGCCCGCCTTGCCGACCAACAATGTGACGGCAGCAGCTTCAACGCCGCTCGCGTCGGCGCAAACGTCGGCGGCCTCGCTCGTCGCAGGCGCGACTTCGGCGGCTGGACCCGCGCTCGCGGCGGCGCCCGTCGCCGTTCGCCCCGAACCCTCACCGCAAGGCCGGCGCATCGCTTATGCGGCGGTAGCGCTGTTGCTGATTATGCTGGCAGCGGGCGCTTTTATGATCTTTCGCCGCCCGTCGCCCGGCAATGCGCAGCCCGATACGCCGCCCGCGCCACAGGGCGCCATCTCGCCGCCCGCCGTGCCCGATGCTTCGACGCCGCCAGCCAGCCCGGATGCGGCAAAGGGGACAGAAGCCGAGCGCGCGGCGCTCGAAAAGAAACGCGCCGAAGCCGAGCGCAAGCAGAAAGAAGAACAGCAGAAGATGGCAAAGAATGAATCCGCGCCGCCCGCGCCCGCAGAGGCACCGGCGACGCCCACGCCACCGCCACAGACCGAAGCCGAGCCGCCCACCGCGCAGGGGACGACCTGTATCGGCGTCTGGGTCACCGCAGCAGCAGGCGAGATGGCGCCCGCGAACTTACGCGTCGTGGTCATCGAAGAGCCGGATACGGCGGCGGCAGCCATGTACAACGGGCGCACGAACGAGAAAGGGCGCTTGCGCAGATGTGGTCTGACGGCAGGCCACCGCGTGCGCGTCGTTGTCTTTGGGCCGCGCGGCGCGATGCTCGCCACCAAGATGCAAACGCTAAACGCCGGCCTCAACATCATGCAGATTCAGCTCGAGCGCATGCCCGCTGCTACACTGCAAAGCGATGCCGGCAGCGCCATGCCGTTCCCGCGCAAGCGCCCGCGCTGGAATCAGCCCTGAGCGTTTTTTTGTAAAGATTGAAAAGCGGACAGCGGTTCTGTTAAGCTATGATTTTGCACCAGGCGAGCAATTCGCGTCATGGTGGCTATCATTGATGCCGCGAGGCGTCGAGCAACGTAAAAGAAAGGAGTCGAGGCTAATGTCTGTAAGAAGAGGAACAGCGCGCGGAGTGCGCTTGACCTGCCCGAAATGCGCCGCGGGGTTCACGGTGGTCGCTTACCTGTCGCAAGGAATTGACGCCGCGGAATACTGGAAGGCGCGGGCCGCCGAGCACGATTGCGCGGCACACGAGAAGGCGCTTGATGCCATGCGCAGGTCTGACGGCACCAAGAACCCGTTGAAGGCTTCGAAGGCAGCCGCACGCGGCAAGAAGTAAGCTCAGGCTATTTCAATCACCCTATTCAACGACAAAGGCCGGATGCAGGTGCATCCGGCCTTTTGCTTTAGCTGAGTATCTGGCTAATCGCCAGCTTCGGCACGGCCTTTCAATTGGACGAGCGGCGCTGCCGGCTCAACCTGCCAGGCTTCACTGAAGATCGGGTCGTTGCCGTAATCGGCGGCTGCAACGGTGCCATCGCTGTGGCGGCCCGCGTGATACGAACTACGTACCAGCGGCCCCGACTCGACGTAACGAAAGCCCATCGCGAGCGCCTGGTCGCGCAAGTAGGCGAACTCTTCAGGCGAGTAATACTTTTCAATCGGAATATACTTCGGCGTCGGCGCCAGATACTGGCCGACCGTGAGAATATCGCAGCCGGTCGCCGCCAGATTGCGAAACACTTCAAGCAGCTCGTCCACCGTTTCGCCCAGCCCGGCCATTACGCCCGATTTCGTCAGCATCGGCCATTCGCTTTTGCGCGCGTGGGCGCGGCGCAGCAGTTCCAGCGACTGCTCGTAGCGCGCGTCGGGACGCACGCGCTTGTAGAGCCGCGGCACGGTCTCCGTATTGTGATTGAGCACGTTGGGACGCGCCGCCAGCACCGTGCTCAACGCCGCCTGGTTGCCGCAGAAATCGGGAATCAAGACTTCAACGCGGGTGCCGGGGTTGAGCCGGCGAATCCATTGAATCGTCTGCGCGAAATGGAGGGCGCCGCCATCGGGCAATTCGTCGCGGTTGACGCTGGTGACGACGGCGTGGCGCACCCCCAGACGCTTGACGGCTTCGCCGACGTGGCGCGGCTCTTCTGGATCAATGGGGCGCGGCTTGCCTTTGGCAACCGCGCAGAAGCCGCAATGGCGCGTGCAGATGTCGCCGAGAATCATGAAGGTCGCGGTGCCTTCGCCCCAGCACTCGTAGATGTTCGGGCAGCGCGCTTCCTGACAGACCGTGTGCAGGCTCAAGTCACTGATCAACTGATGCACGCGGTCAAAGGACGCGTCGGCGCGCAGTCGCACTTTTAACCATTCAGGTCGTGGCCCGGTCAGTTTCGGTTTCGCCATGCTTTGCCCCTGCTCAATCGCGTCAAGCTATATTCTGACGAATCCGGCGGCAGGTGACAAGGAGGGGGACTAAGGGCTAGGGGCTAGGGATAGGAGAAACCCTGCGGTGACAATCATCGCAGCGTAACTTCCGCCCTAGTCCCTAGTCCCTAGCCCCTAGCCCCTTATTCGTATCTGAGCGCCACGAGCGGGTCGACCCTGGTCGCACGGTACGCCGGGACGAAACTGGCTCCCAGAGCCACTCCGATCAGCAACAGCGCAATCACGACAAAGGTCAGCGGGTCGGTGGTGCTGATGTCGTAGAGAAAGCCGGTTAGCAGCCGCGTCGCAAACCATGCGCCGATGACGCCCGCGCCGACGCCGATGCCGACGAGCGCCATGCCGTCTTTCAAGATAAGTTGCAAGACATCACGGCGCGTCGCGCCCAACGCCATGCGCACGCCAATCTCGCGCGTTCGCCGCGCCACCGAATACCCCATCACGCCGTAGAGTCCAACCGAAGCCAGCAACAGCGCCAGCGCCCCGAAGACGACGAGCAAGATCGCGCCGACGCGCGCGCCGAAAAGCGCGCTGCCGAGCTGCTCGCGCATCGTGTGGATGTCGTAAACCGGCAGGTTCTTTTCAAGCCCTTGAATCTGCCCGCGCACGGCGGCTACGAGTTGCGTTGGCTCAATGCTCGTACGCACGTGCAGCGTCATGCCTGTCTCGTGGTTCTGCAACACCGGCAGGTAGATCATCGAGCGCGGGCTTTCACCAATCGTGCGGTATTTGCCATCGCGGGCGAGGCCAATGATTTCGAGGTATGGCCCCTGCTGGCTGCGCAGGCTGATGCGCTTGCCGAGGGGATTTTCGTCGTTCCAGAAGCGCCGCGCAAAGGTCTCGTTGACGATGACGACACCGGGCGCGCCTTCGCGGTCGTTGGCGGTGAAGTCGCGCCCGCCAAGCAAAGGGATGCTCATCGTATCGAAGTAACGCAAGCCGACGACGTTGGCGCCGGTCGTCTGCGGGCGGTCTTCGGGCGGCGGCTCCTGGCCTTCGATCAGCACACTATTCGTGCGCCCGCCGCCGCTGAGCGGCACGACGCGCGCCAGCGATGCCGACTGCACGCCGGGCAAGGATTCGACCTTTTCGATGACCTGATCATAGAAGGTGCGGCCCTGAGCGCGCGTGTACTTGAGCAGTTGAATGTTGAGCGGCACGACAAGCATGTTGTCCGGGTTGAAGCCCGGGTGGATGGCTTCGGCGTGCTTCAGACTGCGTAGGAAAAGCCCCGCCGCAATCAGCAGCACCAGCGAGATGGCAACCTGCGCGATGACGAAGAGATTGCGCAGGTTGAAGCGCCGCCTGCCATGCCCAAGCGCCACCGCCTCGTCCTTGAGCGCCGGCACGAGGTCGGGCTTGGATGCCTGAATGGCCGGTGCCAGTCCGAAGATCAATCCGGTCACCAGCGACAACAACAACGTGAACCCGAGTACGCGCCCGTCAAGGCGCAAGTCCAGGCGCAGCGGAAAGACGCTGGCCGGCGGGTTCAGAGTTTTCATCACATCCGTCAGCCACAGCGCCAGCAACAGCCCGACGCCGCCGCCCAACAGGCTGATGGTGACGCTTTCGGTCAGCAGTTGGCGAATCAAGCGAAAGCGGCTGGCGCCAAGCGCCAGGCGGATGCTGATCTCTTTGCGGCGGGCCGTGGCGCGCGCCAGCAGCAGGTTGGCGACATTGAAGCAGGCGATCAACAGCACCAGCCCGACAATCGCCATCAGCAAGGCGGCGATGGGCAGGGCTTCGCCGCGCAATCCGGGGTCGCCTTTGCTTACCGGGAAGAGCGTCACGATCCAGCCGCGATTGGTCGCAGGATAGGCTTGCTCAAGCTGGCCGGCGATGGCTGTCATGGCGCTTTGCGCTTGCTCCTGCGTAACCCCTGGCTTCAAGCGCCCGACCATGTTGAGCCAGCGCGGCCCGCGCTTGCCGAGCAGGTCGGCGTCCTGCTCGCCGGAAAAGCCGCCGCGCGGCGGGCGCACGAGCGACTGCATCATCATCGGCACGAACAGGTCAACCGTCTCACCGACTTCGGTGCCATCGAACCGGGGCGGGGCGATGCCGATCACCGTGAAGGCGCGACCGTTCAGCGTCAGCGTGCGCTCGACTACTGCCGGGTCGCCGCCGAAGCGGCGCTGCCACAGCCCGTGGCTGATGATGACGACCGGGTGGGTCAATGGCGTTTGATCTTCTTCGGCGGAAAAGGCACGCCCCTGGGCAGGCCGCAGGCCGAGCACGTCAAAGTAGTTGCCCGAAACGATCAGCCCATCAATCTGCTCGGCTTGCTCATTTGTAGTCATGCTTACAGTGACCGGAGAGTAGCAAGCCAGCCCGCTAAAGACCTCGTTGCGGTCGCGGAAGTCCACATAATCAGGATAAGAGGCGGTGATGTAGGGCGCGTCGCTGCGGCCCGAAAAGGCGAACATCAACTGCTGCGGGTCGGTCACCGGCAGCGGACGCAGCAAGGCGGCGTTGACGACCGAAAAGATGGCGGTGTTCGCACCGATGCCAAGCGCCAGTGAAAGAATCGCCACCGCGGCGAAGCCGGGACTCTTGAGCAGGGTGCGCACGGCGAAGCGCAAGTCTTGCAACCAGGTATCCATGAATCTGCCTCCGAGACGAATTTGCCGATGAGTATGAAACGGCTGTGCCAGTTAAGGCAAGTGGCGCAGAGCCTGCGCAGAAGTGGTTAAGCTTGCATCATTGAAAGCGGCAGGCGCGGAGTGCGCGAATTTGGGATCACCGTTTCCCAGACTCAGAAACGATCTGAAACGAAAGAAGCCCGCGGCTGCGGGCTTCTTTCAGGCTAGATGATGTGGGCGATCCGGCTGAAACGTCAGTCGCCGCTGCCGGCGCGGGCTTTAAAGTCTTCCTTGTCGGTTTGCAGATGACTCGCGGCGGCGCGGCGCGTCACGGCAGACTGTACGCGCCGCCGGAAGGGATGCCTGAAGGCGTAGACGCGCGACGCAAATCGTCGCCAGGCGGTGGTCGCGCCGATGTCATCAAAGAGCGAATAGGCTACGGGCGTGACGATCAAGGTCAGCAGCAACGATAAGGTCTGCCCGCCGATGACGACGACGGCGATGGCGCGACGCTCGTCTGAACCCGGGCCGGTGCCCAACGCCAGCGGCATCATGCCGGCGACCAGCGCCAGCGTCGTCATCAGGATCGGGCGCAAACGGTCGCGGTTCGCCTGCATGATGGCCGGCAGTCGTTCCTGTCCGGCACGCCGCAGATTGTTCATATGATCGATCTGCAAAATGGCGTTCTTCTTGACGACGCCGAACAGCACCAGGATGCCGAGCGCCGAATAAAGGTTCAACGTGTTGCCCGTTGCCCACAACGACACCAGCGCGAAGGGGATCGATAAAGGCAGGCTGAGCAGGATCGTCAGCGGGTGGACGACGCTTTCGAACTGCGACGCCAGGATCATGTACATGAAGATGATCGATAGCAAGAACGCCCAGATGAATTCATTGAAGGTGCGCTCCAGCTCGCGCCCGCGCCCCGACACGCTGGTCGTGTAAGCCGCGGGCAGGTTCATGCTCGCGACTTCCTTGCGCAGCGCTTCGATGCGGTCGGACAGCGCAAAGCCGGGCGCGACCGCGCCGCGCAAAGAGACCTGGCGCTGACGATCTAAGCGGTCAATACGCGAGGCGGTGTTGGCTGGCGTCAGCTTCACCAAATTATCGAGCCGCGCCAGACCGCCGCTGCTCCGCCCGACATAGAGTCGCGAAATCGCGCCGGGGTCGTTGCGTGTGCCTTCGGTCAAGCGGAGCTGCACATCGTAATCGTCGTTGACGCCCGGATCGTGAAAACGCGAGACCCGCTGATCGCCGCCGACCATCAAGCGCATGGCCGAGGCGATGTCATCAGTCGAGATGCCGAGGTCGGCAGCACGCGCCCGGTCGATCTCGACGCGCAGCTCCGGCTTGTCGAGCTTCAGGGTGGTGTCGGCGTCAACGACGCCCAGCTCCGGCGCTTTCTGGCGCAGAATCTCGGCGTACTTCGACAGCATTTCCAGGTCGGGGCCGCGCAGGTTGAAGTCAATATCAAAGTTGCCGCCGCCGATGTTGAATGACGGCGCGTTGCGCACGCTGCACCGCAGGTCTTTGTACTTGCGCAGCCGCGAGCGTATCTCCTGCATCACGTCGCGCTGCGAGTAGTTGGTCTTGAAGGCTTCGAGCGGGCGACCATGAATCAGACCATGCCACAGGCGGCTGATAGAAAAGCTGCGCTCCTCAATCGGCACGATACGCACGTAAGCGCCGCCCTGGTTGACGCCGCCGATGAAGCCGCCGCCGGCGGTCGCCAGCACCAGATCAACGCCGGGCGTCGAGCGCAGCTCGCTTTCGACCGAGAGCATCGCGCTCTTCATCGCCTCAAGGCTCGTGCCTTCGCGCGCCGTGACATTGACGTCGAACTCCGATTCGTCCACATCACTCGGCAGGTAATCCTGGTGGACGACGCCATAGAGCGGCACCGAAGAAAAGACTACCAGCAACGCCAGCACGGCAACGGCTATGCGGTGGCGCATGGCGAAGCCGAGCACGACCATATAAAAGCGGTCAATAAAGCCATAAAATCCGCCGCGCGATTTCGCCTGATCGTCATGGCCATGCCCTGCGGCGTCTTCGGTCTTCAGCAGCCGCGCGCTCATCATCGGCGTCAGGGTGAACGAAACCACCAGGCTGACGAGAATTGCCGCCGCCGCCGTAATCCCGAATTGATAAAGGAAGCGGCCCGAAATGCTCGACATGAACGACACCGGCACAAAGATGACGACCAGACTGAACGTCGTCGCCATGACGGCCAGGCCGATCTCGGCAGTCGCGGCGCGCGCCGCTTCAAAGGGCCGCATCTTCTTTTCTTCGACATGGCGGAAGATGTTTTCCAGAACCACGATGGCGTCATCGATAACGATGCCGACCATCAGCACCAGCGCCAGCATCGTGACGCTGTTCAGGGTGAAGTTCAATGCCCGCATCACGCCGAACGAAGCGATTACGGATGTCGGGATGGCGATGCCGGCAATCAGCGTCGTGCGCCAGCTACGCATGAAAAACATCACCACCAGACAGGCGAAGATGCTGCCGAGGACGAGATGCAGGTTGATCTCGTGCAGCGCCGCGTAGATATAGCGCGACTGGTCACGAATGACTTCGAGCTTGACGTCTGTGGGCAGTTGCGGGGCGATGCGCGCGAGCGCCGCCTTGATGCCTTCGATGACTTCGATGGTGTTGGCGCCCGACTGCCGGCGGATTTCCAGCGTCACCGTCGGCACGCCGTTCAAGCGCGCCAGCGAGCGCTGCTCTTTAGTGCCGTCTTCGGCCCAGCCAATGTCGCGCACGCGCACCGGCGCGCCGTTGATGCTGGTGATGACCAGATCGCTGAAGCTCTTCGGGTCAATGACGCGGCCCATGGTGCGTAAAGATTGCTCGCGTGACCCGGCGGTGACGTTGCCGCCCGGCGCGTCGGCGTTCTGCGCGACGATGGCGTTGCGCACGGTGGTGATGGGGATTTGATAAGCCGCCAGGCGGTCGGGGTCAACCCAGACATTGATGGCGCGGCCCAGGCCGCCGACGACGGCGACTTCACCGACGCCCGTCGAGCGTTCGAGCTGAATCTTGACGACTTTGTCGGCCAGCTCCGTCAGCTCGCGCAAGGGGCGATCCGCCGACAGCGCCACAGTCATAACCGGCGACGAATCATTATTGAATTTGCCGACTACAGGGGGATCAACATCGCGCGGCAGGTCGCGGACGACCCCGGCAACGCGGTCGCGCACATCCTGCGCCGCCACGTCAATGTCACGGTTCAGGTTGAAGGTCGCCATGATGAACGACGTGCCCTGGCCCGAAACTGAGCGCAATTCCTGAATGCCTTCGACGGTGTTGACGACCTCTTCGATCTTCTGCGACACCTCGCTTTCGACCTCTTCGGGCGACGCGCCGGGTAAGGTCGTACGTACGCTCACGGTCGGCAGGTCTACCGAGGGGAAGCGGTCAACACCGAGGCGAAAGTAACTGGCAGCACCGACGACGACCATCGCCAGGACGATCATCGCCGCAAAGACCGGACGCTTGATACAAATTTCTGCGAGCTTCTGCATAATTCCTCAGTAGGCAGTAGGCAGTAGGCAGTTAGGAACCTGGCTGTAGGCCACTGCAATCCGGCGGAAGCCTTACTGCCTACTGCCTACTGCCTACTATTCTGCTGCGACCATGACGGGCTGGCCCGACTGAAGGTTGCCGGGTTCAACAATGACGGTGTCGCCGGTCTTGATGCCGGAAAGCACTTCGATCCAATCGCCGGCGCGGCGCCCCATAGTGATCGGCTTCTCCAGCGCCTTGCCGTCTTGAATGGTGATGACTTTATCGATGCCGGCAAAGCTGACCACAGCGCTGGCGGGCACAGCCGGGCTGAGACTCTTGGCGTCGGCGACGATGTCGGCGCGCGCAAACGAGCCGGGGCGCAAGCGCCCGTTGTTGCGGACTTCAGCTTCGACGATCAGAATGCGATTCTGTTCGGTGATGCTCGGGCTCAGACGCGCAATGATGCCGGTGTAGACGTTGGTGTCGCCTTCGACGGTGACGCGCACCTGCTGGCCCTGCTTGACGTTGTGCGCCTCGCGCTCGGGGACTTCGGCGCGCAGCCGCAGTGGATCCATGCGCACCAGATTAATGATCGCTGTGCCGGCGGCCAGGTATTCGCCGACGCTCGTGCGCTTCTCCTGTACGACGCCGTCGAAGGGCGCGCTGATGGTCGAATCGGTAAGCTGCTGGCGCGCGATTTCAAGCTCCGAGCGCCGCTGCACAACCAGCGCCTGGCGGTTGCGAATCTCTTCGACGCCGTCCTGGAAACGGCTCAACGCCACCTTGTAATCGGCTTCGGCGGCATCGAGCTGCGCCTGGGCAATGACGCCTTTGGCCAACAGCGATTTGGCGCGTTCGAGCTTGAGCTTGGCGTCGTCGAGCAGCGCCCGCGCCTGTCGCACGGTGGCCGTGTTTTCAGGCTCGACCTTTTCATCCTTGCTGTCCGGCGAGAGGCCGACGCGCGCGCGCGCCTGCGCCAGCGCCGCCTCGGCTTGCTGCAAGCGCAGTTGATAATCCTGCTGCTCAAGCTGGGCGATCACCTGCCCCTTGCGCACGACGCTGCCGAGGTCAACGCTAAGGGTCTGCACACGCCCCGGCACTTTGGCGCTGATGGTGGCTTGATCCTGAGCGGCGAGCGTGCCCGAAACTGTGACGGCGCGCTCCATCGGAACTTCGCTGACTTGCGCGGTCTTGACGACGCGCGGTTCTGCCGTGCCCGGCGCGTTCTTTGCCGACACCGGGTAGCCGCTCTTGCAGGCGGCGTTAAGCAATGCCATGGCGGCCAGCGCCAGCATCATTGCAACGGTTGTGAGGGTTTGCCTTTTCACCTGAGTTGATTGAAGAAACAACATTGCTGATTACTCGAAGGGCTCCTTTATTGACGATCTGTTTAAGCAATCAATTGAACATGATAACGGCTGACGGAAGCGCGCAGCAAATCAGTTTACGGTGCGCCGCTATCTAGTTTAAAGCGATCATTAAACCTGTACGACGCGCGGGACCAGCGCGTTACGGGGAATCGAGATGACGCCGCGAAGGGCGACGCCGAGACATGGCGAGAGCGGGAGGGGGTGGAGAATGCCGCCTACTGTCTCCTATCGTCACCGCGGTCCCGTGGCGCTGTGTCGCTGCGTTCCCGCGTCGCCGTGTCGTCGCGTCCCTCTTCGAGCTTGGGCGGGGTGAATTTCTGCAAGCGTTTCCAGAGCAGGGTGACACTGCCATCTTCGCCGGCGCTCAGGATGCGGAAGACGATCAGCTCGTCGGCGCCGCTGTATTCGTACGGGTGCGGGACATAGATCGAGCCGACGCCACGAATCATGCGCAGACGGCCTTCCTTTTTATAGATCGTCGTGCGCAGCGCGTAGGTCTGATGCACCATTGCCGGCAGGGTCGAATTATAGGCGCGGTCGGCGTTGACGAAGCCCTTAAGGTTGCGGCGGCTCTGGTCGCGCGCTGCCACTCGCTCGGTCGGCGGCGTCCACTGCGCCAGGTAAGCGATGCCGGGCGTTGTTGCCGTCAATGATTCGAGCGGCACGTCTCCAAGCATCGTCATCATGGCGAGCGACTGCGGCTGGAAGCCGACGACGAGCCGCCCCTCCTGCAAGCTGATCTCTGCCCACGGGCCAAAGGGGTGCTTCTTTTCGATGAACGAATAGAACGCGCCGCCACCTTTGATCGGCAAGATAAGGTCGGGATGATCGGCAGCGACCGTGACGTTGAACTCGTATTTGCCGCGCGGCAGCAGGCGGATCAATCCGGTATGGTCCTGACGCAGAAAGTCGCGGTGCGCGGCCCTTTCTTCAGCCGTCGCGGTGAGCAGTTTTTTCTGCTCTTCAGTCAGTTTTCGTTTGTAGAATTGGGCGTCGGGCTCGACCGCTGGCGGGTCAGATTTGCGCATCCCTTCGCTTCGCTTCTCTTCATTGATCTTGCGAATGTTTTCGAGCCGCCAGTTTTCCGCATCAATGCGGTTGCGAATCAAGATGGGCTCAGGGGTTGGCGGCGGCTGCGCGGCGACCCGAACCGCAGACGGGATAAGCAGCACAAGCCAGGATAAAGCCATTAAACACAGCAGGCGTTTCATGTCGGATATCCTCGTTTGCTTATTCAATTCCTCAAAATGGATCGTGGGCGCATTATAGCGCGCCAGCCACGTCGGCGGGCAAGCTTTTTTTCGCGCCGGGCCGAGGTGGCGCGGCTGGCCATCGAGGATTCCGTTTCGCGCGAAACTCTGTATAATGGCGCTGCTGAAGGATGGCCCTTTGGTCCTTCTACTCAAGCTTTTCCTTCAGAAACATTCAGAAAAACCGTCTCAGGTGCGGAGGAAAGAGGCATGTCTATGAACACTCGCGCTCTGCTGTCGCTACTGCAATCCCATCGGGTTTTCGCCACCCTCGTCGGGCTTTTGCTGATTGGCGGGCTGGCGTTCGCGCCCAAAGTCTTACTGGCCGCAGCCGTGCAGGACGGCCTTTACACAACTGCGCAGGCGGAGCGCGGGCGGGCGCTCTACGAGAAGAAGTGCGCTTCTTGTCATGGCGCGCAGCTCGAAGGCGCGTCGGCGGCGGCGCTCTCAGGCAGCCGTTTCATGGGCAAGTGGGGACAGGGCAATCACAATGTGGACGAGCTGTACTACATCACGCGGACGCAGATGCCCTATGGCGCACCCAACACGCTCGAGCCGCAGCAGTACATAGACATCATCGCTCACCTGCTCAGAGCGAACGGCTATGCGGCAGGCGCGCGCGAGTTGCCGGCCAGCTCAGACGCCCTGGCGCGCATCAAAATCGCCGCGCCGATGGCGGGGAAAGAACCGCTGATGCGCGCCGCCGAAGCCAAACCGCAGGCGACAGAGACTAGCGCCAACCTGTCTCCGTCCACCGCTTCGCCGACCCAGCAAGAGTTGAACGCGGCGCAGGCGAATACCAAAGATTGGCTCGTCCCGAACCACGACTACACCGGCCAGCGGTACGTGAACCTCAAAGAGATCACGCCGCAAAACGTCGCCCGCTTGCGGCCCGCGGCAATCTACCAGACCGGCGACACGCGCACATTCCATAACAACCCGCTCGTTTATCGCGGCGTAATGTACATCACAACGACGCGCTCCACCATAGCGATTGACGCGGTCACTGGCAAGCAGCGCTGGCGCTATGACCGGAACCCCAAATCGATTGAAGTCTTCCCGCCGAATCGCGGCGCGGCCATCAAAGACGGGCGGGTCGTCCGCGCCACGACAGACGGCTACCTCTACGCGCTGGATATGGAGAGCGGCAAGCTGCTCTGGGAGAAGAAACTCGTTGCCGCGGAGAAGAACGAAGGCTCGTTCAACGGCGCGCCGCTGATTTTCGAAGACCTCGTGGTGGTCGGCCTCGGCATCAGCGAGCAGGGCGTCAAAGGCTGGATCGGCGCTTTCAAACTGGAGAGCGGCGAGCCGGTCTGGCGCTTCAACACCGTGCCTGACGAGGGCGAGCCGGGCGCGGAAACCTGGGGCAAGCCCGACGCCCGGCTGCATGGCGGCGGCGCGGTCTGGGCGCCTGTGTCACTCGATCATGAAAAAGGGCTGCTGTATGTCCCCGTGGCCAACCCGGCGCCGGATTTCTACGACACCGTTCGACCGGGCGCCAACCTCTACACCAGCTCGATGGTCGTGCTGGATGTGCGCACCGGAAAACGCCAGTGGCATTATCAGCTCGTCCCGCACGACACGCATGACTGGGACGCCACGCAGGCTAGCCCGCTCTTTACGACGAAGGTCAATGGCAAGACGCGCAACCTCGTCGCCACCGGCGGCAAAGACGGCCTCCTGCATGTGCTCGACCGCGACACACACGAGCACCTCTACGAGACTGCCGTGACGACGCGCCAGAACACCGACGCGCCGCTCACCGTCGAAGGCACGCACGCCTGCCCCGGCGTCCTCGGCGGCATGCAGTGGAACGGCCCGGCGTTCAACCCGCAGACCAACATGCTCTACGTCCCGGCGGTGGATTGGTGCGGCACGTTCAAGAAGGGCGAAAACGTGCGTCACGTGGCCGGTCAAACCTACATGGGCGGCAGCTACGTCGAAGACCCTGTCGAGACGGCGCACGGCTGGCTGACGGCGATAGACGCTTCGACAGGCAAGGTCGCATGGCAATACCGCTCGTCGAAGCCGCTACTGGCAGCGGTGACGACGACGGCGACGGGGCTGGTCTTTGCCGGAGAGATGACCGGCGACCTGCTGGCGCTCGACGCGCGGACGGGAAAAGTTCTTTATCGTTTCAACCTCGGCGGGCCGATGAATGGCGGCTTGATCAGCTATGCGATCAATGGCAAGCAATACGTGGCGGCGGTGACGGGCAGCGCCTCGGGATTTTGGAAAGCCCCGCCGGGCGCTTCGACGGTGGTGATCTTTGCTCTGCCCGATGGCAGAGATTTGGGAAGATAGTCATGACATCGAGGATAAATATGAAAACTGTGTGGCTCTCACGACAGCAAGCTTTCTGGCGCACTTTGCCGTTTCTGCTGCTTGCCGTTTGCAGCCTCAGCGCAAGTCCGGCGGCGGCGCAAACCTGCGAACGCCTGACTGATCTCAAGCTCGCCAACACGACGATCACGGCGGCGCAGTCTGTGGCCGCCGGCTCGTTCGGCAGCGGCGCGGCCTTCAAAGACTTGCCGGCCTTCTGCCGCGTGACCGGCGTCATCAAGCCGACCAGTGATTCGGAGATCAAGTTTGAAGTCTGGATGCCCGCCTCTGGCTGGAACGGCAGGTTTCAAGGCGTCGGCAATGGCGGCTTCGCCGGCTCGATCACGCCGGCGGCGCTGGCCGGCGCGCTGATGCGCGGTTATGCCACCGCTTCGACGGATACGGGGCACAGCGGCGGCGATGCGAGCTGGGCGCTGGGACACCCGGAGAAGATCATCGACTACGGGCACCGCGGAGTTCATGAAATGACCGAGAAGGCCAAAGCGATCATCAACGCCTTCTACGGCACTGGCCCGAAACATTCGTACTTTGCGAGTTGCTCGAACGGCGGGCGACAGGCGCTGATGGAAGCCCAGCGCTACCCGGACGACTATGATGGCTTGATTGCCGGCGCCCCGGCCAATTACTTCACGCAGGCGCTCACAGGCTTTGCCTGGAACATGCAAGCGATGATGCTTGACCCGGCCAGCTACATCCCCGCCAGTAAATTGAAAGCCATCGAGGCGGCGACGCTCACGGCCTGTGACGGGCGCGATGGGGTGACCGACGGCGTCATTGACGACCCCGTTGACTGTCGCTTCGACCCCGGGGTCTTGCTCTGCAAAGGGGCCGAGTCTGATGCCTGTCTGACGGAGAAGCAGGTCGCGGCGCTGAAGAAAATTTACAGCGGGCCGCGCAACTCGAAGGGCGAGCAGATTGTCCCAGGCTTCTTGCCGGGCGGCGAGACCGGGCCGGCTGGCTGGACTAGCTGGATCACCGGCGCGGCGCCGACCCGCGCGGCGCAGTTCTTCTTCGCCTCGCAGACCGAGCGCAACATGATCCACAACGATCCGGCCTGGGACATTAAATCGTTCAACATCGACCAGGACAGCAAACTCGCCGACGACAGGCTGGCGCCAATCTTGAACGCCACCGACACCAATCTGAAAGCCTTCAAAGCGCGCGGCGGCAAGCTGATTCTCTATCACGGCTGGAGCGACGCGGCGCTGCCGCCGACCAACACGATTCATTATTTCCACGAGGTCGTTGCGAAGATGGGCCGGCGCGAAGTCGATTCGTTCATGCGTCTCTACATGGTGCCGGGCATGCAACATTGCGGCGGCGGCCCCGGCACCGACAGCTTCGGCGCCTTTGTCAACGCCGTGCCGGCAGACGCGCAGCACGACTTGACGGTGGCCATCGAGCGATGGGTAGAAGCCGGCGTCGCCCCCAACGAGATCATCGCCTCAAAGCGGCAGGGCAATGATCCGAAAAGCGCCGTCACGCGCACGCGCCCGCTCTGTCCCTACCCGCTTGTCGCCCGTTACAAAGGCAGCGGCAGCACAGACGACGCAGCCAACTTCGTCTGTGCGAAAGAGCAACTGATGGCGAGTCCCGCGAAAGCGACGATGAAGTAATCTTTTACCTGCCGGGAGAGTGAAAGGGAGCAGGCGATATACTCGAAACGATCTCGCACTACCGAATCATCAAGCCGCTCGGCGCGGGCGGCATGGGCGAAGTTTATCTTGCCGAAGACACACGGCTCGACCGCAAAGTCGCGCTCAAAGTCTTGCCCGCTGAATTCACGCAGCACGCTGATCGTGTGCGCCGCTTCATGCAGGAAGCGAAAGCCGCTTCCGCGCTCAATCATCCCAACATCATCACTGTTCATGATATTGGCGAGAGCGAGGCCGGACATTTTATCGTCATGGAACTTGTCGCGGGCCGCACGTTGCGCGCCGTCATTGCAGAAGACAATTCACTTGCGACCTTGCTGACACTTGGGGCTCAGATAGCGAAAGCCCTGGCAGTGGCGCACGCCGCCGGCATCACGCACCGCGACATCAAGCCTGATAACATCATGGTGCGCGATGATGGGTACGTGAAGATTCTGGATTTCGGCCTCGCCCGGCTTGTTCCCGCGGGCCTTGGTGAAGAAGCGGCAACGCTGGCGCAACAAACCCGGCCCGGTCAACTAATGGGCACGATAAAATATATGTCGCCCGAACAGGCGCGTGGCGAAGCGGTCAGCCAGCCTTCCGACATTTTCTCGCTCGGCCTTGTCTTCTACGAACTCGCGACCGGTCGGCATCCCTTCCCTGCGACTTCATTAGTCGGCTTGCTCAACGCCATCATCGCTGACACGCCGGGTGCCCCTTCACACTTCAATCCGCGATTGCCGCTCGAACTGGAGCGTCTGATTTTAGAGATGCTCGACAAAGAGGCGCGGCGGCGACCGATGGCGGCGGAAGTAGAGGCTTGCCTTGAGGCGACGCGTCGCCGCGCCAACGCGGAAACGCTGGGAAAAGCGCTGCGTCAATCGCCACGTCCGGCCTTTGCTGCGTCGGCGATTCGTCACACGGTCGGGCGCGAGCCGGAACGCCTGGAACTGCGCATGGCATTTAAGGCGGCGAGTGCCGGGCGCGGTTCGCTGCTGTGCGTGGCGGGCGAGCCTGGGATAGGCAAGACCACGCTCGTCGAAGATTTTCTAACTGAGCTGGTGGCTGAGAATCTGGCGACGATGGCGCGGGGGCGATGTTCGGAACGGCTGGCGGGCACGGAAGCCTATTTGCCCTTGCTCGAAGCGTTGGACGCGTTGGTCTGTGAGAACCCCATGCGCGCCGCGATGATGCGCCAGCTTGCGCCGACGTGGTATGCGCAGGTCGCTTCGATCAGCGGCGACGAGGCGGAGTCGAAAAAGTTATTGATCGATGTCAAAGCGGCTTCGCAGGAACGAATGAAGCGCGAGCTGGCCGCCTTTCTGCAAGCCATCGCGCAACCGCGGCCACTCGTGATTTTCTTTGATGATTTGCATTGGGCCGATGTCTCGACGATTGATCTGCTCAACTTCCTCGCGGGCAAATTCGACTCGCTGAAGGTGTTGATCGTGGTCACATATCGGCCATCCGACATGCTGCTCTGCAAGCATCCCTTCTTACAGATCAAGCCGGATTTGCAGGCGCGCGGCGTCTGCCGTGAATTGCAGCTTGAATTTTTGACGGAAACAGAGATCGCCGAATACCTGGCGCTGGAATTCCCCGGCCATCACTTCCCGGCTGAGTTTCCCAAACTCATTCACGCGAAGACGGAAGGCAGCCCCCTGTTTATGGCCGACCTCGTGCGCTACCTGCGCGACCGCGAGGTGATCGCCAATGCGAGTGGCGCGTGGATGCTGACGCAAGCGCTGCCCGACATCGAGCGCGAGTTGCCGGAGTCTGTGCGTGGCATGATCGAGCGCAAGATCGCGCAACTCGGCGAAGAGGATCGCCGGCTGTTGAGCGCCGCCAGCGTACAGGGCTACGAGTTCGATTCAGCCGTGTTGGCGCATGTGCTCAACATTAACGCGGATGAAGTCGAAGAGCGATTGGACAAACTGGAGCGAGTGTTTGCGTTTGTGAAGCTGGTGAGCGAAAGCGAATTTCCGAATCGCATGCTGACACTCAAGTATCGCTTCGTTCACGTGCTCTATCAGAACACGCTCTATGCCTCGTTGCGCGCCACTCGCAGAGCTTCCTTGAACGCGGCAGTGGCGCAAGGGCTCGAAGCCTTCTATGGCGCGCAAAGCGCAGCGGTGGCGAACGAGCTGGCGCTGTTGTGGGAAGCGGCGCGGGAGCATGCGCTTGCCGCGGATTACTTTTTGCAGGCGGCGCGCAATGCGGCGCAAGTCAATGCACACCGAGAAGTCGTGCAGTTAGCCGAGTGGGGGCTGGCTGGTTTGCTCAAGCTGCCGGAGACGGCGGAACGCGACCGTTTGGAGCTCGATCTGCAACTCACGCTCGGCTTATCAGTGCAAGCCGTGAGTGGTTGGACTACTCCGGCAGCTGAGACCGCTTTCAGTTGGGCACAGCATCTATGCGAGCGAATGAGTGATGATCCCAGGCTGTTTACCGCTCTGCTTGGTCTAGCGGTCTATCACACAGTCGGAGGCGAGCTTGTCACCGGCCAGAGACTGATTGAACAGATGGTGCAACTGGCAGAGAGATTACAGGACTCGGCCTTGCTGGTCACTGCCAGCTCCTGTTTGAGCATTGTCCTCTATTACCAGGGAAAGTTTATGCGCGCGCGCGCGCAGCAGGAACGCGCGCTAGCCCTTGACCGCAGGGAATACCACCAGACTTATCTGGCCATCTACGGCCATGATTTAGGTGTGTCTGTGCGCCGCGAAGTCGCTGGCTGTCTGTGGATATTCGGCTATCCGGATCAAGCACAGGCGGTGTTAGGCGAAGCAGTGACCCTGGCTGAACAATTGTCTCATCCCTTCACTCTGGGTTGCGCTTATCGAATGGCGGGGATCGGCGACTTCTTTCGCCGGGATTGGCCGTCGAGCCGGCAACAACACGAGAAGGTAATGATGCTCGCCGAGGAGTATGGACTGGGAGACTATTCCCGTTATGCCACGGTCTATCATGCGTTGGCGCTGGCATATCTAGATTTGACCAGGGCAACGATTGAGCAGGCAGAGCAGGCGATTGCCTCAATGCGGGCGAAAGGTGTGTTGCTGGATATTGCGCCCGGTCTTGCTGCGCTTGGCGAACTATACGGGAAGCTGGGCCAAATCACGGAAGGTCTTAAGGCTATCGCGGAGGCAGTGGCGATTGTCGAACAGACCGAAGAGCGTTATTGGGAAGCCGAAATTTGGCGTGTCAAAGGCGAGTTGATATTAAAGTCCGCCACCAGTAATTCACAGGCGGAAGCCGAGAGCTGTTATCACCAGGCCATCGAAATTGCCTGTGGGCAGCAGGCGAAGTCTTTGGAGTTGCGCGCCACAACAAGCCTCGCGCGCTTGTGGCAGCAGCAGGGAAAGGCAGCCGAAGCACGGCAGATGCTCGCAGAGATTTACAATTGGTTCACCGAAGGCTTCGACACGGCGGATTTAAAAGATGCGAAAACCCTGCTTGAAGAGCTGCGGCCACCAGTCCGTACAGGGAACAATAGCGACTCGGTGACGGCTGAAATGAAGCTCTCGCCTTCTATCGCCGTGCTACCGTTCATCAACATCAGCAATGATCCTGACAACGAGTACTTCTGCGACGGCCTGGCCGAAGAACTGCTTAACGCGCTCTCGAAGATCAATGCCTTGCGCGTCGCCGCGCGCACCTCGGCCTTCTCCTTCAAAGGCAAAGATGCAGACATCCGCGAGATCGGGCAACGCTTGAACGTCGGCGCGGTGCTCGAAGGCAGCGTGCGCAAGTCGGACAACCGCCTGCGCATCACGGCGCAGTTGATCAATGTGAAAGATGGTTATCATCTGTGGTCGGAACGCTACGACCGCGAACTCAAAGACATCTTTGACATTCAGGATGAGATAACGCTAGCGATTGTAGACGCGTTGAAAGTGAAGCTCCTGGGCGTAGAGATGGTGGCAGTGACGAAGCGTTACACAGAGAACACCGAGGCCTATCAGCTTTATCTGCTGGGGCGGTTTCATTACAGCAAGTACGCCGAAGATGGATTTAGGAAGTCTATTGAATATTACGAGCAAGCGATTGCAATAGAACCGGACTACGCGCCAGCCTTTGCTTCGATAGCGATGTCATATCTGGGACTATGGTACTACGGGCATATCGCCCCTGATCAGAGTGTAGCCAAAACGCGGGCAGCAGCGGACAGGGCGCTGGCGCTTGACCAATCGCTGGCAGAATCTCACTACGCGCTCGCGGAACTTAAGGCCTGGTACGATTGGGATTGGTTAGGCGCCGAGCGCGAATTCAAGCAATCGCTCGAGCTGAACTCAAACTACGCTGAAGCCCACGAGCAGTATGGAGTCTTCCTATCGCTAATCGGACAGCCCGGTCTGGCGTTGGCTGAAGCGGCTCGGGCGCTGGAGTTGGCCCCGCTTTCGCTTCAGACCAATCTCAACGTCGGGTGGACGTTTTTGTTTGCCAGTCAGCCCAAACGCCTGCTTGAACAAAGCCGTAAGCTGATCGAGCTTGAACCGAAGTTCTTTGGCGGGCATTGGCTGATGGAGACTATGTTCTGGCTCGAAGGAAAGTACGAACAAGCCCTGAACTTGTCTGAATCCGCCGTGGCGCTCGGTGGCGGCCCACAAACTTTAGCGTTCCTCGGATGCCTGTACGGAATCGTAGGCAACAGAGAGCAAGCGCAGCAGGCGCTCGACAAATTGCAACCGCCGAGTGAGCAAAGATATGCGCCCCGGTTTGATAGTGCCCTGATCTATGCCGGATTAGGCGAATGGGACCGCGCCTTTGAGTTGTTCGAGGAAGCTTATGAACAACGTGAAGGAGTGCTCGTCTGTCTCAAACATCTGGCTTCGCTCATTCCAGGATTCAGCGATGACCCGCGCCTGGCCGACCTGTTGCGGCGCATCGGCTTGCCACAGTGAACGATAAAACGATGAGTGAGCCGCTTTTTCACAATTCAACGCTGTCGCAATACCGCATCCTCAGGAAGCTGGGCGCGGGCGGCATGGGCGAAGTTTATCTTGCCGAAGACACACGGCTCGACCGTCGCGTGGCGCTGAAGCTACTGCCGGAAGCCTTCACGCAAGACGAAGAGCGATTGCGCCGCTTCGCGCAGGAAGCGAAAGCCGCTTCCGCGCTCAACCACCCGAACATTCTCACCATCCATGACATCGGCGAGGACGGCCAGATTCATTTCATCGCCACCGAGCACGTCGAAGGCGAAACCCTGCGCGATCATCTGCGCCGCGCGCCGCTCACGATTACCGAAGCGCTCGACATCGCGGCGCAGATCGCCGGCGCGCTCGCCGCCGCGCATCAAGCCGGCATCATTCACCGCGACATCAAGCCCGAAAACGTGATGCTCAGGCCCGACGGCATCGTCAAGGTGTTGGACTTCGGGCTGGCCAAGCTCACAGAGCCGTGGGCGCTTTCGACCGACACCGCCGCGCCGACGATTGCCAAGGTGAACACTGATCCCGGCAAGATTCTGGGGACGGTGAATTACATGTCGCCGGAACAGGCGCGCGGCAAGCCTGTGGATGCGCGCAGCGATCTCTTCAGCCTCGGCGTGGTGATCTATGAAATGGTCGCGGGCCGCCCGCCCTTTGAAGGCGAGACCGCAAGCGACCTGATCGCCGCCATCCTCAAGACCGAACCCTTGCCGCTCGTCACTCATTCGCCCGACGCGCCGCCGGAACTTGAGCGCATCGTCACCAAGGCGCTGTCGAAAGATAAAGAGGAGCGGTACCAGACAGCGAAGGACTTACTGATCGATCTCAAGCGGCTGCGGCGGCAGATCGATGTGGATGCCGAGTTGGAACGCTCGCTCGCGCCAGAGAGCGCCAGGCGATCATTGATGGTGACAGCAAGCGGCGCCGCCCCTGCGACAGTAGATGCAATCTCTGCGCAAAGCACAGGGCTTCCGGCGCGGCAAACGTCGAGTGCCGAATACCTCATCAACGGAATCAAGCAGCACAGGATTGCTGTCCTCGTAGTACTCGTGCTGATTGCGGCTGGCGTCTTCGCGCTGACGCGCTACTGGCACGCCACGAACACCGAAGTGGCGATTGAATCGATTGCTGTCTTGCCGTTTGATAATCAGAGCCGCGACCCGGACGCGGATTACCTGTCGGACGGCATCACCGAATCGATCATCAACAACCTGACGCAGCTTCCCGCTTTGCGCGTCATCGCCCGCACCACGGTCTTCCGCTACAAAGGCAAAGCGGCAGACCCGATGGCCGTCGGCAAAGAGCTGGGCGTGCGCGCTGTGCTCGTGGGCCGCTTGCTGCAACGCGGCGACAGTTTGATTATCAGCGCCGAGCTAGTGGACGTGCGCGACAACAAGCAGGTGTGGGGCGAACAGTACAGCCGACGGATGACCGACCTGCTGGCGTTGCAGAGCGACATCGCGCGCGATGTCTCGACCAAACTGCGCGTCAAGCTGTCGGGCGTCGAAGAGCAAAAGGTCACAAAGAAGTACACGGAAAACACCGAAGCCTATCAACTCTATTTGAAAGGTATCTTCTACGCGAACAAGCGGACGGCACCGGAGTTGCAAAAGGCGGTCGAGTATTTCCAGCAGGCCATCGTTGCCGATCCACGCTATGCTTCGGCTTACGCATGGTTGGCTGCCGTTTACAATTACATGCCAATCTTCCTTCCGCAATTTTCGGCGCGTCAACTAAACCCGAAAGCGAGAGAAGCCATCCAGAAAGCTTTAGCGCTCGACGATAATTTGGCCGAGGCGCATACGGGGCTAGCCGCTATTCTTGAGACTTACGACTATGATTTTGCCGGGGCGGAGCGCGAGTTCCAGCGCGCTCTTGAACTCAACCCCAACGATGCAGAAGCCCATCAAAATTATGGCGGCCATCTCGTGCATCAGGGACGATTTGAGCAAGGCTTGGCCGAATATCGCCGAGCCTTAGAGCTTGACCCGCTCTCACTGGGCATCAACTGTTATTACAGCTTCGCTCTATATGATGCTCGGCGATATGATGAAGCCATCGCGCAATCTAAGAAGGCGATGGAACTAGATGCTCATTCCTTTCTACCGTATTTCAGTCTCCTCTTACCGTATCGAGCGAAAGGCATGTATGCTGAAGCCATCGAAGCTTTTGCGAAGAGTCTGGAACTCAGCGGCGAACTACAAAAAGCGGCGTTGGTACGAGAGATTTTCGCCAAAGGCGGCTGGCAAGGATTTTTGCGGGAAGCCGCCGTCGGGGGGAACGGGCCACTTGATTATGGCGCGTTTTCTAAAGCCGTCAATCTGGGCTGGCTGGGGAGGAAGGACGAAGCATTTGCTCAACTGCATAAGGCTTATGAAGATCACGAATGGCAGATCGTCGTGCTCAAGGTAGACCCGCGCCTTGACCCGCTGCGCGCCGACCCGCGCTTCAATGAGCTGCTCCGCCGCGTCGGCTTTCCGCAGCAGTGACCGGCTCAGCATCTCTAGCCTGAGCATGGAGGATGAATGAAACGTTGCCCCGCCTGCTCGCAGACACTGTCTGATGATGATATTCGCTGCCCGACTTGCGGCGCAGCGTTTGACGACAGCTCGACGCCGACGCGAATGCCGCAAGCTGACGAGCCGCCCGCCGCTGCGCCACTGCCGGCATCACCGGGCTCGGCTCCGGCTTTGACTCAAGAGGGGCGCTTCGTCGCCGGCGCGATGCTCGCCGGTCGCTACCGCATCGTCAGCTTGCTCGGTCGCGGCGGCATGGGCGAAGTTTACAAAGCCGATGACCTCAAGCTCAATCAACCCGTCGCTCTCAAATTCCTCCCCGACGCCTTCGCGCTGGACGGCGCGGCGCTCGCACGCTTCCACAACGAAGTCCGCGTCGCCCGTCAGGTCGCCCATCCGAATGTCTGCCGCGTCTATGACATCAGCGAAGTCGAAGGCCGTCACTTCATCTCGATGGAGTTCATTGATGGTGAAGACCTCTCCTCATTGCTGCGACGCATCGGCAGATTACCTGGCGACAAGGCAGTAGGGCTTGCGCGTCAGATGTGCGCGGGGCTTGCGGCAGCGCATGAACTGGGCGTGCTGCATCGAGATTTGAAACCGGCGAATGTGATGATCGATGGGCGCGGCAAGGCGCGCATCGCAGACTTCGGGCTGGCGGTCGTCAGCGAAGAGTTGCGCGCCGATGACCTCATGGCCGGCACGCCGGCCTACATGGCTCCTGAACAACTCGCAGGCAAAGAAGTGACGACGCGCAGCGACATCTACTCACTCGGCCTGGTGCTCTATGAGTTATTCACCGGCAAGCGCGTCTATGAAGCGAAGAGCATTCACGAACTGATCTCGCTTCATGAGAAATCCACACCTGCAACCCCATCAAGTCATGTGAAAGATATAGACCCGTTGGCCGAGCGAGTCATCCTGCGGTGTCTGGAGAAAGACCCAAAAGCGCGGCCCGCATCAGCGGTGCAAGTGGCGCTGGCCTTGCCGGGCGGTGATCCCTTGCAGGCGGCGCTGGCACTGGGCGAGACGCCATCGCCGGAGATGGTGGCGGCATCGGGGCAGAAGACCGGCTTGCGCCCAGCAGTGGCCGTGGCGTGTCTGGCGGCAATCATCGTTTTGCTGGCGGTATTTGCCTGGATGAATGATCGGGCAATGCTGATCAGCAGCGTGCCGATGGAAAATCCGCCGGAGGCGTTGGCGCGTCGGGCGCGTGATTTCGCCGTGCAGTTCGGCTATACGGAAAAACCCACCGACACGGCTTATGGGTTCTCGATTAACCCTGGTTTACTCGCCTACGCTCGTGCAGGCGAACGACAGGGCGAACGATCGCTATTGTCGAGGGAGCAGTTGGCAACCGGGCGACCGGCTGCCTACGAGTATTGGTATCGTGAAAGCCCGCTTTACCTGAATGAAATTACTGACGGGAGACTAACAGATGGGCGCATCACTTTAGACAATCCACCAATGAATGTTTCAGGGATGGTGACGATGCAGCTCGACCCGCTCGGACGACTTAGGTATTTCGCCGCCGTGCCTCCACAAATCGAGCTGTCGGCATCAACAGCCAGACCATTCGATCGGGCTGCACTGTTTGCCGCGGCGGGGCTTGATCAGTCAGGCTTCACCGCCACCGAATCGCAATGGGCGCCGTTCGCCAGTTGGGATGAGCGGACGGCCTGGACGGGAACCTATCCCGATCAGACCGACGTGCCGATTCGTCTGGAATTTGCCACGTATAGAGGCCGCGTCGTCTATTTCCAGCTCATCGAACCGTGGACCAGACCGGCACGCGAGCCCTCAGTCCAGCGGACCTATAATTCTGACTGGGGTGGTGTAATCGCTATATGGGTGCTACTGATCGCCATGGTTGCCCTGGGCTGGAAAAATTACCGGCAGGGCAAAGGAGATCGCCGAGGGGCATTCAGACTGGCGATCTTCGTTGTCATCGCGTTGCTACTTAATGTAGTCTTAACCTCCAATCATGCCCCGATTGTGCAAGAAAGTTGGTTCCTCCTTTTACTCATCGCTATTACTTCATTCATGGGCTTTGCGGCCTGGAGCGCCTACATGGCGCTCGAACCCTTTATCCGTCGCCTCTTGCCCGAAACGATCATTACATGGAGCCGGTTGCTGGCCGGACAGTTTCGTGACCCACTCCTTGGGCGTGATGTCTTGATCGGCATACTGGCGGCGTCCGGTTATCACGTGGTTAGAACTCTTCTCGTCTCTACTCGCTCCGCTACGCCTGACGTGGGTTGGCTCAATAGCAATTCGCTGCTTGGGACGCGACACAATGTAGGACTCTTGACCATGGCTTTAACTGATGGAGTGTTAGTTCCTGTCGTCCAACTGATGTGTTTCTTCTTGCTCCGCCTGGCCTTGCGCAAGCAATGGCTGGCCGCCGCGGGCGCGATTCTGCTCAATACGCTGTTATTATCCGGCGCTAACATTTCTGTAGACAATGGTTTGCTGTGGTTGCTGTGGTACGTCGTGATAACCATTCTGTTGCTGCGGTTCGGACTGGTCGCGAGCTGCGTGATGGTATTTTCTGGTTCCATGTTGGTCAGATTTCCTATCACGATCAACTTTTCCATGTGGTATGCGAGCAGCGGGCTGTTCGCCATCGCCGTGTTGCTGGCGCTGGCGGCGCTTGCGTTCTACACCTCACTCGGCGGCCAGCCGCTCTTCACTGGCAAGCTGCTGGAAGAGTGATTCACAAAGGAGCAATTCGTTTATGACTCCACACCGCTGGCAACAGATCAAGCAACTGGTTCACTCGGCCCTGGCCCAACCTGCCGAAGACCGCGCCGCCGCCTTGCGGCAATCCTGCGCCGACGATGTGGACTTGCGCCGCGGCGTCGCAGCCCTGCTCGCTTCGCATCAAGACGCCACCCTGCGCCTGCCTGACGCGCTCGCCCCTTGCTCGCCTGAGCGCTGGCAGCGCATCGAAGAACTCTTTGAAGCCGCCGTTGACCTGCAACCCGAACAGCGCGCCGCTTACCTGGCGCTCGCCTGCCCTGACGATGCCGACCTGCGCCGCGAAGTCGAATCCCTGCTCGTCTATCACAACGGCGTCGGCAGCCTACTCAAAGGCGTGATTGATGAAGTCGCCGGCTCACTGGCCGACCAGAAAGTAGAGCCGGCTCACTTCACTCCCGGCGCGGTGCTCAATGAACGTTATCGCCTCATCGGCCTGCTCGGTCGCGGCGGCATGGGCGAAGTCTATCGCGCCGACGACCTTAAGCTCGGCCAGCCCGTGGCGCTGAAATTTCTCTCCGATCATCTCTCGCAGGACAAGGCGATGCTGGCACGCTTTCACCAGGAAGTCAGCATCGCCCGCCGCGTCACTCATCCGAACGTCTGCCGCGTTCACGACATCAGCGAAGTGACCACCGCGACGGGCACGCTGCATTTTATTTCGATGGAGTATGTCGACGGCGAAGACCTGTCTTCTTTGCTGCGGCGCATCGGCAGGTTGCCTGCGGACAAGGCGGTCGAGATGGCCCGCCAGCTTTGCGCCGGGCTTGCGACGGCGCACGAGGAGGGCGTGCTGCACCGCGACCTGAAGCCTGCCAATGTGATGATTGACGGCAAGGGCCGCGTGCGCATCACCGACTTCGGGCTGGCCGGTTTCGCCGAACAGATCAAGGGGCGCGAAGTGCTGGCCGGCACACCAGCCTACATGGCTCCTGAGCAACTCGCCGGCAAAGAAGTAACGACACGCAGCGACATCTACGCGCTC
>JBJMGU010000169.1:0-20756 GCA_045807765.1 Blastocatellia bacterium
GTCTGAAGACGTCCAACCCTGAGCGCGCGCAGGCCGACGCCGAATTCGCGCTCGCCGAGTACCTCTACAAGAAAGGCTTTGGCGCCGAGGCCATCGCGCACTTCAAAGAGGCACAGCGACTGGCTCCGGATAATTGGAATTATAAACGGCAGGCTTGGGCGCTCTCGGACGCCGAGCGCGATTACGGCACGACGTTTATGAACGAAGTGAAAAAGCTCAACGGCAAGCCGTACTACGAGCCGCGCCGCCTGCCCGAAGCAGAGCAGAAGAAGAATTGAGCCACAAAACCAACCAGGCATCACCTGAGCGCAGTGATGCCTGGTTGGCAGAACTGATCGAAGGTTGACTTTACTGCTCGCGATTCAGCGGTCAGCGCCAGCCGGTCGTACAATTCAGCGCCCGAATAAATCTTTCTATCTTTGATTTTTTCCATAAGTACATTAACTCCCCCACGCCACTGTGAGAATCCCCGCACTCTGACCCACAAGGCTGTTCCTGACTCGGCTAAAACGCGGCATATCATCAGGCGACGTCATGAAAAGCGTCTGTTTGAGTCCGCCCCTCGGCAAAGGCGCAAGATCGCGGGTGCCCCTTTGCCGGAGGCTAGAACGACTGTGTGGCAAACCATCAGCAAAGGTGAGGCGTGGTTGGCAGGAGTTGTGGCGCTGCTGATCTATTCCGCCTTGCTCATTCAAATGCCCTACTGCGCTTCGCTAGTCAATGGCCTGTATCCCTCCTTCCTCCCAGCAGCGAGCGGCTGAAATAAGTTTAGCTTTTGCCGAACATCGCAGGCCACGCACCTCC
This sequence comes from Blastocatellia bacterium, assembly GCA_045807765.1. Classification (GTDB taxonomy): domain Bacteria; phylum Acidobacteriota; class Blastocatellia; order UBA7656; family UBA7656; genus DATENM01. Next base: position 805 of record JBJMGU010000169.1, read on the forward strand.
CTTAATCACTCCTCGTCAATGCTGTTAGCTCGTGATGGCGGTCACGCTCGCTTGTGATGGCTGCACTAGCGAGCCGATTAAGCCGGTGAGAAAATAGGGTGTTTAATCATCAGTGGAACATCTGCTGGCGGCAATCCATGCCACCCAACCCAGAAAAGGAGTCATCAGTCATGAATCAAACCAAAGGGATCAGAGGCAAACCGTTTGTGGTGCTCGCCGTGATCGCGGCCCTGGCAATCGTCGGCGTCGTGCTGGGCGCGAAGAACACTTCGAGGAACTACTTCAACCGCCTGACCGTCAAGGTCGTCCCCGCCACGACTACCTACGCGCAGGCCGGCGAACACCCGACCGGCCCCTTCTGCATGCAAGGCGAGGTCTTCTTCAAAGGCATGCTCGATGAAAACGGCAACCCATCGGAAGACTACACCTCGGTCGGCGAGTGGACCTGCTGGGGCTGGATGATGAAATCGGACGGCTACGCCGCCGCCAACGATTCATATGATCTGCTGCCGCTCGGCGGCAGGCTGGAGTTGCAAGGGCACATCGGCGACACGGCGCGCAGCATCGTCGGCGGCACGGGCATCTTCAAGGACGCGCGCGGCGAGGTGTCCTTCAAGGCGCTCGACGAGCCTGCCGGCGCGTTCCTGGTCACCTTTGAGTTCTTCTCCAGCACCGAGCTTCCCGAAGGGATCATTAAATCCGGGAGCAACTGAAATGATGAGGCAAAGGCCGGGGCCTTCGAGTCATACGGACCGCGCCCCGGCCTTCGCGCCGCATCGAATCGGGGGAGAGCATGCCGTGGGCATGAGCGCTGCCAAAACGTTGCCGAACGCACCTGTGATCGCGTTCCGTCATGTTTCGCTGTCGTTCGGCGAAAAGCCGGCGCATCTTGGATCTCATCATTCGGGCGCGCGACCTGCACGAGATTTCTTCACTCTACGTCACCAAAGAGCTGCACGAAATCAGCTATCTTGCAAATCACTATGCCGTCGAAGACAAGGCTAGCCGGTGACGATAGAGATGCTAGGACCTGACCTCGGCGACCTGGTCGAGCGGCTGACGCCGCGCATCCGCGCCGCCTGATCTATCCCAAGAGCTTGCCAGGCTTTCAGTTGTGAAACCCCGATACTCCTCGTTGTTTTTGTGCCTCGTTCACTCGATCAATAACTGCTCAAACTGATCAACTCCTCGGAACTGACCAGCAAGGACGCCCCCAACGGATCTGATCGGTTGTGATATACTGCCGCCGATAAGTACAGACGACGGAGTGCCGAGCGATGACGATCTCTTTCCCGGAACAATTCAACATGGCCACTTACTACCTTGACGACCGTATCAAGGAGGGCTTGGGCGACAAGGTGGCCGTCTACTGCGAAGACCAGAAATACACCTACACAGACGTTCAGCGGATGGCGAACCAGGTAGGCAACGTGCTGCTCAGTCTCGGCGTCGAGATGGAAGATCGCGTGCTGATTGTCCTGCCCGATTCCATCGAATTCGTCGCCACATGGTTCGCCATTGCTAAGATCGGCGCGGTCATCGCTATGGTCAATACCATTCTGCCGGCCTCGGACTACGAATATTACCTCGATTACACACGCGCCAAGGTCGCCGTCGTTCACGTTTCCGTCATGGAGCGCTTTGCGCCCGCCGCTTCGCATTCGCGCCATCTACGTCACACCATTGTTGTCGGCACCCAACAGTCGGGCAGCCTCGAAGGCATCACCGGGCGCTCGTCTATCATCTCTTACGAGCGGGCGACGGCGTCGGCATCGGCTGAGCTTGCGACCGCGCCGACCTTGCGCGACGACCTGGCCATCTGGCTGTTTACGTCAGGCTCGACGGGTCAAGCGAAAGCCGCCGTCCACATGCACCACGACCTGCCGTATAACACCGAGTGCTACGCCAAGCAGGTGCTGAAGATCACCGAGCAGGACATCACCTTGTCTGTGCCGAAGCTCTTCTTCGGTTATGCGACCGGCACCAACCTGCTCTTCCCGTTTGCCGTTGGCGGCGCGACGGCGCTGTTTGCTGAGCGCTCAACCGCCGAGACCATGTTCGAGATGATCGAGAAGTTCCGCCCGACCATCCTGACCAGCGTGCCGACGATGATCAATGCCATGCTGCAAATCGAAGGGGCGCGCGACCGCTATGACCTGTCGAGCCTGCGCTGCTGTCTATCGGCGGGCGAAGCCTTGCCGCCTGAGCTTTACCATCGCTGGATGGACGCCTTCGGAATCGAGATTCTCGACGGCATCGGCTCGGCAGAGATGTTTCATATCTACATCACCAACTATCCTGGCGAGGTCGTGCCGGGCAGCCTCGGTCGCCTGGTGCCGGGGTACGAAGCGCGCATCGTTGACGTCGACGGGCGCGATGTCGCGGCAGGCGAGATGGGAACGCTGCGTGTCAAAGGCGATTCGGCGGCGCTCTGTTACTGGCAGGCACACGAGAAATCGAAAGTGATCTTCGCGGGCGACTGGTGCACGACCGGCGATCAGTTCACCGTAGATGAGCGCGGCTATTTCTGGTACTGCGGGCGCACGGACGAGATGCTGAAAGTCGGCGGCATCTTCGTGTCGCCGACCGAGATTGAAAACTGCTTGCTTGAACATGAAGCGATACGCGAATGCGCCGTCATCGGCACAGCCGGCGAGCAAGGGCTGATCAAGCCGAAAGCCTTCGTCGTGCTCGCCGAAGGGTTCGCTGCCAGCCTTGAGATGGAGCGCGAGTTGAAAGATTATGTGAAGGCAAGGCTGGCGGTCTATAAGTACCCGCGCTGGATCGAGTTTCGCGATGACCTGCCGAAAAACGAGCGCGGCAAGATGGATCGCCGCGCCTTGAAATCGCTATGAGCGTATTCAACCACCTGACCTGGAAGGAAGCTCAAGAAGCGCTCCGCGCGGGCGCGGTGATGATCTTGCCGGTCGGCTCGACCGAGGCGCACGGGCCGCACCTGCCGCTGGCGACCGACGTGATTATCTCAGAAGAGATGTCGCGCCGCGCCGCTGCTCAACTGCAAGCGCAGGCCATTTCGGCCTTCGTCTTGCCGCCTATCGCTTACAGCGTCACTGATTTCAGCGCCGATTTCGCCGGCACGATTTCGATTCGACACGAAACCGCGACGGCGCTCATTCGCGACATCTGCGTGTCGCTTTATAGGCAGGGCGCGCGGCTCGTGGTCGTCGCTAACTCACACCTTGAGCCCGACCATGTCGCTTCGATCAATGAAGCCATCGCCCAGGTGAAGCGCGAGACCGGGCGCGACGTGGCCTTTCCCGATAAGCGCCGCCGCCGCTGGGCCGCCCGTCTTACCGAAGAGTTTCGGCGCGGCGACTGTCACGCCGGCTCCTACGAAACGTCGCTGGTGCTGGCGGCGCGGGCAGAGCTGGTGCGCGAAGCGGTGCGCCGCCAGCTTGACCGCGTGCCGATCTCAATCGCCGAAAAGATTCACGACGGCGCGCGGACGTTCAACGAAGCGGGCGGCACTGAAGCTTACTTCGGCAATCCCGCCGAGGCGACACCTGAAGAAGGCGAAGCGTCTTACGCAGCGCTCGCCTCCATGCTGGTTAGCGCCGTGACCGAAGCGCTCGCGGCAACCGACGGCGGCCCGTGAAGCGCCGGCTCTGGCTGGTGCGCCGGCGCGACTTCATGCTACAAGCAATCGGTGATGAGCAAGAATTGCAAGCGACGCTTACCGATTGAAGCACCTTCGAACGGCTCAGCCGCCAACCATCTCTCTATCAATCTAAACTCGGCGCACCTGTTGGCGCGGCTCGCCGAAGCCGCTGCCGCGCGGCGCATCACCACGCTCAAGAACAAAACAGCGGCCATTCAACAAACCCTCAATGGCGACGACCGGGGCGATGAACTGTTCAGCGCCAACGGCGACGGCGTGCGCTTGCGGCGCGACGTTCTGAGCGCAGAGCTTGAGCAGGTTGTGGCGGCGCGCACACTGGAGCGGGCACGCTATTACTTGAAGCGGCTGGCGCGCGGCGTCGAAGACCGGCGGACTACGGCCATCAACGACATCAACCTGCGGCGCTGGAAAGAGTATGACGAGGTGCTCACCGACAGCCTCTGGGTCGAGCCGAAGCGCGACACGGCGGGCGCGCACACGAGCGCGTACTGGGGCAATTTCATTCCGCAGATTCCGCGCCAGTTGATGCTGCGCTACACGAAGCAGAACGACTGGGTGTTGGACTGTTTTCTCGGCAGCGGCACGACGCTGATCGAATGCCGTCGCCTGGGCCGCAACGGCATCGGTGTCGAGCTGAATACAGATGTCGCTCGTCAGACCAGACGGCGCATCCGCGAGGAAAGTAATCCGCACCACGTTCGCACCGAAGTCATCACCGGCGACGCACGCCGTGTAAAACTGCGCCGCCTGTTCGACCGGATCGGCGTCGAGCGCGCGCAGATGGTCATCCTGCACCCGCCTTATCACGACATCATTGCCTTCTCGGATCGGGCTGACGATTTATCGGCGGCGCAAACAACCGAGGCCTTCTTGAAGATGTTCGGCGAGGTGATTGACAACGCCACGCCGCTGCTCGAAGACGGGCGCTATCTGGCGGTGGTCATCGGTGACAAGTACGAGCGCGGCGAGTGGCAGCCGCTCGGCTTTCGCTGCATGGAAGAAGTGCTGAAGCGCGCCTACCGTTTGAAGAGCATCGTCGTCAAAAACTTTGACGCCACGCGCGCCAAGCGCGACCAGAAGCAGCTATGGCGCTACCGTGCGCTTGCCGGCGGCTTCTATGTCTTCAAGCACGAATACGTGTTGCTCTTTCAGAAGAAGTGATTGGCTGAATCGGTTGCTCAGCCGCCGGCGCGACCGGCGCGCTCGGTGAAGGTGTCGCGCGCCAGCAGCGCCGCGCCGATGATGCCGGCGTCCTGGACTAGCTCTGCCGCGACGATCCGCAAGCCCATCGTGCATGGTTGTACGACGCTGCGCTGAACTTCTTCGCGGATTGGCGCAAGGATCAACTCGCCCGCCGCCATCACGCCGCCGCCCAGAACAACCGCTTCGACATTCAGCAGGTTGATCACGCTGGCGATGGCGGCGCCGAGTATGCGGCCCGTTTCGCGCAGAACGCTGAGCGCCAGCGCATCTTGCTCCATCGCCGCGCGCACGACGCGCTCGCCCGTGAGCGTCCCTTCCATATCGCGCGCCAAGCTCGACAGCGAATAAGTCGGGTCGCTGAACAATTGCTCGCGGACGCGGCGCACTATATTTGGCCCCGACGCCAGCGTCTCAAGACAACCGGTACTGCCGCAGCCGCATTCCATGCCGTCGAGCACCACTTTGAAATGGCCGAACTCGCCGGCAAAGCCGCGGCTGCCGCGCTGAATCTGGCCGTCGAGAATCAACCCTGCGCCGATGCCTGTACCCATCGTAATGAAAAACACATCCCGACAGCCGCGCGCCGCTCCCCGCCGCCACTCGCCGTAAGCCGCCATGTTGGCGTCGTTATCGATGATGATCGGCAGCCCCGTCGCTGCTTCCAGCTCGCGGTGGATGTCGAAGGACGAAACATCAACGAGGTTGGGGTTGGCTTCGACGCGCTGTGTGCTGCGATTGATGAGTCCGGCCCAGCCGATGCCAGCGGCGGCAACTTGACTCGTCGCCCCTTCGGCGGCGCGCAGTTGATTGATGACCTCGATCAATTGATCGATGAAGACGCGCGGGTTGCTGACTTCCGAAACGATGCGCGCCTGCTCGATGATCGCGCCGTCGGCGCCGATGATCGCGCCGCGAATCGTTCGTCCGACGTCGAGGCCAAGATAGTAGCGGTTTGAATCTCCTATGCTCATCGCTTTGATCGATCCTGCCAGCGCGGTGAAAATCTAAAATCTCAACTGGTCGTAGCTGCCGCTTGGACACCGGCCTTTTTCAAGCGGCTCAAGGCCCAACGAGCTTTGGCGCGCACCCCTTCGTCCTGGTCGTTCAAGCGCTTCTGCAAGGCATCGTAAGCCGCCGCGTCGCAAATCTGCCCGAGCGCTTCGGCAGTGGCGAATCGGACATTACCATTCACCTCTTCAAGCAACGGGATCAGATCGCCGACGGCTCGGGTCTCGCCCAACCGGCCAAGCGCCAGCGCCGCTTCGCAGGCGACGAATTTGTCATCGCTATGCAACAGCGCGACCAGCACCGGCGAGATCGTGCGGTCGCCAATCAAGCCCAGCACCTTGGCTGCGAAACGTGCCGTCAGGTGATCGTTCTCGTCAATGGCGTCGTTGAGCAGGCGGATCACCGGCCCGGCGGCCTGCTCGCCCAAGGCAACAATTGCCTGCACGGCTTCGGCTTTCACCTGCAAGCTCTGGTCGCGCAACGCCTCGATCAGCGCCGCGAGCGCCCGCGGGTCATGCGAAAACTTCAAGGTGCGGACGGCGTCAACGCGGATGGCTTCGTTGTCGTCCTTGAGCAACTGTGTCGGGTCAACCGGCGTCTGCCCGCCCGACACCCCGGCGATGATGCGGTGCGAGATGCGATCCTGAATCGCCAGCGCGTCGGTCGAGTCGGCATCGATCTTCTCGCTCCAGAGGATGCCGCCGGTCGCCGCGTCCACCAGTTGCGCCGTCACCCGTAGCCGCTCACCGGCTTTCAGAAAGTTGCCCATCAGCACGGCGTCGGCGCCCAACTCGGCGCGTACCTGCGCCGGGTCAATCGCCGTGTTCTGATACTTGGCCACACGGCTCGAGGGGATAACCGTGACCGTCTTCACTTTCGCCAGCTCGGTGATCAGGCTGTCGGCCAGCGACATGCCATAGAAGTCGGACTGCGCATCGCCGCTTAGATTGCGAAAGGGCAGCACCGCCAGTTGTCGGCGCGGCCCGTTGATCAATGAAAAGTCCTGGCTGATGTTCTCGCGCGGCGACGGCTGCGAGACCTGGCTCGGGTGCGAGTCGAGCGGCAGGTTGCGTCCGAACAGGCGATTGACGAAGACGCTGATCGAGCCGCGCCCGCTCTGCTTCTTCGGCGTCACGAAGGGCGTGATGATGCCGTCGGGAACGCTCGACGCGCCCAGGCGCACGGCGATGCTCAACCGTTGCAGGTCTTCGAGCATCTGCTGCATGGTCTGGTAACGGTCGCCCGGCTTTTTTGCCAGCGCTAGATCGATGATGCTTGATAGATCAGGCGGCAGCTTATCGTTAACCAATTTGGCAGGCTTGAACGGATCGTGCATCACCGCGTGCATCAGGTCAACGTTGGTTTGTCCCTTGAACGGCAGGCGTCCGGTCGCCATCTCGTATAGCACGACGCCAAACGAGTAGATGTCGCTGCGGTGATCGGCGCGCTCGCCACGCGCTTGTTCAGGCGACATGTAATTCGGCGTGCCGAGCGGCGAGCCGACGCGCGTCAACTCTTCCGTCTCGCTCTGCGCGGCGCGCTCTTTGTCCGAGAGCAGCTTGGCCAATCCGAAGTCGAGCACCTTGGCTTGGCCGCGCGGCGTGACGATGATGTTCGACGATTTAATGTCGCGGTGGACGATGCCTTTGGCGTGTGCGGCGGCGAGCGCGTCAGCGACTTGCAGAGCGATTGAGAAGAGACTGTCGAGGCTGAGCGGGCGGCCATTGATAACGCGCTTGAGCGTCTTGCCCTGCACATACTGCATGGCGATGAAGTACTGATTATCGACTTCGGCGATCTCGAAGATCGTGCAGATGTTCGGGTGATCGAGCGCCGACGCCAGCCGCGCTTCACGCAGAAAGCGTCGGCGCGATTCATCTTCGGCAATCAGGTCGGGGGCCAGCAGCTTCAAGACGACGGTGCGGTCGAGCGTCGTGTCGTAGGCTTTATGCACCCGCCCCATGCCGCCCGCGCCGAGTTCTTCTTCGAGCCGGTAGTGTGAAATCGTCGTTGCCATCGGTGCAGTTCTGATGAAGAGTGATGATCCGCCTGATCTGCAAGGTTATGCTTTTGCCGGACGTTGTCAAGGTGAAACCGGTATCGGCTCAGACAGGCGGCTCGGACAGAGAAGAATCAGCCCGCTCGCCGCGGTAAAGCGAAACGCCGGCGTGGATCGCGCCGCGCAGGTCGGTTATTCCTCCTTTGAGCACATGGCGACTCCAGTAAACCAGCGTCGCCAGATGCAGCACAGCGTTCGTCATCCGCAACGATTGCAGCAGCGGCGAGGCGGCGTCGGCGGTGATCTCATGAGTGTGCAGCAGCAGGTTGGCAAAGACCGCCAGCGTTAGCAGGGCGAAGACGACTTTCTGGTGGCGCAACGTCAGACCGGTCAGCAGCAGCAGCGGCAGCGCCTGGACGAGGTGATTCTCATGCATGCGGACGGCGAAGACGAAGAAGATCAGGGCAATGAAAGCGAATGGCTCGGCGGTCAACCGCGCAAGCGGCGTGCGCAGCGTTTTCACGACAATCACCACATAGAAGCCGGTGAAGATCAGCAAGCCTGCGGCAAAGTAGCTCAGACCATAAAAGAGCGGCGCGTGGTCAGATAGCCACCTGGGGTTCAGCCCTTGCAATGTCGTCACCAGCCACCACAGGTTATGCGCGTTCAGCGAAACGTAAGGGTGCGCGTGAGTGGCGATGCGGATCATATTGACGATGGCATGAGGGTTCGTCAGCAGAAAGGGCAGCAGCACGACCACCGACGCCGCGGCTGTCGCCAGCATCGATTGCAGCCGCTGTCGCGTCGTCGCATTCAGCAGAGCGATGAGCAGCATCACCGGCACGATGACCGCCGGCTGTGGCTTGGCCAGCAAGGTCAGAGCAAGCGCCGGCAGACAGAGCGCGGGCCGGCGCTCCAGCAGAAAGACCACGGCCAGCGCCAGAAAGAAACAGTGAATCGCGTCGGGCTGCGCCCACATCGCGCCATCGAGCAGCACCGCCGGGTTGAAGGCGTACAGCCCTGCGCACAGCCAGGCTTGCCGGTCGCCGTGCCGTCGCCGCACGAACCAGAAAAGCAGAGCGGCAAGCAACAACTCAAACACAAAGATCGGAATCTCAATCAGGTAGTTGAGCACGAGCGAGTCAACCGGCACATCGCGCCATCGGCGTATCTCTATGAAGCTCGGATCGAACATCGTTTGATAGGCCGCACCGGCAATGGCGTAGAAATAGACAGGAATCGGCGGGTAAGGGACGGGAGCTTCGCGGTTGGCGCGGTCGCCTTCCGTGGGATCATAGAAACTCGCCAGCCCGAAGCGCACAATCTTTTGCGCCGAGCCGATATAGTCGCGCCGGTCGGGGCGATTCAGGCGCACAGGCACCAGCGCCAGGCGGACGCCGAGCGCGATGAGCAACAACAAAGCGAGCTTCCAGCCTGACGCCCGCCGTGCCGCAGGCGCAGACACGGCCTCGCGATTTTGCGCGAGGTTTTCGCTGGAATTTACCGCAGTCATGATGTTTCCAATGAGTCCATCGTCGGGCTCCGATGGCTGATCAGATTGCTCTTGGATTGGCGGCGCATGTTATCACAGCGATCAACGAGCGACCTAGCAGCAGAGCGCCGAGGCATGTTGACAGTCGCCGCCGATGCGCCGCCTAATACATCTGATGTCCGGTGCGCTCTACGTCATCGCCACGCCGATAGGCAATCTCGAAGACATCACCCTGCGCGCTTTGCGGCTGCTCGGCGAAGTGGATCTGATCGCCTGCGAAGACACGCGCCACACGCGCAAGCTGCTGGCGCATTTTCAGATTGCGACGCCGACCATCAGCTATCACCAGCACAACGAGCATCAGCGCGCCGCCGAGCTGGTCGCCAGGCTCGCATCCGGCCAGCGCATCGCGCTGGTTTCAGACGCCGGCACGCCGCTGGTTTCAGACCCCGGCTACCGCATCGTACAAGAAGCTCTCGCCGCCGGCGTTCAAGTGGTGCCGGTGCCAGGTGCGTCGGCACTCATCGCGGCGCTGGCGGCCTCAGGGCTTCAGACCGACGAATTTTACTTCGCAGGCTTTCTCCCAGCCAAATCATTGCCACGCCGGGCGCGGCTCGCCGCACTTGCCGAGATCAAGGCGACGCTCATTTTTTACGAAGCGCCGCACCGCATCAACGCGACGCTCGCCGACGCGCGCGGCGTGCTCGGCAATCGTCATTGTGTGGTGGCGCGCGAGCTGACCAAGCTGCATGAAGAATTTTTGCGCGGCCCGCTCGATGAAATTATCGAAAAGATGCAATCACGAGATGTGCGCGGCGAACTCGTCCTGCTCGTCGGCCCTCTAATCGAAGGCGCGGCGGCAACCGTCAATCAAGAAGCCGCCGGCTCGATTGCCGAAGAAGTCGCGGCACTGATGCGCGACGAAGGCTTGGAGCAGAAGGCGGCGCTCAAGCGTGTGGCGCGGGCGCGCGGCCTGGGCAAGAGCGAAGCCTATCGCCGGCTGCTGGCCGAGCGCGCCGCACAAGAAATCATACCCGGAGATGTAAAATAGAATTTATGGACGTTCGCAGGTTTGTTTTCACATTCATCGCAATCATCGTGCTCTCGGCCTCGGCGCTGGCGCAATCGGGCGGCGCAATCAACAATCAGACCAACCGCGCCGCTGGGCGCAGCGAGTACGGCGTTAATCTAACCTTCGCGGTTTTCCAGTACGACCCGCAACGCTCGCCGGCCATTGAAGAGATCACCCGGCTCAACAGCAGCTATTCGAGCGCCGACGAAGAACTGGGTTACCTCAAGGACAAGCACAAGCTCGACGAACTGGCCGTGCGCCACGCACGCACAGTCGGCTTGCGCGCGGCTGAGACCTTCAACGACGCCGTGCTGCTCGGCCCGGAGTACATGACGCTGACTATTACACCGAGCGAGGTAATTCGCGGCTCGATGAAGCTCGACGTTCATGTGCGCTACGCCAATCGCCCGTTGCTCGACGTCAAGAACATCGAGCTAGACAGCTACGAAACGGTGCTGCTGCGCGGCGGCAAGGGCATGTTCGGCGTGAAGTATTATATCGGCGCCGGTGGTGCGCAGCAGAGCGCGCCCATCGAACGCGCCCTGTTGGTGTCGGTCACGCCGCAGATCGTGCCGCTGACGAATTTGCGCAATCGGCCAGAGCAGTTGTCGCACCCGGTGGATGAGTTTGGCCGCCCGGTCGAGATGAAAGAGAGCGACCGCTTCACGCCGCCGGTGGCGGTCGAACGCATCGCGCCAAAATTCGAGAGCGGGCAGCCGGTTCGCGGCTCGGTGCTGCTCGCCTGCGTCATCACTCCTGAAGGCAAGGTCATCAATGTGCGAGTCATCCGCTCGATTGACTCATTGATTGATGACCGCGCCATGCAAGCCTTCCGGCAATACAAGTTCTCGCCGGCGCTGCTTAACGGCCAGCCGGTCTATGCCACTTTCCGCGAAGAGATCACCTTCGCGTCGCCGCCGCAGATTGAGCCCGATCCGGCCCAAAAGCAAGAGCAGAAGAAAAAGACCACCACGCCGTTCCCGCGCCGCCGCTTTCCCTTCCCGCTGGCGCGGCCCTGAGATTGTGGCCGCACAGCCGGTGGCCTGTGAACGCCGGCTGTGCTACGCTTGATGGCGCTTCATCCCGATCTTTCCGCCAGCCCTTCGCGCTGGTTGAGTGGTGATCGTGGCCTCGCGTTGAATGGTTCTACCCCTGAGGTTGACGCGCATGGCACCTCGGTCACTAACGAAGGAGTCATGATGAAAACCTTTCACAGGCAGGCCGCTTTATTCCTGATCTTCATGCTGGGCGCGCTCGCGCTTGTCCCGGCAACGCATCCTGCTGCGCAAAGCGTGGCCGGCCATCTTGATGGCACGTTCGGCGCGGGCGGCGTTGTGACGCTCGACGTGCAGGGCTTGGACGACGAAGCCACCGGGGTGCTCGTTCAGCCGGATGGCAAAGTCGTCGTCGCCGGACGCAGCGGCTCGAGCCTCTCAGAGTTCGTCGTCGCCCGCTGCCTCGCTGACGGGTGGAGAGACGAAGGCTTCGGTGATCTCGGCAGAGCGCGGATCGCCATCATCGGCCAGTTCAGTTATGCGAATGCGCTGGCGCGCACATCCGATGGTAAGCTGATCGTCGGCGGTGACGTGCTGTTGAGCAATGGCGGCCAGCAGGTGGCGCTGGTGCGGCTGAACGACGACGGTCAGCTCGACACGAGCTTCGGCCAGTTCGGCAAAGTCATCGGGCCGCTCGAAGAGCGCTACGCGACCGTCAGCGCCCATTTACAAAAGATGGTGGTGGAGCCGGACGGCAAGCTGCTGGTCATGGTTCTCTATTACTTTTTCGGAAGCTCCTCCGGGTCGCCGGTCCTATACCGTTTGCAGGCGAATGGCTCACTCGATCCGACCTTCTTTTTCGGCGCCTATGCCGACGACCTGATGATTCAGCCGGACGGCAAGATCGTCACCGCCGGCTTGGGTGTATCCGTGCAGCGGCTGCACCCGGATGGCAGGATTGACGTGAGCTTCGGCAACTCGTTTGGGACAGTTAGGCTGAATGACCTCTTGAGCCTGGGGCTTGCGGCCTCGCCGGCAATCGCCCTCACCGCGGATGGCAAGCTCCTCGTCGCCTTTTCGCTCTACCGCCGAGGCGGCAGCCTCGAATCCGACTTCGCGTTGGTGCGCCTCAACACCGACGGCTCGCTCGACACGAGCTTCGGCACAAACGGCATGACCATCGCTGATGTCGCCACCAACGACCATGTTAAGGAATTGCTAGTGCAGCCCGACGGCAAGATATTGCTCGCCGGTTACGCAGGCACGGACAGCCCGGCCACGCGTGTAATTTTGCAGGCGAGCGTGGCGCTGCTGCGCTTTAACGCCGACGGCATGATAGACGAGGGCTTCAAGGCCGACCCGCTCCCCGACGACACGCGCGGCCTCAGTGTCGCCAACGCCATCACTTTGCAGACCGATGGACGCATCGTGATTGCTGGTGGCATCCGCAACGCCGGCAGCGAGAATATGTTCGTCGCCCGCTATGAATCAGGGACGATCATTCCGCCGCCGCCCACGCCTGACTTCGCGCTCACGGCAGACCCGGCAACCTTGAACGCCACCGCCGGCAGCAAGGTCAGATTTGCGATCACGATCAACCGCGTCGGCGGATTTACGGGTGCGGTCTCCATCGGGACTGTGGTTGATCCGCCGAAGATGCACATCACCACAATCGAGCCGTCTGCCGACGGACTGACCTTCACTTACACTTTGAAGATTAAAGGCAAGGCGAAGGCGGGCACCTATCCGCTGGTCTTCGTGGGCGAAGATGCGACCGGGCGCAAGCGTTCGGTGACGGTGACGCTGATCGTTACTTGAAGGATAAAGAGAAAGAGGAGGATTGCTGATGCTGGTTCATTCGGTTTACTTCTGGTTGAAAGAAGGACTATCCGCCGAAGAGCTTGAAGATTTCCGTAGCCAGTTGCGAGCGATTGCCGCTATCGACAGTGTGCGCCAGTCGCACATCGGCGTACCCGCAGACACCGACCGCCCGGTCATCGAGCGCAGTTACAGCTATGGCCTGATCCTATTATTTGACGACCAGCAAGGGCACGACCATTACCAGATACATGAAACGCACGAGCGCTTCCGGCAAGAATGCTCGCGCTACTGGACACGCGTGCTGATCTTTGACGTGACGACACCATGACGTGGACTGCGCCAGCGACAATGGATAAAGTGTTAGACCGTATGGCAGAAAAAATCATTGCTCCTTATGGCTCTTGGAGATCGCCGATCACCGCCGACTTGATCGTCGCCGGCACCATCAACCTGAGCGAAGTGGCGCTCGACGGCAGTGACATCTACTGGATCGAAGGCCGGGCGGCAGAGCGCGGGCGTAACTGCATCGTGCGGCGCGCGCCCGACGGCGCTACTGTAGACATCACACCGCCCGCGTTCAACGCCCGCACCACGGTTCACGAATACGGCGGCGGCGCTTACGTGGTGTGCAATGGCATCGTCTACTTTTCAAACTTCAGTGACCAGCGCCTCTACCGGCAAGCCAGTGGCGCCGAGCCGCAGCCTCTCACCACCACCGAAAAGATGCGCTATGCCGACGGCGTGATCGATGCCAGTCGCAACCGCATGATCTGTGTGCGCGAAGACCACCGCGAATCAGATCACGATTGCATCAATACCCTCGTCAGCATCAACCTCGACGGCGACGACGCCGGCACGGTGATGGTCGAAGGCAATGATTTTTACTCGTCGCCGCGCCTCAGCCCTGACGCCCGATGGCTGGTGTGGCTGGCGTGGGATCACTCGAATCTGCCGTGGGACGGCACCGAGCTATGGCTTGCTGAAATTAACGATGACGGCTCGCTTGGCGAGCGCCGGCTGATTGCCGGCGGGGCGCGCGAATCGGTCTTTCAGCCCGAATGGTCGCCCGATGGCCGCTTGCATTTCGTCTCTGACCCCACGGGCTGGTGGAACCTTTATCGTTACGACAATGGGCGTGCGGAAGCGCTCTGCGAGATGCCAGCCGAGTTCGGCATGCCGCAGTGGGTGTTTCGCATGGCGACTTACGGCTTTGCTTCCGCCGAGCAGATCGTCTGCGCTTTCAGCGAGCAGGGCAACTGGCGGCTCGGCTTGCTCGACACCGGCACGCGACGGCTTGAGCCAATTGCGACGCCGTACACAGAGATCAACAGCCTGCGCGTCAGCGGCGACCGAACCGTTTTCTGCGGCGGCTCGCCTGCCGCGACGATGGCGGTTGTCGAGCTTGATCTGACGACGCGAGCGACCACGGTGCTGCGCCGCTCCAGCACAATTGAAGTGGATGCGGATTACCTGTCGCTTCCTGAAACCGTCGAATTCCCAACCGCGGGCGGGCTGACGGCCTTTGCCTTCTTCTACGCGCCGCGTAATCGAGACTACGAAGCGCCTGCCGGCGAGAAGCCGCCGCTGATTGTCATCAGTCATGGCGGACCGACCAGCGCGGCGACGACGACGCTCAAGCTCAACATTCAATACTGGACAAGCCGCGGATTTGGGGTGCTGGACGTGAACTATGGCGGCAGCACCGGCTACGGTCGCGCTTACCGCGAGCGGCTGAACGGCAACTGGGGGATCACGGATGTCGAAGACTGCATCAACGGCGCGCGCTTTCTGGTCGAGCAAGGCAAGGCCGACCCCGAGCGATTGATCATTCGCGGCGGCAGCGCCGGCGGCTACACGACACTGGCGGCGCTGACGTTCCACGATTTCTTCAAAGCCGGCGCCAGCTATTACGGCATCAGCGACCTTGAGCTGCTCGAACAGGATTGCCACAAATTCGAGTCGCGTTACAACCGCAGCATGATCGGCCCCTACCCGGAAAGCGTGTCACTCTACAAAGCGCGCTCGCCGATTCACCACACCGACCGCCTCTCCTGCCCGATCATCCTGTTTCAGGGGCTTGACGACAAAGTAGTGCCGCCGAATCAATCCGAGATGTTGTATGAAGCGGCGAAAGCCAAGGGCTTGCCGGTGGCCTACGTCGCCTTCGCCGGCGAAGCGCACGGCTTTCGGCAAGCGGCCAACATCAAGCGCACACTTGAGGGCGAGCTCTACTTTTATTCGCAAGTCTTCGGCTTTGATGCGGACATCGAGATTGACCGCGACTTTATTGACCGCCTCGAAAACTTCCCCGTTGCATAACGCCCATCCGCAGCCGGCGAACCAGAGCAAAGGGCAGGATCAGCAGCAAAGGAATCAGCAGGACGAAGACCGTATGCTCCCAGAAATCAGCGCCCTGACGATAGGCGCCATTCGCCAGCGGCATGCCTAAGGCGGTTGCGTAATAGACAGCCAGCGGGAATAGCGACTGCCGCCACAGGCCGCGACTCTTTTCCGCGCTCATCTTTTCGCCAACCACAAACACCAGCAATAGAAAACCGAAGTAGACGACGATGCCTTCGGCGCGGTGCAGCGCTTCGGGGCTCAAGCCGGCGACTGGCTGTCGCTGCGCCAGCCTCAAGGCGATACTGATGCGCGTGGCGTTGGCGATCAATGTCGTCACATAGGCAATCAGCGCCGCCGCCGGGATAAACGCCCAGCCGTTGCCCTGCGCCCGGTCTCGCCAAAGCCTGCGCACCCCGAGCATCAAGAAGGCCGCGATCAAGAAATTAATCCCGGCGCAGGCCGGCGCGATCAGGAAGCGGCGATCCTCGCTGAGATAGCCCGCATGCGGCTCGAACTCGAACGACGTGCCGCTGACGGTTTCGACCAGCACCGTCGTCGGAGCCAGCACCCACCGCAACTGCTCGGCGCTCGCCTGCGCGTAATAGAGCTTGAGCGCCAGGACGCAGAGCAGCACGACGGCCCACTGTGCGCCCTGGCTCCATGTCAATTTCAGCTTCATACAAACCGCCGCCTGACGATCATCAACAGGGCGATCAGCAGAGTCGCCGCCATCAGCCAGATCAGCTCCGGCTCATCGCCGCTCTGTGTGCCGCTGACCGCCAGCTCGCTCACGCCTTGCGGCAGCGGCAGCGGTTGATCGACGTCTTCAGCCGACCCTTGCGTATTCCTGACGACTTCGCGAACCGCGATGAACGAGGTGTAAGGGGTCAACAGGTTGTACCGCAAGCCGAGGGCGGTGACGGCGCTGATCCGCTCTGCGTCTATCTCGCCGGAGCCGTAATCAGACAGCTCAGCGATTCGCGACCGCGCCCACAGGTAACGCAACGCACGGTTGGCGTCATCCGGCTGAATCCCGGCGATCTCTACACGAGTCGAGTACTCGCCCTGCCCGGTCTTGCCGCGTAGCTCAAACGTTCCGCCGACCGGCCCGCGCCATTTGCCGAAGAGAATGACCGGGCGCTCGGCGAACAGGTCAGGGACGTGTGACGGCTGCACATCATAGATATCAAAGCCGCCGGCGCTGAATTGAATATCGGTTAAGACAGGGCTTTGAATATAGTCGCGGAACTTGGTCGCTTGCGCCGCGGCTTCTTCCGCCTGACTGACGACGAACGCTTCGCCGAGACCGGCTTTCGCTACGCCTTCGATGAGATAGCGGTTCACCGACGAGCCGATGCCGAAGGCGAAGACGTTGCACTGATCGAGGTGATTACGTACGTAATCGAAGACGCCCTTCTCGCCCGAAACATAGCCATCGGTCACCAGCACGACGCTGCGCGAAACGTCCGCCTGTCGGGGAATCGTCATGGCTTGTTGAATGGCGGCGAGCAGCTCGGTGCCGCCGCCTCCGCGTTGCTGTTCGATCAAGCCAATCGCTTTCGAGATGTTCTCGGGGTCTGCGGCGAGCGAGCGCTCGGAAAGCACGGCGGCGTCGCCGGCGAATAACACGACATTGAACAGATCCGTAGGCCGCAACTGTCCGATCAGCTCGCGCAGCAGAGACTTGGCCGTATCAAGCGGGAAGCCGTTCATCGAGCCCGACACGTCAATCACGAAAATGTACTCGCGCACTGGAATGTCGGCGCTCGCGACGCGCGCCGGCGGCTGCGCCATGTAAAGGAAGAAGTTCTCGTCTTTGCCTTGATAGAGGATAAGGCCCGAGGCGATCTGCTCGCCCGCCAGCCGGTAGCGCAGGATGAAGTCACGATTCGCCTGCGCCTGCTCGGAGTCGTCCAACGTCAGCCCGGCAATGCTCGGGCTCTGCCATTGCGGAACAACGGTGTGCGACGCACAGCTCAAGTCGCGTATGGGAACGCCGGCTGAAATCCTCGCCGACAGGTGAAACCCGCTCGTCGGCTTCTCGCCTTGACGCAGGTATGGAGTTTTCACAAAGCGGTCTTCAGTTGACGCGCTGGATTCGGGCTGCGAAGCATAGCGCGGCCCGACGACCGTTGGGAAGACCACTTCATAGACGCCATCGGTCGGCACCAGCAGCTCGGTATAGCGCAGCTCGATCTCGACCTGATCGCCGGGCATGATATTGGCGAGGCTCATCGAAAAGACGTTGGGCCGGTCTTCTTCGAGCAGCGAAGCGCTTTTGCCTTCCTGTTTGGCCGCCTCGAATTCCTGCTTGGCTTTTTCGCGTTCTTTGATCTTGGCGACGATCACTTGATCGCCGATCTGCATGCGCATGGCGTAGACCGCGGCTCGCGTGGATGCAGGAAAAACGTAGCGCGCGTTGATGGGCCGCGCGCCATCGTTGCGATAGGTTTGCTGTACCGTGACGTCGGCGATGATGCCGGAAACGTCTATGGCGACGTGCGTGTCTTTGAGCGGCAGGCGATCTACGCCAGGGTCTCCCTGCACGAAGAAATACGGCGACAGTGTTTGATCTTTCGGGTTCTGCGCGGAACCGGAAATCGTAAAGACGGCGAGCGCGATCAGCAGCAAACAGAAATTCTTGACCTTGGGTTGCATAAACACACCTCCGCTCACACAGGCAAACCGAGTTGCCTGCCGGTTTGTAGAGGGCCGGCCCTCTCTGGCTTATAGACTGAGCCTACGGACAATCTCAGACCGAGGGCGTTGCCTCGATCTTTGACGCAGCCGCTATGTAGGAAACCGCCATCGCAACGGCTGCGCCGAATCCCTTCAACGTGACGGTGGTTGGCCTCTCACCGAGCGCGTTAGATGTAGACGCGGCGAAGAGGTTGCCCGCCTTGCTGCGTGATGTGTATCAGGGGGTTTGAAGGAGGATGGCTAGCGGCGCACGATCCAGGCGCTGCGGCCCGACAGGTTAATCGAACGTGATGCCGGCGTAGATGTCGGCAATCAATCCGCGCGACGACAAGCAAACTTACCGGCGAGCTGAGCCAAACCGTTTTCGAGGTTGGGGCATTCGCCGGCAAGTTCGCCCGTCATCTGTCACGGCTCAGAGCTTCTTGAGGATGGCTTTCCAGCGCGTCCAGGCTTCGTCGTGCGCTTTCTTGTTCGCCTCCTTGTTGGCGTCGGTTGCGGTCGGGTCTTCGCCCGAGCGCATGAAGCCGTGGCCTGCGCCTTCATAGGTCACCGGTTCGTACTTCTTGCCCGCCGCTTTCATCAGCTCCGTGCTCTTGGCCACCGTCGCCGTCACTCGCGCATCATTGCCGCCATAGAAGCCATAGACCGGCGCTTTGATCCGGGCGATGGCTTCGACATTGTCCGGGCCTGTGCCGTAGAAGACAAACGCCGCGACAAGGCTGGGCCGGTTGGTGGCAAAGCGGAACGTCTGGCTGCCGCCCCAGCAGAAGCCCCCTACCGCGACCTTGCCGTTGGCTGCCGGCAACTTCACAACGAAATCGGCGACCGCCTGCAAATCCGCCGTCACCTGATCCGCAGGCAGCTTCTGCACCGCCTGGGTAACGGCGCTGCGGTCGGCGAACTCGCTCGACCCGCCGCCCTGCGGCCCCATACCCGACAGCAAGTCGGGGGCGATGGCGATGTAACCGGCTTCGGCCAGTTGATCGGCAACGCCGCGCACCCAGTCCGACAGGCCAAAGATTTCATGGATGACGACGACTGCCATCGCTTTCTTCTTCACTTCGGGATAGACGATGAACGCGTTGACGGTGCGGCTGCCCTGCTTGACCTGCACCCATTCCTGATGGCGCGGCGACTTGTCGAGCTTCTGCTTGGCCCAGTCCTGCGCCATCATCGAAACCGTCATATGCTCGGCGTGGGCGGCGTGCGAATCCTGCGCGTAGGCCGCGCCCGTCCCCAGCAACAACCCCACGACAACAACGAAAGCCTTTCTCATTCTGATCTGCCCCTTTCAAAAGAATCCGGCATCTTTGAACGTCAAAGTCATCGCTGCCACGCAACACTCGATGGCCGGAGCATAGTGCCGCCGAAAGCCATCGAGGCCACTGATTGCCTGGCATCTCGCATCCATTCTATCATCAGGAAATGATGAATAGACCTCGTGCGCAATAAGCGAACTTATTGCATACTGACAAAATCATGCTCAACGTCGAAAAGCTCCGTAAACGTCCGCCGCACTTTCTCCGCTTTGCGGGCCTGTCCATCTCGCAGTTTGATCGCTTGCTTAGCCAGATGCACAAGGCCTACCCACAGTTCAATGCCCAGCGCCTGGCCCGCCCAGACCGTCAGCGCCAAGTCGGTGGCGGCTGCGGCTTCCGCTTGTCGCTGCCTGACCGCAC
>JBJMGU010000170.1:0-27370 GCA_045807765.1 Blastocatellia bacterium
GCGAGTGAAGAAGTATCAAGTGATGGGCAGCAAGTATCGGCATCGAGAAAAAGCATACGATCAAGTCTGCCGCACGGTGTACGGGTTGGCGAATCTACGGACGCAGGAGCGACTGATGCAAGCAGCAGCCTGAGTGATTGATGCTCCACTAGTGAGGCTGGGGCCTCCGTCATTCTTACTGCGCACGAGGTCTATTCATCATTTAATCCTGAGCGTGCCCGACAGGCCGAAGACGCTGGTGGCGCTTGAATCCGCGACGCGCACGATGACATCGCGTGACTTGGGCTTGCGGGCGGTCACGTTGAAGCTGCCGGCGCTGGCATCAAGGCTCGTCGCCAGCGAAGTCCAGGTGGCGCCGCCATCGCGCGAGATACTGATGTCAACGCGGCTGATGCCGCCGGTGATTGACCAGGTGATGTTATAGTCCTGATTCTTGCGCCAGAGGTCGCCGCTCGCGGGCGAGGTCACGGTAATCTGGGCGCGCGGCTGCGGCGTGATGGCATTCAACTGGAAAGAATAAACCGAGCGGTCGTTCGAGCCGACGAAGACGCGGTCCGCGGTCACGGAAACTCCACCCCACATCGCGCCGCGCTGTGCGCTCCACACGGTCGTGCCGCTCTCTGCATCATAAGCCCGCAACAGTCCGTCCGCGCCGCCGCTGAAGACCAGGCCGTTGGCGACCGCCACCGCGCCGGTGACCGCTTTGCCTTGCGGCTGCTCCCAGACGATCTGGCCCAAGCGCTGCTCGAGTGCCACAACTTTGCCGGTGCCGCCGGCCATGCGCGCGCCGAAGAATATCTTGCCATTGGCTGCCGCCGCCGAGGCGATGATGCCGGTATCGCCCGATGCATCGGTCACCTGCGTCGCCCATAACAATTCGCCCGTGTCGCGCCGCACCGCATAGCAGTAGCCGTCTTTCGAGCCAATCGCCAGCGCCGGCTGTCCCGACACATCAAACAAGACGGGCGAAGCGCCGAAGTCGAGGTTTTCGATGTCGCGATTGCGCGCCGTGTTTTTGAACTGCCAGGCGATTGTGCCGTTGTCGGCGTTGAAGGCGAGAATCGAATCGCCATAGGTGTCCGTGCCTTCGCAGAAATTGCCCGAGGCGACGAAGACTAGGCGGCGCTGCGGGTCGGCGGCAAACGATGACCAGACGCCCGCGCCGGTGCTGCCTTCGGGCGCAGTGTAGGTGCGCCACAACTCTGTGCCATCCGCGGCGCTCAGGCACAAGACGGTGCCGCGCACGCACGGCGCGTCACAATGCGACGCCAGGCCGACATAAATCTTGCCGTCGAAGACCAGCGGCGATGACCACAGGTGCCAGCCTCTTGAGGCGTCGGCCAGTTGCGTGCGCCAGATCACACTTCCATTGCCGGCGTTGACCGCGTAGAGCGAGCAGTTGGCAGCTCCGAAATAGAGACGGCCATCCACAAACGCGGCGGTGCTGTCTATGCCATAGGTCGCTTGGCAATTGCTGACCACCTGATCGGTCTGAAGGCTCCAGACCACCTGACCGTCGGCTTCGCGCAGCGCGTACATTCGCCCATCCCATGAACCGATGTAGACGATGCCGCCCGCTACCACCGGTGTGCCGGTGACGATGCTGCCGGTCTGATAGCTCCATGCTTGCCTGAGGTTCGCAATGTTCGAGGCGCTGATGTTCGAGGCAACGGCATAGCCTGTGTGCGCCGCGTCGCGCTGATACATTGGCCACTCGGCGGCGGCATTGATTGAAAGCGCACCGATTGTGGCGTTATTGATGCGCCCATTCATGGCGACAAAGACGGTGTCGGCAATCAGCGGATAGGTGGGCCGTTTCTGGCTGACGTAGAGCAGACTGCCATTGTGATAATACTTGACGACGCCGTTTTCGTCGGCGATGCGGAAGATGTCGCCGGTGTTATAGCGCACTTCCCATTTGTAGACATTGTTCTCGCGCACCTCGGCGACGTTGTAATCGGTGATCTTGAAAGCGAAATCGATCTCCGCGAAATCCGTGCCGATGGCGGCGTGGGTCAGGCCGGTGAAGAGCAGGCGGTTGGTCTGCGCCGGGGTGAATTCGTAGAAGGCGTCGCCGGCGGCAATCGTCTGTTGCGAGCGCGCCGCCGCGTCAGCGGTGTCATCGCGGCCTCCGGTTTTTTGCAGGCTGCCGCTGGTCGCCGTGCAGTTAATCTGGTTGACCCAGGCGACTGTTTGCGACGCGGATTGTCCGGCGGTGCGGGACACGAGAGTCAACGAAAGCATCAGGGTGACGGTAAGAAGTGCAATAACCCGGTTGCGCATAATAGAAGTCATGCTCCATCGCTTGAAGGTCTCGCTCGCCGGCGCGGGCCACCTCGGCGTGGCGCGCATTTCTAGCCGTTGAGCGAGGCTGCATCATGCAGCCTGTCTCCTGGACGAAATGGACAATGCGCAATGAATTCCAAAGCCTCACCCAGGCGGGTAAGCGGGCGCGACTTGACGCCGGCGCGGCGAGCAATGAGAATGGAGCCATCCCCGTTTTGGCGAGCCGCGGTTTTGGGAGTCCCGCAATGCAAGAATACATTTCTCGTTTCGGCGATCATTTGAAGTATGAGCGCAACGTCAGCGAGCACACGCTGCGCAATTACATGAGCGACCTCGAACAGTTCCTCGATTTCATCTGCCCTGTAGACGCATCGGGCAGCCGCCGCGAGGTCGACGTCAAGCAGATCGATCACATCACCATCCGCGAATACCTCTCGCGGCTTTACCAGGAGAAGCGCAAGAAGACATCTATCGCAAGGAAACTCGCGACGCTGCGGACGTTCTTCAAGTTTCTCTGCCGCGAGCAGGTGTTAGAGATGAACCCGGCGAAGCTGGTTTCGAGCCCGCGGCTCGAAAAAAAGCTGCCGAAGGTGATGCAGGTCGAAGACGTCATCCGCTTCATCGAAACGCCCGACACCGACACGGTCTTGGGCAAACGCGACCGCGCCATTCTGGAGATGCTTTATGCGACTGGCTGCCGCGTCGCCGAGCTGGCGGGGATGAACCTCGACGATGTGGATTTCAGGAACGAGACGGTGCGGCTGCGCGGCAAGCGGCGCAAAGAGCGCATCGTGCCGTTCGGCTCGAAAGCCAAAGAGGCGTTGCAAGTCTACTTCGGCGTGCGCGGCGAATTGCTCATCGAAGCGACAGAGTCTGAGCGCGACGTGCTGGCGATCTTCTTGAATTATCAAGGCACGCGCATCACGACGCGCTCGGTGGCGCGCATGCTCGACAAGTACGTCAAGGAATGCGCGCTGGCGCACGGCGTCAGTCCGCACGCGCTGCGCCATTCGTTTGCGACGCACCTGCTGTCGGCGGGCGCCGATCTGCGCTCGATTCAAGAGCTGCTCGGTCACGCGCGATTGTCCACGACGCAAATCTACACGCAGGTCTCCGCCGAACAACTGATGCGGGTCTACGACAAGGCCCACCCGAAGGCGTGACGCGAAGGTGTGACGCGAAGGCGTGACGCGGGGACGCGGAGACCGAGGCGACGCGGCGAGGGAATACGAATGATTGCAGGCTTCGACGTAGAAGCGTATCGCATCCACGAAGCCAGCGAGGTGATGACGCCGGCGCTGGCCATCTACCCTGAGATGGTTGACGCCAACATTCAGACGACGCTGCGGCTTGTCGGCGGCGATGCGAACCGTTTGCGGCCTCACGTCAAGACGGCGAAGCTGCTATCGGTGATGCGGCAATGGGCGGCGCGCGGTGTCTCGCACTTCAAATGCTCCACCACACTTGAGCTGTTGACGGTCTGCGAGGCCGGAGCCGCAGACGTGCTGCTGGCCTACCCGGCAGTCGGCGCCAATGCGCGGCGCGTTTGCGAGTTGGCCGAGCAATTCCCTGCCGTGCGCATCTCGGCGCTGGTTGAATCCGCCGCGCAGGTTGACGCATGGCGCGGCAGCCCGGTCGGCCTGTTCATCGATGTCAATCCCGGCATGGATCGCACGGGCGTCGAGCAAGATGCGCTCGGCGAAATCCTTCGCCTCGCCGAAGCTATTCAAGCCAGCGGTCAGGCGTTTCGTGGCTTGCATTACTATGACGGACACCTGGCGAAATACGAGATGGCCGAGCGTGAAGCGCTCGCGCATCGCGGTTACGACCGGCTGATGGAAATCATCACGGCGCTGACGCAGGCGGGCCTCAAGGTCGCTGAAGTCGTCACCGCCGGGACGCCGGCGTTTCCCTGCACGCTCTCTTATTCAGCTTTTAATGAAGCATCCTTTACGCACCGCGCATCGCCGGGAACGGTGGTCTACTGTGATTGCACAAGCCTGAGCCAGTTGCCCGCTGAGTATGGCTACCGCCCGGCGGCAGTTGTCGTTTCAACAGTCGTTTCACAACCAGCGGGGCGGCGCGTCACCTGTGATGCGGGCCACAAAACGGTTTCAGCGGATGCCGGCACGCCGACCTGCCGCGTGCTTGGCCACGAAGAACTTACGCCGGCCAAGCCGAGCGAAGAGCATTTACCCATCGATATGGCTGGCGGTGCGAGCCTGCCGGAGATTGGCAAGGCGCTTTATCTCGTGCCCATGCACATCTGCCCGACGGTGAATAATTTTGATCACGCGTTGATCGTGAGAGGCGGGCGCATCGTCGCCGTCGAGCGCGTCAGCGCCCGTGGCCGGGAACTCCCTTTCAAGCAGTAAGCCGCGCTGGGCGCATCACTTTGCCACGCGGCAAAGTGATGCGCCCCGCCTGGTGGCAACATGCGGATACGCTTAGCGGCGCGTCGGCGTCGCGGTGGCCGACTTGCCCTGCTTCATCTGCATCATCTGCTGCCCCATCTCTTCGAGGCGGCTGTCACCGAGAATTTTCCGAGCTTTCGGGAACAGCTCGTTCTCTTCTTCCTCGACGTGATGCTCGACCGACTCGCGCAAGTCGCCCATCATGCCCATGAACTCTTCGTTGCCCGCCTGCAAGCCGCTCATCTCGGCGAGCATGTCTTTGACTTCCTGATGCTCCTCGAACGATTCGCCGATCTGGTCTTCGGTCTGGTCGTTGCTGCGCAACGCCGGGTAGAAGATCTGCTCTTCGGCCTGCATGTGCATCATCAACGCCTGCTTCAACTGATTGAAGGTCGTCATGACCGAGGCATCGCCCTGGTCGGCGCTTTCAATCTGATCCATCATGCTGGCGGCTTCCTGGTGCTCCTGCATGAGCATATCGATCATATTCATCGCTACCTTCCCTCCTTCCAGGTGGTCATAAGATTGCCGGCCTAAGCCGTCACGATCTTATAAGTGCAACCACTGTGCCCACCCTGCGGCGCTGTCTGTAGCGACAAACGCACCAATCCCGTTCATCAGGCGCGCGTCCGATGCAATGAGTCCAGACAGAGCGCGCACCAGTCCCGGCAACTTGCAAGCCTCCTCATCGCCGCGTCGCCGCGTCACCATGTCTCCGCGTCGCGCTTTTCGAGTTGACCATCATGACGGTGCCGAGCGCCGCCAGCTCCTGGCGCAATCGCGCCGCGTCGCCGACGACCACCACCGTTGCGTCGTCGGTGCGGACGTAGCGGCGAGCGACGCGTTGCACGTCAGCGGCGGTGACGGCTTCGATGCGCGCGCGATAATCGTTCAGATAGTCTTTGCCCAGCCCGATCAGCTTCATCGTCAGCAGCTCGTCAGCGATGCCATTCTGTGTCGCCAGCGACAGCGAAAATAATCCCTCCAGGTAATGCTTGGCGTTCTCTAAATCTTCGGCTGAGACCTCGGCATTTCTCATCCGCTCGAACTCCGCGAGCATGGCGCGGATGGCCGCCGGCGTGACTTCGGTACGCGATTGCGCAAAGCCGAAGAATGCGCCGCCGGTCTTCATCGCGCTCAAGGCGCTTGCGACATCGTAAGCAAATCCCTGCTGCTCGCGAATGTTTTGAAAGAGCCGCGAGCCTGTGCCGTCGCCGAGAATGGCATTTGCCACTTCGAGCGCATAGTAATCCTTGTCGCCGCGCCCGATGGCCAGATTGCCGATGCGAAAATTTGCCTGCGCCGAACCGGGCCGGTCGATCAGGTAGATGCGCCGCGCCGCCGCGGGTTTTGTGGCAGCAATTATCTTGACAGGCTGGCGGGCTTGCAGCGCACCAGTCTGTCTCGGCGCACGATGGGCGGCTTGACCTGCAATATGCCAGCGGCCCAGCGTCGCCTGCGCCGTGGCCTGCATGCGAGCGGCGTCGAAATCGCCGACGATGATGACGACCGTGTCGGCGGGCGAGTAAGCGGCCTTGTAGAACTGCTCGATGCGTGGGCGCGACAGGGCGCGCACGGTTACGGGCGTCGGCGCGCTGAAGGCGTAAGGGTGCGCGCCGTAGATGAGCCGGTTGAAATTCTCGCGCGCCAGAAAGTCCGGCTCCTGCCGCTCGACGTCGAGCTTATCGATGCGGCTGTTCTTGTAGAGTGTGACTTCATCAGCGAGAAACCGGGGATGCGCCAGCGCCTCTGCGAAAAGTGGCAGCAGTCGCTCGGCATTTTCGGCAATCACCACGCCGGTCAGAATCGCGTAATCGGCGCCGGCATGCGAATCCACCTGCGCGCCGAGCGATTCGACGGCGCGGGCAAAAGGTTCGCCGGCGCCTTCCGTCAGCAAATCCGCCGTTGCTTCGACGAGCGTCATCTCGCTAGTCATCTCGGCGACGCTGTTACGCCAGCGAATCTTTTGCGCGACGCCGGCGGCCAGCGTGACGAGCGGCGCGCGGTGATCTTCGATCAGCAACAGCGTCAGTCCGTTATCGAGGCGGCTCTCGCGAGCGGTAGGCATGCGCAAGGGACGCGCAGGGCCGGGCGTGGGCGGGCGCTGCCACAGGCTTTTCGTTGCGTCATCTTGTGCGAAGGCGCTCACCGACGCGAGCCCAAGCGCCAGCACGATGACGAGTGATAGAGATTTGCGCAGGCTGTTCATTGCGGTTTCGCGGGACGGATGAATAGGACGGCTTGATTCGATTCGACAAAGAGACGGCGCGCGGCGGCGCGCACCTGCTCGGCATTGACGGCATAATAGCGATCCAGCTCTGTGTTGATGAGCGCCGGGTCGCCGTCGAACAGAATAGACTCGGCCAGCTCTAGTGCGCGACCGAGCGCGGTTTGCAGGCCGGTGCATTCGATTGAGCTTTCGCAGGTGAAGCGGCCCAGGCGATATTGATTCTTCGCCTTGGCCAGCTCGTCTGCCGAGATGCCGTCGCGCTTGATGCGACTGATCTCGGCTTCAATGATGGCCTGCACCGCTTCGCTTTTGACTTCGGCCTTGTGGACGACGAAGACGGCAAGTTGGCCCGGCCCGCGTCGCTCTTCGAGCGTGCCGCGAACTTCGAGCGCGGCGGCGGCCTTCTTGACCAGCGCTTGATAAAGCCGCGAGCTGTCGCCGTCAAAGAGAATGGCTTTCAACAGCGCGATGGCATAAAAGTCCGGCTCGCGGCGGTCGGGCGTCTTCCAGGCAAGGGCTACGGCGGGCGTGTCGGCTTGCGGATCATCAACGACTTTTTTGTGCTCGACAACGCCGGCGGGCTCGGACACGTTAACCGGTGGCGGCGCGGCGCGACGCGGGATACCGGTGAAGTACTTGCGCACCAGGGCTTCGGTCTGCGCCGGGTCAATGTCGCCGGCGATGGCCAGCACGGCATTGTTCGGCGCGTAGTAAGTGTCGAAGAACTGCTGCACGTCGCCGATGCCTGCGGCGTCGAGGTCAGCCATTGAGCCGATGGTCGAGTGCGCATTCGCCCAGTTATGAAAGACCATCTCGTCCATCTGCTCAAGCGCCGGCGCGTACGCTTGGTTGTCGTAATTCAAGCGCTTCTCTTCCTTGACCGCTTCTTTCTGATTTTGAAGATTGGCCGGCGTGATCTTCAACGAGCGCATGCGGTCGCTTTCGAGCCACAGCGCCAGCTCAAGCTGATTCGACGGCAGAAACTCGAAGTAGTTGGTGAAATCGACGTGCGTCGAGCCGTTCAGGTAACCGCCATTGCTTTCGACGTACTTGAAATGCTCGCCTTTGCCGACGTTTTGCGAGCCTTGAAACATCATGTGCTCGAACAGGTGAGCGAAGCCTGTGCGGCCCCGAACTTCGTTGCGCGAGCCGACATCGTAATAGACGGCGACGGCGACGACCGGCGCGGCAGTGTCTATGGACATCACGACGCGCAGGCCGTTGTCGAGTTGAAACTCGGTGTACGGAACGCGGAAGGATTGCGCTTGCGACAAGGACAAGGTCGCGCACAGGGTGAGCGCGACCAGCAGCGTGGCGAGTGTTTTTCTCATGCGAAGGATAAGTCTAAGCGGCGGGCTAATGATTTTCAAACCGGCGATAAAAACAGCGAGGTGGTCGGTTGACCACCCCGCTAGAGTCGCTCGTGAACTGGCGCAAGCTAACCGCTTGCGCAGAGCCAAGCGCAAGCGGTTAGCTTGCACCACATGCTATCGTTGCGCGCGTCACGCTTTCAGCTTCTTCTTCGCTTCCGGGTAAGCCAGGGCGCGCTCTAAGGTCACCTGACTGAACTCGGTGATCTCTTTGTAGAGCTTCTGCGCCTCGGCGGTGTTGCCGGCTTTTTCATAAGCCCGCGCCAGCAGCAGCTTGTGGAATGGGTCGGTCATGTCTTGCTGCTTCAGGTGCTCTAGCGCCTCGTCGGTTTTACCGGCTTCGAGCTTCAGATAGCCGGCGATGTAATGATACGAGGGCCAGAACTGCTTACCGTCTTCACCGCCCTGCTCGATCATCTGCTTGATCAGCTCGGCTTCCTTCCAGGCTTCGTCGGCGCGGCCCAGCTTGGCCAGCGCGCGGCCCTTGCCGTGATGCAGGCGGCCCAGCCAGATCTTCTTTTGCATGTCATCAATCGAGCTGTCGGGCACCGTGGCGTAGCCTTTCTCGTAATACTTCAGCGCTTCGTTGGCGTCGCCATATTCGAGGTGCAGGCGGGCGATGGAATTCCAGATGAAGACCGACGGAAAGACTTTCTCCTGACCGGTCTTGATGTACTCGTTGCCATAGGCTTCGAGCGTCTTGATCGCTTCCTTGAAGTTGCCTTCGTAGACATAGAGGTAGGCCATGCCATAATTCGGGCCGAAGGGCGCGGTGTTGGGGGCTTTCTTTGAAAGCGACGCCTTGAACAGCTCGCGGGCTTTGCCGTAGTCGCCTTTCAGCAGGGCGAGGTTGCCGAGGAAGGTGTAAACGCGCGGCGTGCTGCCGTCGAGCTGGGCGGCGCGCTCGAAGGCGACGCGGGCATCATCGAGCTTGCCCATGCCTGTGTAGACCTGGCCGAGCAGCATCTGCACCATACGCTCTTCGGGATACTGTTTGGCGAGGTCAAGGAAGATCGGCACCGAGTCGGCGAACTTCGTCGGCGAGCGCGCAATCAGCACGGCTTCGATGTAACGGCGCTCGGCTTCCGAGGCGCTCTTGGCCAGCTCGACGGCCTTATCAATGCTCGGCTTGGCTTCCTGCGGCGTGGCGGCAGTGGTGCCCAGCAGGTAATAGCCGAAGGCGAAATTCGGATCGGCTTCGACGGCCTTGCGGGCGATGGCGTTCATGTCGGGGCCGCCCTGGAAGGTCTCGATCTTGTAGACAATCTGCGCAACGGCCTCGCGGGCTTCTTTCGATTTGGTGGTGAATTCAAAGCGCTTGCCATTGGCCTTGCCCGCCGCAAAGGCGCCGGCGGCAAGCGCGCCGGTCAGCGACAGGCAGACGGCGGTGCGGAAGAGAAACTGGCTGATCTTCATCTCTTGCTCCTTGTGGATTGGTCTTGAACTTCGCGCAATCGGGGCACCGCGAGCGCGATTAACTTAGAGTGGCTTGAGTGCTGACACTTCGATAACGAGGTGGCGGAGAGAGAGGTTTCGCGGGCGTTGTAACAAGTTGTAAACGGTGTGAAAAAGATGTGATAAATCGGGGCGGGATGGCTCCCACCCCGACATCAAGCTAGGCGATTACGCCGAGGCGGCGACCGACTTTCTGAAACGCCGCAAGCGCGCGGTCTAAGTCGTCGCGCGTGTGAGCGGCGGAAATCTGCGACCGCAAGCGCGCCTCGCCCTTCGGCACCACCGGGTACCACAGGCCCTTGATGTAAACGCCTTCGCCGAGCAGCTCGCGGCTCATGTCCTGAGCCACCGCCGCTTCGCCCAGCATCACCGGCACAATCGGGTGACGGCCTTCGATGATCGTGAAGCCCAGATTGACGATCTCGCGGCGGAAGTATTCGGTGTTCTCGTGCAAGGTGTTGACAATCGAGGGATCGTTTTCAATCAGGTTCAAGGCTTCGATGGAACCGGTAACCACCGACGGCGGCATGGTGTTCGAGAAAGTGTAAGGCCGCGACTTCTGGCGCAGGAACTCGATGAGCGGCGCGCGCCCCGCGATGAAGCCGCCCGAGGCGCCGCCCAACGCTTTGCCGAAGGTGCCGGTGATGATGTCAATCTCGCCATAGACGTCAAGCTCTTCGGGCGTGCCGCGACCGGTGCGACCGAGCGCGCCGGTCGCGTGCGACTCGTCAACAAACAGCAGCGCGTTATTCTCGCGGGCAATCTCGACCAGCTCGGCAAGCGGCGCTAGCAATCCTTCCATTGAAAAGACACCGTCGGTGGCAATGATCTTGATGCGGTAATTCTTGTCGCGGTCTTCGGCGAGCATCTCGCGCAGGTGGTCAAGGTCGCGGCTGCGATAGAGGCGCGACACGGTCGGCTTGGCGATCTGCCGGCACAAGCGCACGCCGTCAATGATGCTGGCGTGATTGAGCATATCGCTGTAGATAACGTCTTGATAATTCGACTGGCCAAAATCGTTGGCTAAGAGCGCCGCGAAGAAGGCTTCGTTGGCGGCAAAGCATGACGAGTGCAGGATCGCCGCTTCGCAGCCGACAAAGCGCGCGATGCGCCGCTCTAATTCAAGGTGAATCGGTTCGGTGCCGCACAGGAAGCGCACGCTCGCCAGGCCGTAACCCCATTCATCAAGGCCGCGATGCGCCGCTTCTTTGACGCGCGGGTGATTCGACAGGCCGAGATAATTGTTTGAAGCGAGCATGACGACGCGCTGATGATCAACCGTCACTGTGCCGCCCTGCTCGCTCTCAAGCGGCACTTCGTACTTGAAAGTCTTGGCTTCTTTGATCTGATCGAGTTCGCGGGTGAGCGTCGAATAAAGTTCGTTGGGATTCATGGCATGCTCCTGATGGTTTCAAGATGGCGTATCATCACGGCTCCGATAAGCGATGTGATGGAGCGATTCTCTAGCTTACCCGCGCCGGCGGGCTTGTTCAAACCGCGACGGCGGGAATAAATCGCCGGCACGCGCCGATACAAGCATATGACCCAGGACATTGCGCCGGGTTATACTTTAGCCCTCACCTTTTACGCACGGGAGGCAAACCGCATGGCGACACAATACGACGCGATCATTATCGGCACGGGACAGGCGGGGCCGCCGCTGGCGGCGCGGCTGGCGGGCGCCGGCTGGCGCGTCGCCGTGGCCGAGCGTAAACGCTTTGGCGGCACCTGCGTCAACAACGGCTGCATCCCGACCAAGACGCTGGTCGCCAGCGCCCGCACCGCTTATGTCGCGCGCCGCGCCGGCGATTACGGCGTTCTGATTGACGACCGAATCAGCGTTGACATGCAACGGGTCAAAGCGCGCAAAGATGAAGTCGTGCGGCGCTCGAACACCGGCGTCGAACAGTGGATGCGGACGACCGCAGGCATCACGGTCTACGAAGGCCACGCGCGCTTTGAATCGGCCCACGCGGTGCGTGTCGGTGATGAATTGCTCGAAGCCGATCACCTCTTCATCAACGTCGGGGGCCGCGCTTACGCGCCGCCGATGCCCGGCCTCAGCGAAGTAAACTCCCTGAACAACTCCAGCATGATGGAAGTGGATTTTCTGCCCGAACATCTGGTCATCGTCGGCGGCAGCTACATTGGTCTGGAGTTCGGGCAGATGTACCGGCGCTTCGGCAGCCGCGTCACCATCATCGAGAAGATGCCGCGCTTGATTGGGCGCGAAGACGAAGACGTTTCAGACGCCATCAAAACGATTCTCGAAGATGAAGGCATAGACATTCGCCTGAACGCCAACTGCATCGGGGTTGCGCCTGACGCCCAAGGCGTTGCTGTCAACATCGATTGCGACAGCCCGGATAAACAGATCATCGGCTCGCACCTGCTCTTAGCCGTGGGGCGCGTGCCGAACACCGATGATTTGGGATTGGACAAAGCCGGCATCGAAACCGACAAGCGCGGTTATATCAAAGTCGACGATCAATTGCGCACCAATGCCGCGGGGGTTTATGCGCTCGGCGATTGCAACGGCAAGGGCGCGTTCACACACACGGCTTATAACGATTATGAAATCGTCGCGGCGAACCTGCTCGACAACGACCCGCGCCGCGTTTCGGATCGCATCACGGCTTACGCGCTGTATATCGATCCGCCGCTCGGGCGCTGTGGGATGACAGAATCAGAAGTGCGGCAGTCGGGGAGAAAAGCCTTGATCGGCAAGCGCGAGATGGCGCGCGTCGGTCGCGCCGTTGAGAAGGGCGAAACCGCGGGCTTTATGAAGATCGTCGTTGACGCCGAGAGCAAAGCGATACTCGGCGCGTCGTTGTTAGGCATCGAGTGCGACGAGATCATTCATATACTGCTCGACGTAATGTACGCCAGTGCGCCCTACACGGTCATCCAGCGCGCCATGCACATTCACCCGACCGTCTCGGAGTTGCTCCCGACAATCTTCGGCGAGCTGAAGCCGCTAGATGGAAATGATGAATGAGAAATGATGAATGATGAATTAAAGAGACCAGTCCCATTTTAATGGGCGCAGTAGGCTTACGGCAGCCTTAAGCCTGCCGCCTGCCCTCCGGCAGTTCATCATTCATCCTTCATCATTTCTGGTTGTTGGGCGCGAGCAACAGCTTGACGGCCTGGTGCGAGCGCACCATTTCAAAGCCGCGCTCGAAGTCCGCAAGCGGCACTGTCTCGCGGGTGATGATCTTTTCGAGGCGGGCTTTCAGTTGCGACTTTTCCGACGCCAGCAGGTCGAGCATGGCGTACCAGGTCTCGAACATACGCCGCCCGAAAATGCCTTTGATCGTCACGCCTTTCCAGACAGCGTACTTGCCGAAATCAAACGAGCGCAGCGGACGCGCCGGAATCCCTAAGAGCAAAATCTGCCCGCCGTTCTTCACCAGCCCGCCGGCATCGTTATAAGCTGATTCGGCGCCGCTCATCTCCAGAATCACATCAATGCCGCCGCCGTGCTCGCTGCGAGCGCGCTCGAACAATTGCGCGCGTTGGCCGGGCGCGGCCTCTTCGTTGGTGTCGAAGCAGAAATCGGCGCCAAGCTCGCGCGCCATCTCGAAGCGGCTGGCGAGCAGTTGCGGGCCAAAGCGACCTTGTGGGTTTGAATAATCGGTGACGTAGATGCGCGTTGCGCCCAGCGTGCGCGCTACGGCGGTCGCCATTAATCCCTGCGCGCCGCAGCCGAGGACCGCCACCGTCTTGCCCTCGATGTCGCCTTCCATGACGGTGTGAACGGCATTGCCGAGCGCATCGAGAAACGCCCCGAAGCGTGGCGGGATGACGTTGCGCCCGCCGAAGGCTTCGAGGTTGATGACGTTCTCGCACGGCACGACGACGTATTGCGCAAACGCGCCGTCGAGGTGCAGCCCCTTGACGCGAATGTTCATGCAGATGTGGCGCTGCCCGGTGCGGCACTGCTGGCAATGGCCGCAGGCGATGTGCATTTCGCTGGTGACGTAATCGCCGCTGCCGACCAGGCTCGGATCAACGTCTTCGCCAAGCTCGACGACCTCGCCGCAGTACTCATGGCCGATGATGATCGGCTGATAGCCGGCGACGTCGCCGCCGTTATAGGCCAGCATCTCGTCGCGCACCCCCTGTCGCGAAGTGATCTGATAGATGCTCTGGTCGGTGCCGCAGATGGAGGCGGCTTCGACGCGAATCTTGACGTCGCGGTGGCCGACGCGAGGCTCGGGCGCATCGCTGACGTACTGCAACCCATCTTCGGTGAGTGACGGTTTCTTGAGTGCTTGCATGATGTCTCCTGTCGGTTTTGATTATAAGCCCGGCGACCACCACGCGCATTACGAAAGGCGCGTTATGCGCTGATAATCTCGGAGGCAGCGCGGCGCAAGCGATCCATCACCGCCGCGCCCGCGCCCGCGTCGCTGATGCCTTCGACGATGACAACGCCGGCGCCGCGCTCGTCCATCTCGCGCAACGCCGCATAGATGTTGCCGGCGTAATCCGCGGCCTCAGCTCGCAAGATCAGCGCTTGAAAATTCGCGGCGTCAATTGCCAACGCGGTGTGGCCGATGAAGCCGACGGTTGCGGTTTTGAGATGGGCTTTACAAATCGCTTCGAGCGACGCCGTCGCGCGCTGCTCGACTAGTACGACGCGGGCGCGCGGGCTGTAGTGGCGATAGCGAGTGCCCGGCGAGCGCTGCAACGCGGCGGGCGCGGCAGCGTGTGTGACCGCTCCCGTGACCGCGGCGATCTGGTCTTCAGTAATCCAACCGGGCCGCAACACCATCGGCACGTCGCCGGTCATGTCAAGCACAGTGGATTCGATGCCGATGGCGGTTGCGCCGCCGTCGAGAATCATCTCGATGCGCCCGTCGAGATCGGCAAGCACATGCGCGGCGCTCGTCGGGCTTGGCCGCCCCGAACGGTTGGCGCTCGGCGCAGCGATTGGCGTTCGCGCGGCTTGAATCAATGCGAGCGCGATGGCGTGGTCCGGCATGCGCACGGCAACCGTCGGCAACCCTGCTGAGACTGAAGCAGGAACATCGGCCTTCCGCTTCAGCACCAGAGTCAGTGGACCGGGCCAGTATTTTTCGATCAAGCTTTCGGCCTGCTCGCCTACTTCGGCGGCGACACGGTCGAGCATTTGGCGGTCGCTGACATGGACGATGAGCGGGTTATCGGCGGGCCGGCCTTTCGCTGCAAAGATGCGCCTGACCGCCGGCTCGCTCATGGCGTCCGCACCCAGGCCATAAACGGTTTCCGTGGGAAATGCGACCAGACCGCCATCGCAAATGACGGCGGCGGCCTGCTCGATGAGCTGTGCTTCGGGATGTGCGCGGTTGATCTGGATGACTT
Organism: Blastocatellia bacterium; assembly: GCA_045807765.1. GTDB lineage: Bacteria > Acidobacteriota > Blastocatellia > UBA7656 > UBA7656 > DATENM01. The sequence continues at coordinate 15,105 of JBJMGU010000170.1, forward strand.
GCGTCATAGGGGTAGGGATCAGCGACTAGGGGCTAGGGACTAGGGCCGGAAGTGATTCGGCGATAATTGCTATTACGCTCTTCTGACCCTAGCCCCTAGTCCCTAGCCCCCAGCCCCTAGTATTCAAAGCTGGCTTCTGACTTGATGCGGGCGACGAACTCCGCGAGCGGCACCGCGCCTTCGTCGCCTTTCTCGCGTGAGCGCACGGCGACCGCACCGGCTTCGGCTTCCTTGGCGCCGACGACCAGCATGTAAGGCACCTTCTCCAGCTGCGCGTCGCGAATCTTTGCGCCGATCTTGTCGTCGCGCGCGTCAAGCTCGACGCGCAGGTCTTCCGCCATCAAGCGCTCGTAGACCTGCCGGGCGTAATCGGCAGTCTTCTCCGAAATCGATAGCACCTTCGCCTGCACCGGCGCGAACCACACCGGAAAGGCGCCGGCGTAGTGCTCGATCAGAATGGCGATGAAGCGCTCGTACGAGCCATAGATCGCCCGGTGTATAACGACCGGGCGCGACTCGGCGTTGTGCTCGTTGGCGTAGGTCAGGTCGAAGTTCAACGGCTGTTGAAAGTCGAGCTGAATCGTTCCCAACTGATGCTCGCGCTTGAGCGAGTCCATCACCATTTGATCGATCTTCGGCCCATAAAACGCCGCATCACCCGCCGCGATGCTGTATTCCAGCTTGCTCTGCTCAAGCATGTCGCGCAGCATCGCTTCGGCCTTATCCCACACCGCCACGTCGCCCATGAACTTTTCCGGGTTGCGGGTCGAAAGCACGAAGCGGAACGGCATATCGAACGCTTTATAAACGCGCGCCACCAGGTTCAATAAGCGGTTCACCTCGTCGCCGATCTGCGCTTCGGTGACGAAGATGTGCGCGTCGTCCTGCTGGAACTGTCGCACACGAGTCAGCCCGGAGAGTGCCCCGGCGCGCTCGTTGCGGTGCAGCACGCTCTGTTCGGCCAGCCGCAAGGGCAGCTCGCGATAGCTGCGCCGCTTGGCGCCAAAGATCAGCATGGCTTCGGGGCAGTTCATCGGCTTGAGCGCGAACTCGGCATTCTCTTTGTGTGCCGCCTTCGCCTCTTCATCGTCAACGATGAACATATCTTCTTTGTAGTGCTGCCAATGACCCGAAGTCTTGAATAACTGCTCGTTGGCGAGCAGCGGCGCTTTGACTTCGACGTAGCCGTTGTGGCGCAGCAGCCGTCGCATCTTATCTTGCAAAGTGTTATAGACGACAGTTCCCTTGGGCAGCCAGAAGGTCGCGCCCGGCGCCCACTCGTGCAGCATGAATAGCTCTAGCTCGCGGCCCAGACGCCGATGATCGCGCCGCCGGGCTTCTTCAAGATTGTGCAGATGCTCTTCAAGCTCGTCTTTCGTCGGCCAGACGGTGCCATAGATGCGCTGGAGCATCGGGTTCTTTTCGTTGCCGCGCCAGTAAGCGCCGGCGACCGAGGTAAGCTTGAAGTGTTTGCACTCGCCGGTGCGGCGGACATGCGGCCCGGCGCAGAGGTCTGTGAACTCGCCGATGCTGTAGATCGACACCGTCTCGGACGGTATGCCATTGATCAGCTCAAGCTTGAAATCCTGGTGGTGCGCACCGAAGAAATCGAGCGCCTGTGGCTTGTCCCAGTTGTCACGATGAAACTCGCGATTCTCTTTGACAATCTGCTTCATGCGCCGCTCGACCTCTTCGAGGTCTTCCGGCGTCAGCGCCCGCGACAATTGCATATCATAATAGAAGCCGTTTTTGATCGGCGGGCCAATGCCGAACTTCGCTTCGGGAAAGACCTGCTGCACGGCGGCGGCCATGATGTGCGAAGTCGAATGGCGCAAACAGTGTAATTTATACTCCCGCTCGGAGCCGAAGTCTGCCGCGCCGAGCGCAAAATCCTGATCGCTTTGAAAATCTTCCCCCATCGTGGGTCTCCTCTTTCAAGTGACGAATGATGAGTGATGAGTAATAAGTTGGCGAAAAGGTGCGAATCACAGCCACCACTACTCATCACTCATCACTCGTCACTTATCACTTATCCTACACGACCGCCGCCGCAGCGGAAAGCCACGCGGCGCAACGATTGAATGGCGCAAAGTCTGTATGGATGCTAGAATCTGGCATCTGCTGAACCTGATGCTGTGCCTGTATGGAGATGCGTAAATCAGGCATAGCATCGAGGCGGCAAGATGCCGAACGCGTCCGGCGAGTGGTTTGTTCCTCCCCTCTTTTTCGCCGGCATCATTAGGAAATACAACGAAAGCCGTAGTGGCGGCTTCTCGATATCAATCACAAGCTCGTCAGCATGAGCTGTGGCACGTCGGCAGCAGCTCTGTATGAAAACTCCCCAACATTTTATCGTCGGCGAGACCGATTAAGTCATTACTGCACCCCTGCGCAACGCGGTCGCTGACCGGCATTCGCTCAGGGTGCGACGCCCTTATGAGAAGCAAACTGGAACAGGAGAACATGGCGGGCGACGCGGAAGACCTGTTTGCCATTGTCTTTAAGGCGACCCCACACCCGCACGCCATTATCACCCTCAAGGAAGGGCGACTGCTGGAGGCGAATGACGCCTTCTTTGAGATCACCGGCTATAGGCGCGACGAGCTGATTGGCGAAGCGGTTGCGGAAGTGCTATGGCGCTCAGCCACAGAGCGCCGCGAAGCCGCCCGCCGCCTGCGCGCAGGCCATGCCGTGACCGGCCAGAAAGTCGCTCTTTACACGAAGTCAGGCGAAGCCGTGGCCATGCGGTTCGTGGCGGTGCCGGTCGAGTTCCACGGCGAGCGCTGCGTGCTGTTCACTGCTGTCGCTCCCGCCGAAGGCCGGCGCGGCGCGCCAGTGCCCAGCGACCTGCTGGCCCGCGAGAAAGCAGCGCGCCTCGAAGCCGAGCACATCAACCAGCTCTACGCCCGGCTGTTCGGACGCGAGCAACTGGCGCGCGCCGAGGCCGAGGCCGCGCACCACGAATGGCAGACGACCTTCGACGCGATGGCCGACCAGGTCATGTTGATTGACCGCGAGGATCGGCTGGTGCGCGCCAACCGCGCGTTTTACGAGGTCAACGGCCTGAGGCCGGAACAGGTCATCGGTCGCCCGGTCAGTGCCATCATCCACGAAGCCGCCGACACGATCTCCGCCGCTGCCTGTCCGATTTGTAATCTGCGATCCAAGAGGGAGCGCGCTTTCATTGAGCTGCCTTCAGGCATCATTGCTGCCTATCCGGTCGCCGTCAGCATCGATCCGATCAGCGACGAGGCCGGCAACCTGATCGGCATCGTGCAGGTCACGCGCGACCTGACAGAGCTCTACCGCGCCCGCGAAGAGGCCGAGCGCGAGCGCGCCAGCCTCAACGCCACCATCGAGCAGATGGCCGAAGGCTTCATGATCTTTGACGGCCAGGCAAACTTGATCCGTGCCAACTGCCGCGCCCGCGCCATGCTCGGACTGCCCGCCAACCCACCCCACACCACCGCCGATTACGCGCCGACGGAGCGTTTCACAGACGACCGCGGCATCAAGATCGCGATTGAAAATCTGCCGGTGGAGACTGCCCTGCGCGAACAGCGCGTCGTCGAAGCGCGCCTCTGGTTCACGCGTTTTGATGATCATCGCATCTTTCTGGCGGTTGATGCCTCGCCACTCTTCAATGAGCAGAACCAGATGGTCGGCGCCATCGCCTTGATGCGCGACGTCACTGAACAGCAGCGCGAGCAGGAGCGCGCCTTACAGGCCGACAAGCTGCGGGCGCTCGGGCAACTGGCGTCGGGCGTCGCCCACAACTTCAACAACGCCCTGGCCGCCGTGCTCGGCTACACACAGCTCTCTCTCCCCAAGGTCAAAGGCACCGAAGTCGAAAACCACCTGCGCGTCGTCGAGCAGTCGGCCAAAGACGCGGCGCGCATGGTCGAGCGCATCCAGAACTTCGCGCGCGGCGGCTCGCGCGCCAACAACTTTCTGCCGCTATGCGTCGGCGACATCGTGCAGGACGCTATTGACATCACGCGTCCGCGCTGGCAGCACGACGCAGAGGCGCGCGGTGTCAAGTACGAGGTGCAGCTCGACTGGCAGGCGGACGCCGCCGTTCTGGTCAATGGTGAGCCGTCGGAGCTGCGCGAAGTCTTCGTCAACATCATCTTCAACGCCCTCGACGCCATGCCGCAGGGCGGGCGGCTGGTGGTGCGCGCCACGGCGGATGACCGCTACCTGATATTGAGCTTTGCCGATACCGGCAGCGGCATATCGGAAGAGGTCAAGCAACGCATCTTCGAGCCGTTCTTTACCACCAAGGGCGTGTCGGGCCTGGGAATGGGACTGAGCGAAACCTACCGCATCATCGAGCGCCACGGCGGGCGCATTGATGTCGAAAGCCAGCCGCGGCGCGGCGCGGCCTTCACCATTTTGCTGCCGATAGCGCGACTGCCGAAGTATGAAACCATCAGCACCCCGACCGACGCGGCGGTGCGCAGCCTTGATGTGCTGGTGATTGACGACGAGGAACCGGTTGGCACCGTGCTGGCCGCGCTGCTGACCGACATGGGACATCGTGTGACCGTCACGGCGAGCGCCGAAGCAGGCCTTCGACAGGTCGAGCAGCGTACCTTTGACATTGTCTTCACAGACCTGGCGATGCCGAAACAAGACGGCATCGCCGCCGCCACCGCCATCAAAGCGCGCCAGCCGCAGACCCGCATCGTGCTGATGAGCGGCTACGGCTCGGAGCGCGCCAGCGAGCGCGCCGCAGGAACCGACTGCATCGACGCCACACTCAACAAGCCCTTCCGCGTCTTCGAGATTCAAGCCGCCCTGCGCTCGCTGTTGTCTTAGAGCCGTTTTCGATTGTGGTTGCCATGTCGCGCAAGGCGGTTAGCTGGCGCTACACCCGATTGAATACCGCTCTAATCACGCAACGCTTCAATCAAGCAGGCAAAGTCTTCGGGCAAGGGCGCGACAAATTCCCGCCACTCGCCGGTCACCGGATGATGAAAGGCCAGCCGCCATGCGTGCAGACAGAGGCGCGCCGCGTCGCCGCGTCCCTCTTCCCCGACACCATAAATCCCATCGCCGATGATCGGGTGGCCAAAGTAGGCCGCGTGAATACGCAACTGATTGGTGCGCCCCGTGACCGGTTCTAGCTTCAAGAGGGTCGCTGAAGCGAACCGCTCGCGCACAATGAAGTTGGTTACCGAAGGCTTGCCGCCGTCGCTGACCCACCAGTGCGGCTGTTGCTCGTCGCGGCGCTCAATCGGCGCATCCCATTGCCCGGCGTCGTCGGTGACTGCACCGGCGACGAGCGCCAGGTAACGCTTCTCGACCAGGCGGCGGTTGAAGTGGCGTGACAACTGGCTGAGCGCGCGTTGCGTTTTAGCGACGACCATCACCCCCGATGTCGCGCGATCAAGGCGATGGACCAGGCCGGGCCGCATCAACGGATGCGCTTCGCCGTGCGGCGGCGTCGCGAGCGTGGCTGCCGCATCGTAGTAGTCGCGGTTGAGATGATAGGCGAGGGCGTTGGCGAGGGTGCCGCGCTTGGTGCCTCTGTTCGGATGGACGAGCAAGCCTGCGGGCTTGACGACGACGATGATCTGCTCATCTTCGTAGAGGATGTCGAGCCGCGCCGGCTCCGGCTCCATTGCCGTCGGCGGCGCATCATCGAGCGTAATCTTGACCACATCGCCCGCCAACAGCCGCCAGCCGGGGGGTATCTGTTCGTCATTGATCTGACAGGCGCCCGCCTTGATCAGGTTCTGCAAGCGCATGCGCGACAGGCCGCCGAAGCGCGAGGCGAGAAATTCATCAAGCCGTCGCCCTGCATCTTCGGCGGCAATCTGAAACTGAAATGCCTGGCTCATCGCGTGCTGCACATGAAGGCGACGCGGTGAAGGAACAACATCAAGCCTTGTTGCCAAGTTTCCCTTCACGGCATCGCCGCGTCGCCGTGTCGCCGCGTCGTTCCTACTGGCTCGGCGTCAGCAGAATCACCGTGCCATCTTCATGGACGAAACGAATCAGCACGCCGTTGATCTCACTCGGCGCCCGCCCGTCGCTCAGCCGCCCGCGTTGGAGGAATATCTTGCCGTCCTTCTTGATCTTCTTCGGCTTGTTGAAGGTCAGGCAGGCGCCTGTGCTCGGGTCGAAGGCCTCGATGTGATCGCCATTCTCAAAGCCGCTGCCCGACAAGCGCACGCTGTCATCAATGGTCACCGAATCAATCACCGGGAATCCGGCGATGCTCTGCGCCTGCTCGGGCGGCACGCTCACCAGTACCACGGCGTTATCCGGCTGGCCGCAGGCGACCACCGCCAGGCGGTTCGCCAACAACTGCGGCACCGGCAAGTTAATAGCCGGATCAACGCCGGTGGCGACGCCGCGCGGCCTGGCGCACATCTTCAGACCGTCGAGCGGCACCGACACGACTTGATCGATGCGCGTATCGAGCAGTCCGATGACGCCCGCGCCATCGTCTGTGAAGACCAGCGGGTGATTGGTGGTGCCGCTCGCCGCAATGCCGAACGGCCCGCCGCCGCCGCCCGCTCCCGGCGTCGTTCCCGTCGCGCTGTCACGCACGAGCGGCGCGGTCGGTGCGGCAATCCCCGAAGCGCTGGCGCTGCCCGCCGCTGTGCCGCGCGTCTGATCGTCGAGCATGGCGCGCAGGAATTGATCGGTGCAGGTATCGAATTCGACAACTGCCCCGTTGGGGAAGGCGTTGCCGGCGCTGCCCCAGTAGGTCACATAGAGGTTGCCGTTGCTCGCCGCAATGGCGCCGCGCCAGGGGTTCACGAGCGGCACGTTGAGGCTGGCCATGCCGAACGGCTGCGGCACCGGCACGCTCGGCGCGGCGATGTCTTTGATCTTGCGGTCGGTCTTCGGATCAATGACCGAGATCGTGCCGTCGCCGAAGTTGGTGACGTAGAGCTTCGCGCCGCCCAGCCCCACCGTGACGCTCGATGGGTCGAGGCCGACAGGAATCTCGGCGATCTTCGTATTGGTGGCCGTGTCAATGACGTCGACGCGATTCGCGCCGCCGCACGGCACGTAGAGCTTGGTCTTGCCCGCCGCCGTGGCAATCGCCGGGTAACGCGGCCCTTTGCCGACGTTGATCGTCACCACCGGCGTGAAGCTGTTGCCCGGTCCTTGATTGAGGACGACGACGCGCCCCTGGTCGACGTTTGCATAATCAATCGGAAATTCTTTTGACGGGATAGTGTTCGATCCAAATAGCGTCACATAAGCTTTGACCGGCGCCACCGCGCCCTGGCCGACCGCAACCGGCCCGACGACGCCGAATGGCCCGTCACTGTTACCGCCCGGCCCATCACCGAGCGCAACGTTGGTGAAGGTGTGGTTGAGTGAAGTAATCACCGTCAGGTTATCCGAAACATAATTCGTAACCAGCGCGAAGCCGTTGCCGATGCTGACGTCCCAGGGCTCGACCGCCGCCGGGTCTTTGATCGTCGTGATGTTGAGGGCAGCGACGGTGCCCGTTTCAATCGTCGCGCGAATGAAGAAGCTGCCCGGCTGATTGCACTGGCCCTGCCCGGAAAACGGCACATCGGTGAGGCTGACCCAGTGCTGACCGCCGTCCTGGCTGATGTAGGAAGCCGAGCCGGGGGGCGTGGATTTCCCCGGCGTGTCATAGACGGCGGGGAAGCCTGCGATCTTGAACTCATCGATGACGGCGACGACGAAGCTGCCGCCGGTGATCGTCAGCGGCACGGCGAGGTTGAAGGTCAAGACCTTCTCTCTGCCGCGCGCCCACGCCAGAAAGGTCGCTGCCGGCGTCTGCCCATCGGCGGGGCCGTCGCTTTCCGGGTCAACATAAATCGCGATGCGGTAGAGCTGATCGGGAAGGACTTCCTGGCCGGTCGGCCCTAGCCGGTTCAAGCCGATGGTGACGACGCGAAGTGTCGCCGGGTAGCTCGAAGGCGTCAGCTTGTTGGCCCAGCTAAACTGCACCTGACCGCGCGGCGTTTGCGTCGTATCGGAGAGACCGAAAGCGCAACTGAGCGAGGCGCTATCCGATGAAGCGTTATCGATGGAAAGCTCGGTCAATGCCGCCGGACTGACATCTTGTGCGGCGACCGTGATGCAAGGATTCGGCAAGTAAGACGTGAACAGGATGAATGTCAGAGCCATTGCCAGGGCAAGGGCAGGGGCGAAACGTGATTGATTTGTCATAACCTCTCACCTCACATCAGAGCGCGCAGCTCCGATGGAATGGCAACCGATGCGGCGGGCGGATCGTGACGATGATCCAGCAATCTCAAACGACGAGCATCGGACGGCGGGCCGGTTGCTCGGTTGCCAAGTTAAGAGTCCACGGATGCGGGGTCCCTGTGCGAATGAATTGATCAAACGGGCACAACCATTGTAAAGCATGAGCCGGTAATTAGAAATTGCATATGGTGTGCCACGGGCGAGAGCGTCGGCGGCAGTCCCTACAGGCCGTTTTTGTGGCCGCCAGGGTAGTTATCAGTCAACCACTGGGAAGAGACTTTCCAGATTGTCGGCAAGAAAGTAGCGGCGCTGGCAATTCGGTAATCACCAGGATTCAGAGATCAGCAGGCACAAGTCGGTGGGAAATGCTTTTGTAATTCGGTTAACCTTGATCGAGCACGCGGGCGCGGACGCGCTCGTAAGCGCGATTTCCAAGAATCGTTTTTGCGGCGTTCAGTAACCCTGCGCGAGCGTGCCGCGCGGCCAAGCCCTCGCCGCGCACCAGTCGCGCAAAGGCGCCGCTGTCGTAATCGCGCAGCACGGCGACGCGCGCCAGATTCAAGCGGCTGGTGGCCGGAGTATTTGCCCCAATGCGGCTGCTGGCGACAGACTTGTAACCGGCTCTGGAAGCCCATTGCGACACGCGGCGGCTCCAGCGCCCACCGGGACATGAAAAATGGTCGACCTCTGTGCCGGTGATCTGCTCCAGACGCGCTTTCGCTTCATTCACCTCAACCTGCAACTGCGCCTCGTTCGCTTCATCAAGGTAGCGATGCGTCATCGAGTGGCAGCCGATCTCGAAACCGGCCTCGCTCAGCTCGCGCAGTTGCGCGGGTGACAGATAGCCGCGCTGACCGACGCGCCCGGCGATGACATAGAAGGTTGCCTTAAAGCCAGCCTCCGCCAGCAGCGGCGCAGCGATGAGCGCATCGCTTTCGCAGCCGTCGTCGAAGGTAATGACCACCGCCGTCCCGGCTTGCTCACCTGCCAGCCATTGACCGACGCTGATGCCGCTGTAGCCGCCGGCCCACAACTGTCCAAGCTGATCGCGAAACATCGGCGCGCTCACGGCATAGCGCACATAGCCCGGCTCGGCGTCGCAGAGCGCGCGGCCCGCGGCTTCGATCTCGTGGTACATCAGAAAAGTCGTGCGCTCGTTGGTCATCAAAAGATCCGTCTAAGCTGAGCCTTTACCGGCGCGGGCACGCGCAGGCCGACGCGGTCAATCAGTTTCTTGGCCCGCTTGATTAACTGTCGCCGCTGAGCGTAGCGCCGGTTCTCGCTGCCGAAGCGCGCCAGCAACTCGGCAGACAGCTTTCCGCTCGACGGCAATTCGGCGTCGTCTTTCATCGCGAAATAGTCGCCGCGCTCAAACGCGCTCAAGACCGCTTCGCGCTCGGCACCTTTCACCTGTAAGCAATTCAACAGGCCGCGATGCTGGCGCTTCCAATGCAAATCCTGACCATAGAAAGCGCGCATCCGCGGCTCGCGTTGTTGCAGGCGATTGAGCAGCGCGAAAGTCTGCGGGCGCGGTGCCATGCGGCCATCATATTTCGAGTTCCAGGTTTCGATGCCATGCGGCAATTCATCAAACGATTCAATCCACTCAAAGGCGCTGTCCATCGGGTGAGCAATCACCGCCACGCCGCCTTCGTCTTTGATGTGGCGAATGACGGCTTGCGGGTCGGTCGCTACAGTCCGCCGTGTGACGCCGAAGCCCAGCACGTGCATGCGACGATCACAGTTGAACTCAAGCCCGGCGACGAAACGGAAACGCCCGTCCGAAAGCTGCGCGCATTCGGCGACATAGTCTGCAAGTCTGGCGGCGTCAAAGTCTTCGGCGTGATCGGTCATCAGCACAAAGCCACAGCCGAGCGCCGCGTAGACTTCGCGTAGCTCGGCCAGTGTAAACTCGCCATCCGAGTAGGTGCTGTGAACGTGGATCGCGCCTTTAATCATTACTCCGTCGCTCATCTCAAATCACCGACTGCGATGCTGCCGCCGCATGGTCGTCGCTTGTTTCGCGCCTGCTTGCCTGCTGCTTCAATCCCGCGGGCAAGCGCCGCGTTAGAAAGTCGAGCCAGTCGCCAAGCTCGGGCAGCGGATCGCGCCGCGTGAAATTATCGTGCAGGGTGCCGCGCACCGGAATACAAATCTTCGCAAGCGTCGCGAGCCTTGAAGGAAACGCGCCGGGATAGCCCGCGGGCGCGCCGCGCAGCACTTCGATCAAGTGGCGAAAATCACCGAGCAGCCAGCGGCATCGGAGACCGACTTGATAGTCGAGATTCATCTCGACATCGCCGCGCTCGACCATCTCAGCCAGCCGCGCCGGAAAGTCGGCGCCGGCATAGACTGATAGCGCCAGCGAATTCCAGAAGCGCCCGTTGACTTCCATAAAGACCGGCGTGCCGTCGGCGCGCTGGCGAAACTCGACCATCGCGACACCGTGCCAGCCGAGAGCGCCGAGGATGGCAAGCGCGGCTTCTTTGACTCGTGCATCGGGGCACACGCTCTCGCGCAAGGCGCTCCCCGATCCCGTAGGCCGCACATCACGCAGGCGACGATGCGCGAATTCCATTCGCAATTCGCCGGAGTTCATCAAAGCGAAATAGCCCGCGCCCGTGCCTTCGATGAATTCCTGCACCAGCACCGCCGAGCAGCGCCGGCTGATCGTTTCATAAGCGGCGATGAAGGCGTCGGCGGTGCGCGCGTAGAGCGGCGCACCGGTCGCCGTGACCTGGCCCGCAGCGTTGACTTCTTCAGAAGAGCGCGGCTTGAGAACCACAGGGTAAGGCAGCGAAGCGGCGAGGCGGCGTGCTTCGTTGATGCAGGTGACGATCACGGTTTGCGGCGTGCAGACGCCGAGCGAGCGGGCGAGCTGCGTTGTCTCCTGCTTATCAAAAGCCCGCAGCACGGTGGCGTGTGGCGGCAACACCATGCCTGCGCCCGCGGCTGCAATCAGGTCGCGATGCTGCGACAGCGGCAGCGTCGTGCGCTCGGTCATCGGCAGCACGAGGGTTCCCGGCTGGCGTCCGGCTATGGCGGCAATGCAGCGGACAAAAGCGAGGGCGTCTTCTTGCGGCGCGGGATAGGCGAAGCCACGCGCCGCGTCGCGTGACCAGGCGGCTTTCGACCACGACGTGCTGGCCCCGACAGCAACCGTGTGGCCGGCGCGCGCCAGCGACCGCACGGCGGCGACCGCGTGATTTTCGTTGCCATCGAGAACCAGTACTCTCATAAGCTAGGGACTAGGGGCTAGGGGCTAGGGACTAGGGACTAGGGCCGGAGGTTTTCTCTAGCCCCTAGTCCCTAATTCCTAGCCCCTGCTATCGCACCCATACGTCGCGCTTGCCGACGATGAAGTAGAAGAGGCCGACGAGCGCCGCAGCGTTCATCACCGAAAAGACATAAGCGAAATTCAAGAGCCGCACCTTGCGCTGGCGCTTGAGCAGCGCCGCGCCGGCAGCGACGCACGCATAAAAGATCATCTGCGCCGCAAGCATAGCGCTGAAAAACAGGCTCGCGCCTTGCGCGGTGATGATCGCGACATTGACGGCGAACAGCAGCACAAAGAAGATCGGCGCCGCGAGGCGCATCAGCTTGTGCGAATAGAATTGCAACAGCAAGCCGCTGGTCGGCATAAGTAACCGCGGCATCAACTGGCAGAGCTGATAATTGCCTGTGAGCGTCCGCACTTTGCGGGCGAATTCGCGCCGCGCCGAGCCCGCAGCCTGGTCGTAAGCCCAGGCCGCTTCTTCAAAGACGACGCGGTGCCCGCCCATCGCGATGCACATCGGCGTATAGACATCGTCGAGGATAGTCATCGGCGGCAGCGGTTGCCACAGCCGTTTGCGAATGGCGTAAATCGCCCCGGTCGCACCGATCACCGAGCCGACGCGGCTCTCGCTCTTGCGAATCCACTTTTCATATTTCCAGTAGAGGCCGACCGATTCGCCGACGCCACTGCCGCCATCAAGCAGCAACTCGCCCGACACTGCGCCGACCGTTGAATCAGCGAAGTTGGCGACCATCTCGCGAATCGCCCGCGCTTCAAA
>JBJMGU010000171.1:0-14875 GCA_045807765.1 Blastocatellia bacterium
CTTGTTACCGCCAGCGTGCGGCAGGGCATCTGGTGAGCCAGTCTCGCGCTTGCGGCGGAGGAAGTTCTTGACCGTGGCGAGGCTGACTTGGAACAACTCGGCGACCTCGCCTTGTGAATACTTGCCGCTTCCACAGGCTTCGACGACTCTGCGGCGCAAGTCGTTGGAATAAGGTTTCATCGTCGTAGACTGATCGGTTTACTAGCTAAATGCAACCGAAAATCGCTCTAGGTATGACTTCGGGAGCGGATCGCAAGGTCGTGCGCTCACGAAGTAATCATCGTGCCGGCGCCTTCATCGGTGAAGACTTCGTAGAGCAGGGCGTTGCGGCGGTTGCCGTTGATGATGTGCGCGCTGCGCACGCCGCGGCGAATCAGGCGGGCGATGGCAGCGATCTTCGGCAGCATGCCGGCGGAAACCGTCTTGTCTTTGACCAGCGCCTCGGCCTCGTCCACCGTCAGCCGCGAAATCCGCGATGACGGGTCGTTGCGATCACGCAGGATACCATCGACATCCGTGAGCAGGATGAGCTTCTCGGCTTCGAGGTGCGCGGCAATCTCTGCGGCAATCGTGTCGGCGTTGATGTTATAGACATTGCCTTGTTCGTCGGCGCCAAGCGACGAGATGATCGGCACGTAGCCGTTGTCGAGCAGCAGCCTGATCAATCGCGCATTGATGTTGACGATGTCGCCGACGTGACCGAAGTCAACCATCTCGACCTCGCCGGTCTCCTGGTTGAGCACCTTTTGAATCTCGCGCCGCCGCGCCTGAATGATGTCGCCGTCCACGCCCGACAGCCCGACGGTGTCGGCGCCGGCGCGGCGCAGCGCCGACAAGATATCCATGTTGATCTGGCCGGCGAAGACCATCTTTGCCACTTCGAGCGTGTCGGCGTCGGTGACGCGCCGGCCATTGACCATGCGTTGAGTAATGCCGAGCCGTTCGGCGGTCGTCGTCAACTGCTTGCCGCCGCCGTGAATCACCGCCACCGGGATGCCGACCTGATTCAGCAGCGTGATCTCTTCAGCGAGCGAGTTGAGCTGCTCCTGGTCTTCGGTGACCTTGCCCGATAGCTTGACGACGAAGGTCTTGTTCTTGAAACGCTGAATGTAAGGCAGCGCCTCGCGCAGCAGGTCTAGGCGTTCTTGAATCATAGGAGTCAGGAGTCAGAAGTCAGGAGTCAGAAGACCGAAGGCGGAATGAAAGCGGAGGCGCGAGAAGTGTACTCACTGCCGCCAACTTCCTTTTCCATTCTGACTTCTGACTTCTACAGAATTGATGCCAGCACGGCTTTCTGCACGTGCAGGCGGTTTTCGGCTTCGTCAATGGCCGCGCACTGCGGCCCGTCGAGCACGCCATCAGTGACGACGACGTTGCGGCGCACCGGCAGGCAGTGCATAAACCAGCCGTCGGCGGTCGAGCGCATTATCTCTTCATCGATGCGCCAGTCTTTGTACTGCTGACGCATCGCAATGTCTTCTTCCGTGCGACCGTAGAACTGTTTCGCACCCCAGCTTTTTGCGTAGATGATTCGGGCACCGGCGCAGGCTTGGCGCTGGTCGCGGGCAATCGTTACCCGCCCGCCGCTCGTGCGTGCAGCGCTCTCGATCTCCTGCATCACTTCATCGCCCAGATCATATTCGGGCGGGCAGGCGATGGTCAGGTCAAGCCCCATCTGCGCGCTGATCAGCGCGAACGAATTGGGCACCGCCATCGGCAGCGGCTTCGGGTGATAGGCCCACGACAAGACGACGCGATGTGGGCCAAAGCCGCCGAGCTTTTCGCGCATCGTCATCGCATCGGCCAGCGCCTGAAATGGATGGTGGCGCGACGATTCGAGATTGACCACCGGCACATCGCTGTATTCCGCAAAGCCGCGCACCACCGGGTCAACGATCTCCGCGGCGTAATCTTTCATCTCCGGGAAGGCGCGCACGCCGATGGCCGCGACATAACGCGACAACACGCGTGCCGCCTCTTTGATGTGCTCGGTCTTGTCGCCGTCCATCACGATGCGGTCACGATATTCCAGGCTCCACATGCCACGGCCTACATCGAGCGTCACCGCATTGCCGCCGAGGTCATAGACGGCAATCTCCATCGAGGCGCGGGTGCGCAGCGACGGGTTAAAGAAGACCATTGCGACGCTGCGACCGGCAAGCGGGCGCTCGCGATACTCGCCCGCCTTGATGCGCGCTGCGAGGTCAATGAGCGCCGTCAGGTCGTCGCTGTTGAAGTCTGCGGTGCTGAGAAAATCTCTGCCTTTCAGTTGCATTTCAACTCTCAAAAGAGAAAAGGAACCACAGATAAACACAGATGAACACGGATAGAAAGAAATCGTGAATCTTCAGCTCTTTCCCATCTGTGTTTATCTGTGTTCATCTGTGGTTTCATTTGTCCCATTCAAAACTGCATGGTCGCCAGCTCGCTCAAGAACAGATCGATCTCGGCGCGTTTGAGCGTCAGCGGCGGCAACAGTCTTAGCACGCTCGGATCGTCGGCAAGGCCGGTGATGATCTTGCGGGCGAGCAGGGCTTGTTGGTAAGGCCGGGCGCTCTCGCTCTTGAACTGTATGCCGACCAGATAGCCCAGACCACGCAGCTCAGCGACCTGCGGCAGCTTGCCGAGTTCCGCATAAAGATACTCGGAGTTGGTGCGCACGTTGTCGAGAAGGTGTTCGTCGTGGATGACATCAATCGTCGCTTCGAGCGCCGCGCAGGCCAGCGGGCCGCCGCCAAAGGTCGTGCCCAGATCACTGAGCTTGATCTCGCCGGCGATCTCTTCGGTCATCAGCACCGCGCCCATCGGCACGCCGCTGGCGATGCCTTTGGCGAGCGTCACCATATCAGGCACCGCATCATAGCGGCCCGCGAAAAAGTATTCGCCGGTGCGCCCCATGCCGGTCTGCACTTCGTCATAAATCAACATGGCTTCGGCGCGGTCGCACAACTCGCGCAGCGCCCGATAGAACTCCGGCGAGCCCATGCGCGCGCCGCCCATGCTCTGAATGGGCTCAAGGATCACTGCCGCCGTCTGCTCATCAATCAGGCTCTCGATGGCGGCAATGTCGTCAAACGGCGCATAGACGTGGCCGGCAAGCATCGGCGAAATGCCTTCGCGGTACTTCGGCAACCCTGTGGCCGCCAGCGATCCCGGCGTGCGTCCGTGAAAGCTGCCGTCGAAAGAGACTACCTTATCGCGCCCGGTCAGCTTGCGGGCGATCTTCAAAGCGTTCTCGTTGGCCTCTGTGCCCGAGTTGCAGAAGAAAGTTTTGCAGTGCAGCGGGTGGGCGATGTCAACCAGCTTGCGCGCCGCGCGCGCCCGCGTGTCGTTGTAGACGAGGTTCGAATAAAAGATCAAGCGCTCGGCCTGCTCGCTGATGGCGCGGACGATGCGCGGGTGTGAATGCCCGGTTGATACCACCGCGTGGCCGCCGTAGAGGTCGAGGTAACGCTCGCCCGCGCTGGTGTAGACCCAGACGTCTTCGCCACGCTCGACGACGAAAGGGAACTTCTTATAGGTTGCGACCTGGTACTGCTCTTCAACGTCAATGATGCTTTCCGTCTGCGGTTGCGTGCTCACTTGATTCTCCTCTTCGAATGAATTGGTCGTCGCGGGCATCAGGGATTTGTGCCAGCGAGTATCAGCCCGGTTCGCTCTTCGATGCCGAACATCAGATTCATGTTCTGCACGGCCTGACCCGCCGCGCCTTTGACAAGATTGTCCAAGGCCACAAAGACGATCACCGTGTCGTCCTGCGCGGCATAGCCGATGTCTACGAAGTTTGTGCCCTTCACCCAGTTGATGTCTGGCGAGCCGTTGACCAGGCGAATGAAAAATTCATCACCATAGAAACTTCGTAGCAGATCGCCGACCTGTGCGCCAGTCATCGCTTGATTGGCCGTCAGGTAGAGCGAGGCGAAGATGCCGCGTACCGCCGGCAGCGAATGGGTCTGCAAGACGAGGCGGCTCGTGTTCTGCCATCGCGGGTTCACCGCGGCGAGCAACTGCTCGACTTCGGGCTGGTGCTGGTGTGCGAAAGTTTTGTAAGCGTAAAAACTATTCGCGCGCTTCGGGTGATGCGTATTGGCCGCAGGCTTAGCGCCCGAGCCGGATGAGCCGGTCTTCATGTCGGCGATGATCTTGCCGCTAATCGCGCCCGACGCGACAAACGGATAAAGCCCGAGCGCCAGCGCCGTCGCAAAGCAGCCGGGATTGGCGATACGTGTTGCCTCTTTGATCTGCGCGCGGTTGACTTCTGTAAGGCCGTAGACGAAATCGCGTTGCGCCGCCATCTGCGTCTGCTCGAAGCCGTAGAACTGTTTGAACACCTCGGCGTCGCTCAGACGAAAATCGCCCGACAGGTCAATGGCTTTAACTGTTCGAGGCAGCCTTGGCATGATCCCCATCGCCTGCCCGTGCGGCAAGGCGAGAAAGACACAATCAAGCTCGCCAAGCCCAGCGGCATCGGGCGCCGTAGTGAACTGCAAATCGGTCAACCGCGAAAGATTCGGATGCACCGCGTCAACGCGCTTGCCGGCGTGCTCGTTCGCCGTAACCAGCTTGATCTCGACCTGCGGGTGGAACAGCAGAATGCGCAGCAATTCGCTGCCGCCATAACCTGACCCGCCGAGGATGCCTACCTGAATCATTACTCTTCTCCACCAGTACTAGGAGGCAGGAAGCAGGAAGCAGTCATTCGTGATACCTGCCTCCTGCTTCCTGCTTCCTGCCTACTGCCTACCCACCACAGCCCACTGCTCGACTTTCTCTTTGACCAGACTCGCCAGTTGCTCGCCGTGATTGACGGCGTTGGCGGCGGCGACGCCGAGATGCTCGCGCACATAATCGGCGCCCATCTGTGAATCGGTCACCGGGCCACTCATCACATCAATCTTGACGCCGTGCGCCGCCAGCAACTCGCGCCCGCCCCACGCGCCTACGAAATCCGAAGCGCAGAAGACCAGTGCCGCCGTCGCTCGCATCAGCTCGGCGTCGTTGAAAATCGTTTCGACTGAATAACCGCCAAGCAAGCCGTCGCCCAGCTCGATCACCGCACAATCGGGCTCGACCTGCGCCAGCTCTTCAATCACGCCCTTAGTCATCGGCGCCAGATCGTTGACGCCTACGGTTGAGGGCAAGCCGCAATCAAGAAAGCTCAAGGTCTTGACCGCGCCGTGATCCTGCATGTTGAGCGTGTCGCGCAGGCAGGCAACGCCCGACAGCTTGGCCGCCGCGACCCGCAGGCCGGCGCGCGTCAGGTGCTTGATGATCTCGGTCACGGCGTAGGTCTTGCCCGAATTCATGCAGGTGCCGGCGACCAGCACCAGCGGCGTCGTCGTCGTAAGCGTTGTGCGTGACGCCACCGCGCCTTGGCTGATGTTGAGAATGCGACCTTCATGCAACGGCATGCCGATGACTTCGACTTCGATGGCGTTGTTGAGACTGTGATGATGGCCGAGGCACTGACCGATCAGACCGCCGAGATTGAGCAGGTGCAGACGGTCGCCGGCTTTAATGCTCTCCGGCACGTCGCCGACGAAGCCTTTCAGCGCTCGACGGTAGCCGAGCACGCCGGCAATGATATCGCCGGGGTTGATCTTCGCCATGCGGCCCGTCACTAGTTCAAGCGTATTGTACGTCGCGTTGTCGGTCAGCGTGCGGACGACGACGACGTTGCCGGCGCGCGCTTCGCAGCGCGTCGTAATCTCAAGCTCGTGCGGCAGATTAAGATTGACGGTTGACGAAGCGATCTTGTCAACCCGCACCAGTCGCACGTCGGTGTCGGGCGCGTCTATCGCGGCGGTCGCCCTGGCTATGGTCTGCTGACTGCTCATCGGTTTGCCCCTGTGTAGCGCAAGCTGGCAGCTTGCGCCGGTATCGCACTCGGTCGGAATGATTGCGCAAGCTGCCAGCTTGCGCTACTTCTCGTGCGCTGCCAGCTTCCGCATTCTTAGGCGCAAGGCGTTGAGCTTGATGAAGCCTTCGGCGTCGCGCTGGTTGTAGACGGTATCACGCTCGAAGGTGGCGAAGGCTTCGGAGTAAAGCGACAGCGGCGAGCGCCGGCCCGTTACCATGCAGTTGCCTTTGTAGAGCTTCAGCCGTGCCGTGCCGGTGACGTTCTTTTGCGTTTCGTCAATCAAGGTGCGGATGACTTCAAACTCCGGCGTGTACCAGAAGCCGTAGTAGATCATCTCGGCGATGCGCGTGTTGAGCGAGTCCTTGATGTGCGCGACTTCGCGGTCCAGTGTCAGCGACTCGACGGCACGATGCGCGGCTTGCAGGATAGTGACGCCGGGCGTCTCGTAGACGCCGCGCGACTTCATGCCGACGAAGCGATTCTCGACCAGATCGATGCGCCCGATGCCATGCTCGCCGCCGAGCTGGTTGACGCGGTCGAGCAAATTCGCCGGCGACAGCTTCTCGCCATCAACCCCCACGGGGATGCCGGCTTCAAATTCGATCTCGACATCCGCGGGCTTATCCGGCGCTTCTTCAGGCGAGCGCGTCAGGATGAAGATATTGTCGGGCGGCGCGGCCCACGGGTCTTCGAGGATGCCGCCTTCATAGCTGATGTGCATCAGGTTGCGATCCATCGAATAAGGCTTCTCTTTAGTCGCCGTCACCGGAATCTCGTGGCGCTCGGCGTAAGCGATCAAGTCCGAGCGCGACTTGAAGCCCCACTCGCGCCACGGCGCGATCACCCGGATGTTCGGTTCCAGCGCGTAGTAGGTCAGCTCGAAGCGCACCTGATCGTTGCCCTTTCCGGTCGCGCCGTGGGCGACGGCGAGCGCGCCTTCCTGACGAGCAATCTCGATCTGCTTTTTGGCAATCAGCGGACGGGCGAGCGAGGTGCCCATCAGATAAACGCCTTCGTAGACTGCATTGGCTTTGAGCGCCGGGAAAACGAAGTCGCGCACAAACTCTTCGCGCAAGTCTTCAACGTAGAGCTTTGCAGCGCCGGTCGCCATGGCTTTCTCTTCAAGCCCGCCCAGCTCTTCGGCCTGTCCGACGTCGGCGGCAAAGCAGATGACCTCGCAGCCATAGGTTTCTTTGAGCCAGCGCAGGATGACCGACGTATCCAGGCCGCCGGAATAAGCGAGCACGACTTTATCAATCTTCTCTCTCGTCATTCGATGACTCCTTATTGAATAATTGCAGCGCTGATCAGCGCAGACGCGCGTTGCGGCGCGCCGACCGGCGGCGCGCGCCGTTGCTCTGCGGCGTTGACATTGACGGCTGTCGGCGCGCCGCGGCGGCTTCGACGGTGATTGGCGCGAACAGCTTGGTGATCTGCTTGATCGCGGCGCGCTGCGCGTCCATGTCTCTGACGGCGACCATCAGCGTATCGTCCCCGGCGACCGTGCCGACGATTTCGCTGATGCCGGCGCGGTCAATGGCGAGCGCCGTCGCCGACGCCTGGCCGATGACCGTCTTGATGACGATCAAGTTATCACCAGCGGTATCCACAGAGACTACGGGGCTGCCGGCAAAAGCCGTCTGCGGCGCGGTGTATCGGCCTTGCAGCTTGGTCAACCCGAGTTCGACAATGTCGCGCGAAATGCTCGACTGTGTCGCCTCGATGCCGCGCCGCCGCAGCTCGCGCGCCAACTGTTGCTGGGTGGCGACGCGCCGTGCGTCGATAATCTCCAGGATGTTTTGTTGTCGCGTTGTCTTCATAAATCTAATCGAATATGCAGCAGTTTTGCATATTCCTGAATAAGATGCATAATTATGCATTAGCGTTGGGCAGGGGGGCAAACTGTTTTCGGCGGGGTTGCCTTCTTGCGTGCTCAAGGAGAGTTGTGAAAAACTCGGCATCCGTTTCTGGCTAATCGTGGCCTTTCTTGAGCGCTTTCTATCTTCAGGCAAAGCGAAGGCGCATTAAGGCTGAAAAGCCTCCAAGCCCCTACTTTTTGTATGTTGATGCGAATCAAGAGTAGAAAGAGAGCAACAAACAAGCTACGGCCAGTTTGCCGTAACGCGGAAATGTGGCGGAAGTAGTAATGGGGTTTGTATCACAAACAGTTGCCGGGCTTAAAGGTGCCCGATGAGTTGATATCATCAACCCGATACTTTACATCTTCAGGTTCCTGCGCCTTGAAAGGCATCTGTCGAAGTGTCATACAATTAACCCTACAACCCAGCTTGGCTGAACTTGTTCGGAATAATTGGCCATACTATACTCGCTGGTCATGAACGACGCTTTCAAAATGGTCTGCCGGTATGTCGCGTCAAGATTTGATCGGTTTGCCCAATGCCCTTACTTGCTCGGCTCGTGCAACATCTGCGGCAATGACGTGGCCTTCTTCACCGAGAGCGTACAGATGTACCGCGAGTTGTTGAAATGCTCCGAGTGCGGTGCGACGAGCCGCTACCGCGCGATTGCCAAAGGCGTCTTGCGAGCGGTCTACGAGTTGGTCGGCGTGCGGGCGAGCAGCGTAGCCGAGCTAGCAAAACTCAAATCAGCGAGGCAACTCACGGTTTATGACACGCAGCCGCCATTTTATTTCGATAATCTTGCCTACCCGCTGCCTGACATGCTGAAGGCCGTCCCCTGGATTGAGGTGCAATGCTCCAGCCTGGACCCCTACCGACCGCTTGGTGAAAGGCTCGGCCCGATGACAACGAATCAGAATTTGGAGAAGCTGACATTTGCGGACCGCTCGTTTGATATTCTCATCACCTCCGACGTGATGGAACATGTCAGGCTGGCCGAGCGAGCGCATGCGGAGATCAGCCGGGTCGTCAAGCCGGGTGGCGTGTATGTCTTCACTGTCCCGACCATACGCGCCAGGTACGAGACCGAAATTCGGGTCGAGATCGTCGACCCGGACGATCCGAGCAGGGACATTATCCACCAGCTCGAATACCACGGGGACCACAACAATCCCGAAGGGCGGGCATTAACCTATCGCTCTTATGGCAGTTGCCTGGACGACGAGTTGAAGGCGCTTGGCTTTGAAGTTCACTTCGAAATGAACAACCTGCCGGAGGCCGGCATTATGCAGACGGAGCTGTTTTATTGCCGCCGGCGTGTGGCGGCAGCCCGACCCTAGGGAGCGGTTGCCGGCGATTAACCGCGGCTACTTCTCTTCGGCGCGGTTCACTTTCACACCGGTCTGCGCTTCAGTGGTCGCCAGGGCTTCCAGGTAATTCGTCTTGTCGAGACGGATCAGCGCGAACTGTCCCTGCCCATCCGCTCCCTTGTACTGAATCGTCAAGAAATGCTTCTTCGACTTGGTGAATAGTAAGGGCCAAGCGACCAGCAGCCCTAGCGTGTAGCGCGGCTTGGCGGTGCGCTCATAGAGCATGCTGGTTACGCGGTCGTAAGGGATGTCGAGTTGCGGGCTGCCCTTGACCAGGAAGCGCACGGCTTTGGCGTCGGGATCGAATAGCAGGGTGCCGCCGTCAGCCGTCGCCTTCTTGTCGTTTGCGGCCTTGCGGTAATATTCGGCATCCTCGAACGTGAAGGGGCGACAGTGGTTCCGGTTGATAAGTCGGCCCGGCAGGCCATGCGCGTTGGCGTGGCCCTGGTCACAGCCAAAGGCTGAAGTGTGAAACTGAGCAAGGCACCAATGATGAGCCAAGCGGTCAGTAGATGATGTCTGTGCATACTAATTGTCTCCTTTTAATGGACTGATGAAACATCCCAAATTGTGAGCGTGCCGCCTTTGCCTGCGGTAGCGAGTGTGTGGCCGATGGGGCTGAAGGCGACGGGTGTATGCATCCCATCGAGGGTTTGTCTCAGTTCTCCAGTCTTTGCATCCCAGAGCTTGGCCGTCTTGCCGCTGGCCGTGGCGACGAGGCGCGAGTCAGGGCTGAAGCTGATGGACCAGACTGTATCTCTGTGGCCCGGCAGGGTGGCGATCAGGCGGCCCGTCTGCACGTCCCACAGCTTGGCCGTCTCGTCCTGACTGCCAGTTGCCAGCGTTCGCGCATCAGGGCTGAATGCCATCCGTCTGATGGCGAGGTTGTGCCCTCGCAATATGGCCTTTGCTTGCCCGGTCGCTGCATCCCAGAGTCTGGCCGTGGCGTCACGGCTGATCGTGGCAATGGTCTTGCCATCGGCGCTGAAGGCGATGGCGTATATCGTGCTCGTGTGGCCAATCAGCGTCCCTTTGATTTCCCCCGTAGAGATATCCCACAGATAAGCTTGACGGTCGACGGCTGTTGCAAGGGTGTGTCCATCGGGACTGAAAGCAAGGTCTACCGCGCCGGCGTTGTATGGCTCGCCGCCACTCGTCTGCTGCGGCGGCATGGTGAAGGTCTTCATCAATCGACCTTTAGCAACGTCCCAAAGCGTAACTCGGCGATCATTGAAGCTCGTCATCGCTAGCCGGTGATTGTCGGGGCTGAAAGCGACGCCACTGGTGAAATCTTTGAAGCCGACTAGAGTCGTTGTCAACTCTCCTGCCTCCAGATTCCAAATGCTTACTTTTTCTGAGTAACTGCCGGCTTCCAACCATTGGCCATTGGGGCTGAAATGTAAGCGGCTCACGGCGTTGCTCAAAGGTGACTGCTTGCTGGCCAGTTCGCTTCGCAAGCGCCAGCCCGAAGTTTCCCAGACCGTCACCAAGCTCTTGGATTCGGCTCCGGCCACCAGGAACTTTCCATTGGGGCTGAAGACCAGCGCCGCTATGCCTTTTTGGGTTGTGAGAGCCGTCTGGATTCGCGGCCCGGCGACTTGCTCTTTATCGGGCCCCTTAAACATAGCGAGTGACAGTTGTTCGACACGCGCGGTCGGCAGTAGATTAGAAGCTCGTTGGCCGAAGCCGCCGGCTGAACCGTCCGGGGCAAGCAGGAACGAGCCTGCCAGCCCGGCCAGGGTCAGTGTGGCCAGCAAGGGTAATTTTGTTAAAGCTGCCATACTTACCTCGCTGTACTCGGCGATGACCGACTCGCCCTGCCAGGCGTAGTAGGTGCGCTGGCTGGAGTTCTCGTCGCCGACCTGCTCGATCAAGCGTTAGCTGCTCGCCCCGTAGGTCTGGCTGAGTTGTGTGACGCCGGCATCGCTTTGCACCTTGATGAGTCGCCCGGCGGCGTCATAGACGTAGCGCTGCCAGCTTCCGTCGGCGCGCTGGGCGCGGGTCTGGTTGCCTGCCGCGTCGTACTGCCAACCCGCCGTGCTGATATGGTTGCTCGCCGCGTCATAGCCGACGCTCGCCAGTCCATCACCTATTACTTTGCCAGCATCTGCGCCGCTGTAGACCGTTGCTGTAATTCTCACTCATACTCGCTACGTGAGGGAACAACTGTTTAGCGACTTTTTTTCTTGGCTTGTTGAGGTATGGCAAATAGTCTCTTAATTGTATTTTCAAAATTCTGGGATGGGATTTTACCTGAAGCTTGATAATGGCCATCGCGCCACACAAATCGCGTGGTTTCAAACGGACCGCCGCCACTCTCGCCATCGGTAACTAGAATATCGAGCCCCTTGCCACCTAAGTCTACTAAAGCAGCATCAACCCGATAACCTTTGTCGAAAATCATCTGTGCCTGCGAGGAGCCGACCTTGAGTATCTGCATTTGATTGGCAACGGCACCCGCAGTCCAAACCACGACTAGCTCCTCGTTCTGGTCTCCATTCACATCTCGCGTATATATAGATAGCGGAAACTCATCCAAATTCTGTACATAAATCACCGATTTGTTTGTTAAGCTAGTGATTGTGATGCGTGAAAATGGAACTTTTTGGGGGAGTTCACTTAAAAGCACTTTTATGGTTTCGATTCTTGCCTGAACGAATGTGCCTTTGCTGTCTACGTCCCAAGTTACCGTGCCGAATTCACGATAATATTTCTCGTTAGTTTCTTCCGGTGATTCACGGGCCGCTGGTACATTGGCCGCCTGTTGTGGCGAAGAAGCCTCTGTTTCTACCGCAGAACGGGATCGCGCATGACAACCGGACGCCATACTCACTATACAACTTAGAATTAGAACTAATCTATAGGCTCTCATGATCAGGATAAACCTCCTCGTGGTCTCCACTTCAGTTCGCCGAAAGCACATCCTACGGCAGCTTCATATTAAGCAATCCGCCTGAAAAATCACCCTGATTCACTGTATCAGCGCACTTTAGTATTTTATCCGCGTAAGCCGGACCATCATGGCTCGGACCACCTCAGAAGCTACTGAGTCCTTCCCGCACATCTCCTACGTTTGATGAGAGTTTCAAGGTATTGACTTCCGCCACGTATGCCTAGCCCAAAATCACTATTCATTTTCCTTAGCTGCTCTAGGCTAAAGCCTTCTTTAAGCCCTTCCGTCTGGCCAAGCGAAAGCACTCCAAAGCGCCCGCGCGACAAGGTCAGGCCGAGTCCCGTTTCTTGCCATGCCTGACAAAGAATTACTTCATCAGATGCTCCAGATAGATTATTCTCATGAATGTCTTGCCAATACCACAGGATTCTCAAGAAGACCCCCACCTTTCATATTCATAAGGCGCCCGTCGCTTCTTTCCACCGCCTCTTTTCGTGCGCTTCTTGGTGATGAAATTATTGACCGACCCTGCCGCCACCAGCCCGCCGGCCACCTCTCCTGCCGACACCCCCGCCCCGCCCTCGGCGGCGCTGAAGATCAGCTTGCCCATCAGCGGCGCCAGCCACTGCAACGCCGCCGCCGCCCACGGCGCGCTGAAGACGACCGCCGCCACCACTAACACCGCCACTGTCGCTGCCACCGCAAACGTCACCCACTTGGCCACCGTCGCCACTACTCCAAGCACCTTGCCGATGCCTTTGAACAGGCTCCCCAAGAAGCCGAAGAATCCCAGCCCATTCGGATCTATGCGGTTGACCGGGTCATTGGCACAGTAGGCATACAGGTTCAACGTCTGCGGGTCAGCCAGGCTCGTCGAGCGCATGCCAATCGGGTCAACCTGCGTGAAGCGCCCTTGCAGCGGATCGTAGTGCCGGTTCACCCCGTAATCCAGGCCGCTCACACTGCTGCGCTCGTAGCTCGTGAAACGCCGCTTCGTCGCTCCTGCCGATTCGCCGTCGAGTGCCGTCCCATAAGCCAGCGCCGCCTGCTCAAAGCTCGTCGTGTCCTGATTGTTCGTCACCAGCCGCGTCCCTAATCTATCGGGGTGCTGGTACTCGACCCGCTCGCTCGCCGCGCCGGCTGCCAGCGTCGCCAGCAGGCGCGCCCCCAGGTAGATGTAGCTCTTGCTCCAGGCTAGCGACGATGGGTTGGAGGCACTCTCGCTGTACTCGGCGATAACCGACTCGCCCTGCCAGGCGTAGTAGGTGCGCTGGCTGGAGTTCTCGTCGCCGACCTGCTCGATCAAGCGCTGGTTGCTCGCCCCGTAGGTCTGGCTTGGCTGCAAATTATCAGGTGACCCGAAAGGATGCTCATTTATGAATTTTGAGGGGCGCTTTAAACTGGCTATTAATAGTGTTAATGAATTTCTTATATTCTATTTTGCCCACCGGCTCATAATGCTCCTTTTTCCACACATAACGAGTGGTGTAAAAGGGCCCGTTTCCACCTTCCCCTGTGGTGATAAAAACATCGACTTGGCCCGCTCCAGAAAGGTCTACAAAAGCGGCATCGATGCGGTAAGATTCTTTAAGTATTACGCTGGATTGTTCTGCATCAACTTTGAGAATCTCTATCCTATCAGCAGATCCTCCACTCCATACTACAACCAGCCCTTCTCCGACCTCTTCATTGAGTGGCCGTATATACATCGAAACAGGAGAATCGTCGCTTTCCTGCGAAAATAATATAGCTTGTGTAGAGACATTGCGAATAGTCAAGCGAGACAGGGGTTTGTCGGTTGGATGGTCTTTAGGTGGTGAACTCAGGACCTCAATTTTAGCCTCCGCTCTCGTGCCCTTCTCATCTACTTCCCATACTACTGCATTAGCTAGCTTGTAGTCGGTAGAGGCATCTTCTACGATAGAAGATGCCTGAACTGGGAGAGTAGAAGAGTTCGTAGCAGGCTTGGATGAAAAAAAACAACTCATCGTGCCAAGCATCAACAAGCAAACCATAAATCGTAAAGCGATTCTTTCCATATTCTTCTCCTAGAAGCCAAGCGCCGGAAATAGATTATAGCGGTGACAGACCAGGGGCTGTCACCGCTAGCTCTCCCTTTAACGGCTAAGGATAGATTTTCCGTAACCCTACCCAAAACATTATTGCACCCAAACCGGGCTCCACCGACCCTATGGCAATGCCCCCATTGACCAATGCAGCGCAATCCAAGATATTATCTGCATAACCTGATCCTGTGCCGAAGCCTTCCAACCCCCTTGTCAGGTCATCACCAGCTCTTTGGATGCGAATTGCCAGATAGCTAGTTCCCGTACGAATGTTCTGAGCAGGATCAAAGATATTATTGAAGTATATGGGATTCTTCGCGGGCGTAGCCTGCCCATTTCCCAATCCTGCTTCTTTGGCTGCCACTGGATTTACCTCCAATAGTCCACGATGAGACCCCGCTCGCGCCATAGGCTTGAACATGGACTCTTTGTAAGTCTGGCAAAACACAGTTGCATCATCTGCTCCGTAGGCTCTCGCTTGATTATTATCGTGAATCAACTGCAAAATCTCGGCTGCACTTAATGCAACTCCTATAGCCTGGCGAACTATCTTTCTTCTTGAGGTCCGCCGATTCCCTCGTTTCTTAGCGATGAAGTTATTGACCGAGCCAGCGGCCACCAGCCCGCCGGCCACCTCTCCTGCCGACACCCCCGCCCCGCCCTCGGCGGCGCTGAAGATCAGCTTGCCCATCAGCGGCGCCAGCCACTGCAACGCCGCCGCCGCCCACGGCGCGCTGAAGACGACCGCCGCCACCACTAACACCGCCACTGTCGCTGCCACCGCAAACGTCACCCACTTGGCCACCGTCGCCACTACTCCAAGCACC
>JBJMGU010000172.1:0-36622 GCA_045807765.1 Blastocatellia bacterium
CGATTACCGTGTCGTTCACCAACTCGGACAAGCCGTGGCCGCAAGCGCCGCTCGTCATACCGGCGGCGCAAACCCACAGCCAGTTGATCGCCTATACCTTCAGGATTCCGGCCCCGAACCAGTGGGCCGGCGTCACCCTGGAGATTCGCGGCTTGCCGGACAAAGATGGCAAGCAAGTCGGCGAAGACCTGAGCGCCTACCGATACATCTCGTTCGACATTCAGGCGCAGGGGACGACGGTGATGAGGGCTGAATTGATAAGCAAAGACAATGGCGTCGGCATTCCCGACGGGCAGAATCACAGCTTCCCGTTCAACCTCACCACGGGCATGCACACCTATCGCCTGGAGCTGAAGAAATTCTCGCAGCCGAACTGGGATACCGTCACCCGTGTTGACGTCAAAGAAGTGCTCAAACACCTGACGGCTATTCATCTGGTCACCACCATGGTGCCGTCGAACGGGCAGATCGTGGTTGATAATGTCGCCTTCGAAAAATGAGCGCGACCGTGGATCAAGCAAGAATTGAAGGAGTGTGAGATTTGCTACAAGTCATCAACTCAGCAAAGGTCTATGATGTGATCGTCATCGGCTCGGGCGCGTCGGGCGGCATGGCGGCATGGAACCTGACCCGACAAGGAATCAATGTGCTGGTGCTCGACGCCGGCCAGCGGTTCGACCGCAACAGCTTCTGGTCGCACGTCTTCCCTTACGAGTGGCGCGAGCGCGTTCGCAATGGCGAGACGCCGCCGGAGTTTTACCTGAGCTTGAAAGAACAGCCGGTCATCACGCCGCAGGGCCAGCCCTTCGAGCTAACGCGGGTCTGGGGCCTCGGCGGCAAGACGAACGTCTGGGGCCGCGTCAGCCTGCGCTATTCCGACATTGACTTCAAGGCCGCCGAGCGCGACGGCTGGGAAATTCCCTGGCCTATCTCCTATAAAGACATCGCGCCTTACTATGACAAAGTGGATCAACTGATCGGCGTCTGCGGCGGCGATGACGAATCGGACGTGCTGCCGGGAAGCCGTTTTCATATGCCGGCGCCGCGCCCGCGTTGCGGTGAGGTCCTGTTAAAGAAAGCCGCCGGGCGGCTCGGCATCCCCGTCGTCAGCGGGCGGCGAGCGGTGCTGACGCAGAATCATAACGGCTTTGCGAAGTGTCACTACTGCGGCAACTGCGGACGCGGCTGCGACACGTCGAGCTTCTTTAACGCCGGCGATTATCTGATCACCCCGGCGTTGAAAACCGGCAAGCTCGAAGTCCGCAGCAACGCCGTCGCGGCGCGCATTCTGGTTGATAAAGAAGGCCGCGCCAGCGGCGTGCAATACTTCGACCGGCGCAGCAAACAAGAGCATCAAGTGCGCGGGCGCGTCGTCATATTGGGCGCGTCGGCGATTGATTCGACGCGCATACTGCTCAACTCGAAATCAGACATCTACCCGAACGGCATCGGCAACTCTTCGGGCGTCATCGGCAAGTACCTCTGCGAGCAGGTGCGCAGCGAAGCCTTCGGTTTTCTGCCAGAGTTATTCGGACGCGAGACGACCAACGACGACGGCATCGGCGGCGAGCACATCTACCTGCCGCGCTTCAACCATCGCGGGCGCAAGCGCGAATACCTGCGCGGCTTCGGCATACAGTTCTGGGGCATCGGTTGCCAGGGAGGCGTCGGCAACTACGCATCGAATGTTGATGGGTTCGGCTCGTCGTTCAAGAAAGAGGTAAAGCGGCGCTACCCTGCATGGATCGCGCTGCACCCGTTCGGCGAAGTCCTGCCGCGCGCCGAGAATTACGTCACGACCGAAGGCACGCCGACGGATCAATACGGCGTGCCGCTGCCGAAGATCGTCTACTCGACGGGCGAGAACGAGCGCCGCATGGTTTCGGAGATGTACGACACGATGGAAGAGATCATGCACGAAGCGAAAGCCGAAGTCTTCACGCTCGACCGCACCCGCACGGGCGCGAACGGCTCGGCCATTCACGAGCACGGCACCTGTCGCATGGGTGACGATGCGAAGCGCTCGGCGCTGAACAAGTTTAATCAGATGCACGCGGTCAAGAATCTCTTCGTGGTTGACGGCAGCGCCTTCCCGACGGCGACCGAAAAGAACCCGACGCTGACGATCCTGGCGCTCTCGTGGCGCGCGACCGACTATCTGGCCGACGAGATGAAGAAAGGCAATCTGTAAAGGAAATGATGAATGATGAATGATGAATGATGAATTACAGAGCGAGCGCCCACCGTAAATGGGATGTGTCTCCGGTAGTTCATCATTCATCGTTCATCATTCATCATTCATAAGCTGAGGCGTTGCGAGCCGCCGCGCAAGAGCATCTGCTTGCCGCGCCATTCGATTCTTCCCTTCAGCGAGCGCGGCAGGATGACCGCAATATTCAAACGCTCGCCGGCGCGCGTCAGCGTGAGCGCGATGTCGCCCTGCGGGTGCGGCATCCGTACCGAGACGCGATGCAACGCGCCGAGATGCGGGCGGATGACGATCTCACGAAAGCCCGGCGCGGCAGGCTCGATGCCGGCGACCGTCGCCAGCAAGTCAATGTTCGGATGGGCGCTCCAGGCGTGACAGTCCGAGCGCGCCGGCTCGGGCGTTTCGGCCCAGGTCGTCAGTCCGAGCTTCAACATCTCGCGCCACGGGCCGAGTTGGTTCAGGTACTCATCGCCCAAGCCCGCCTTCGTCATCGCGCGAAACAGGTAATAGCGGAAGTAGTAGGAGCATTGCGTCAGCGTCGCCTCGCTCAAGACCTGGCGCATCACCGCCTGCTGTTCCGCGACCGGGATCACATCAAGCAGCACGGCCAGGATATTGGCGTGCTGGCTGAAAGTCTGTTTCGCGGGCGTGTCGCTGACGAGCCGCCGCGATGCATCCCAGCATTGAGCGCGCACGGCGTCGGCGATCTTATTCGCCAGCTCGCGGTAATGACCGGCGCGCTCAGCGATGCCAAAGGCTTGTTCGAGATCGGCGGCCTCGCGCAAGGCGGCGACCATTTGCAGGCTGAGAATGGCTGACTGTCCATCGGTTGTTTGCGGAGGCACGCCGTCCTTGAAGCCGTTCGTCCAGTCAACAAAATTCCAGAACTCAGGCTTCGCAAGTAAGCCTGATGGCGATAGCCGCGCTTCAAACCAGTCGAGCACGCCGCGTGAGCCTGTCAACAGCGGCTTAAGGAATTGCGCTTCGCCGCGATGCATCCACAAGTCATGCATCATGCCGATCCACAACAGCGAGAAGGTCGGGATGTACTGTGGCAGCTCGGACGGGTAACGGCTCTGCGTCAGACCTTCGGGCGTGCGCGATTCGTCTATCAATTCGATGGCGTTCTTGACCAGCCCCGCATCACCAGTGACATACAATGATAAGAGAGCCTGGATGCGCGTGTCGCCGACGTATTGAAGCTGCTCGTAGTACGGGCAGTCCATGTAGGTCTCGTGGGCGCACAACTGCGCCGTACGCCAGCCGACATTCCAAATCTCTTTCAAGGTCGGATCGTCGCTATCGAAGCTGGCGCGCACGACGAACGGATAAGCGGTGAAGACGGCGCGCAGGTCTTCGATAGTGAGCGGCTCGCTGCGCGTTTCGATGTCGAGTTGCAGGTAACGAAACGTGCGCCACCAGAGCGGGCGAAACTGCCTGCGCCTCCCGCCGTCTGTGATAAAGCGGTCGCTGAGGCCGTGCATGGTCTTGCCTTCGACGTCGTTGCGGTTTCCCTTCTCTCTGCCCTTCCAGAGCGCCTCGGCATAAGTGATGGCGACGGTTGAATCGCGCCCGCCGCTGGTAATCAGCTCAGGGTAAGCTGTCGTCAAATAACTTTGATCGAGCAAGAGTGTAGCGCGACTGTTAGCCGGCACAGTCAGCGGCGCGCGGCCTTGCAGAAAGCCGTCACTGGCCGAGACGCCCGCCGCGCGCGCGACGCGCGCCAGCCGCTCTGTCTTTTCTTCCATCATGGGAATCGTGCGCGGCACCAGGAACCAGCGCGAGGGGCTGTCTCGCAGTCCGCGCGGCCCGCCGTCCGACACGGTGATTGCCGCCTGCCACGCGCTGTCATCGTAATCAACCGCCTCCCAGCCCCACGGGTGGCGCGCGGCGTTGTGAGTTTCACCCGGCCCGGCAACGTAATAGCCGCCCGCTGTCGCAAAGTCTATAGGCTTAAGCTCGACGGCGCTGCTGCGATAGGCTTTCCATGTAGCGTCGGTGTTGACGGCGGCTTCGGCAGCGGTGTCGCCTTGCAGGATGAAAGCGGTCTCGTTGCCCATCTGCGCCATCGGCGCAAGCGCCGCAAAGTTCCAGACGACCGCCGCGACGAGGTTGCGGCCCGCCCGCAGGTGCGGCGCGATGTCTACGCTATCAAAACGCCAGTGATTGAGGTCGCCGCGTGCAGGGCCTTCGGCGACGCGCTGGCCATTGACGAAAAGCTGATAACGCTGATCGGCGCTGACGTGAACAACGAACCGCGACGGCGCGGCGGCGAGCGTAAACGATTTGCGGAGGTGAAAGACGCCGACCTCGCGCCTTGAGCCTTCGGGCGCGGCGATCCACCGGGCCTTCCATCTATTGCTGAGCAGGTCGGGGTTGATGGCCTGACTCGCGACCATATGGTTGAGCGTCGCAAGTAACAGCCAGATTGCCAGGCAGGCGCGAAATGATGACCGTCTCTTCAACGTTGCCGTTCCTTTCTGTGCATGAGTCAACGCGAGCCGATGAGGCGCTAGATTATCGTATAGACGACTGGCGGCACGAATTGATAACGTCATGCCTGCGGCATTATAAGCATGATCGCCGCCGTCAACAAATTCAGGCGAACGCGCCCTTGGAGAAACCCATGAGAAGAATTCATTTGCTGACCAGTCTGCTGGTCGCGCTGCTGGCCGTTATGCCCATCGCGGCGCGGCAGCAGACGACACAGACAGAGCCCGGCAGGCTTACGCTCGACAATGTATTCACCTACTCGCCGCAGTTTCCGGGTGAGTTGCAATGGCAATCGGATGGCAGCGGCTATCTGATGCTAGAGCCATCGGCGGTGAAAGAACGGCTCGACTTTGTACGCTATGACGCGGCGACCGGCGCGCGAACCATCCTGGTTTCCGCCGATCAACTGGTGCCGCAAGGGGCTGCCGCGCCGCTCATCATCGAGCAGTACGACTTCAGTGCTGACGGTCAGCAAGTGCTGATCTTCACCAACTCGGCGCGCGTCTGGCGCAGCAATACGCGCGGCGATTATTGGGTCTTCGACTTGAAAAGCCGGCGACTGCACAAGCTTGGCGGCGACGCGAAACCCTCGACGCTGATGTTTGCGAAGTTCTCGCCCGACGCCACGCGCGTCGGTTATGTGCGCGAGAATAATCTCTACATCGAAAGCCTCGCTGATGGCCGCATCAGCAAGCTCACCAGCGACGGCGCGCGCTATATCGTCAACGGCACTTTCGATTGGGTCTACGAAGAAGAGCTGTTCTGCCGTGACGGCTGGCGCTGGTCGCCGGACGGCAAGCAGGTTGCTTACTGGCAGCTCAACTCGGAAGGCGTCAAAGAGATGTCGTTGATCAATAACACGGCGGCGCTCTATCCGATCATCACTACTTTCCCCTACCCGAAAGCCGGCGAGATGAATTCGGCGGCGCGCGTCGGCGTCATCAGCGCACAAGGCGGCGCGACGCGCTGGTTCGATGTGCCGGGCGACCCGCGAAACAACTACCTGCCGCGAATGGAGTGGGCGGCGAGCAGTGATGAAGTCATCATCCAGCAACTCAACCGCCTGCAAAACACCAACGTCGTTATGCTCGGCGACGCGCACAGCGGCAAGGTGCGGCAGATCATGACCGAGAAAGACGACGCCTGGGTAGACATCGCCTGGGGCGACATTGATTGGGATAAGCACGGGCTGGCGCGCGGCGATGTCGAATGGCTCGATGGCGGCAAGCGTTTTCTGTGGGCGAGCGAGCGCGATGGCTGGCGGCACATCTACTCGGTGTCACGCGACGGCCAAACGGTGCGCCCGGTCACCCCCGGCAACTACGACGTGATCGGCGTCGAGCAGGTTGATGCAGCGGGCGGCTGGCTCTACTTCACGGCCTCGCCCGACAACCCGACGCAGCGTTATCTCTTCCGCGTACGCCTGGACGGCACAGGCACGGCTGAACGGCTGACGCCGGCCAGTGCGCCGGGTAGCCATCATTACATTTTCTCACCGCGCAGCGACCTGGCCATTCACACCTATTCGACCTTCACGCGGGTTCCCGCCATTGATGTCGTCCGCTTGCCGCAACACGAGAGCGCGCGAACGCTGATCGATAATCACGACCTGCAAGAGCGGTTGGCTAAACTGAAGCCGTGCCCAACCGAGTTCTTCCGTGTAGACATCGGCGAAGGCGTGCAGCTTGACGGCTGGATGATCAAGCCGCCCGACTTTGATGCGAGCAAACGCTACCCTGTGCTATTTCACGTTTACGGCGAGCCGTGGGGGCAGACGGTATTGGACCAGTGGGGCGGCGGCAATCGCATGTGGCATTGGATGCTGGCGCAGCAGGGTTACATCATCGTGAGCGTAGACAATCGCGGCACCCCTGCGCCGCGCGGGCGCGCATGGCGCAAATCCATCTATCGCCGCATCGGCCTGCTCAACTCGCAGGATCAAGCCAACGCCGCTCGCGCCATCAGCAAGTGGCCATTCGTTGACCCGCACCGCATGGCTATCTGGGGTTGGAGCGGCGGCGGTTCATCAACGCTCAACGCGATGTTCCGCTACCCGGATGTTTATCAAGTCGGCATGTCGGTGGCGCCTGTGCCGGACATTCACTACTACGACACGATCTATCAGGAGCGTTACTGCGGGCTGCCGCAGGATCATCCCGAAGAGTACAAGCAAAGCTCGCCGATCACCTTTGCCGGCCAGTTGCGCGGCGAATTGCTGGTGGTTCACGGCACAGGCGACGACAACGTGCATTATCAGGGAACCGAGGCGATGATCAATGCGCTGGTGGCCGCGGGCAAGCCATTCACGATGATGGCTTACCCGAATCGCTCGCACGGCATTTATGAAGGACCGGGCACGACGCGCCATCTGTACACACTGCTGACCCGCTATCTCAACGAAAAGCTGCCGCCGGGGCCGCGCTGAGTTACTTGCCGCCAGGCGACTGACCGCCGCCAGCCGGTTGCTGCCCACCGCCGGGTGACTGTTGCCCGCCAGTCGGTTGTTGACCGCCGGCTGGCGCGCCAGGTTTGTTCTCGGTGCCGGGGTTTTGCGGCGGCGGCCCGCCGCCCGGATTGCCGCCCGGTTTCGTCTGCGACGGTTGTCCGTTCGGTTTATTCTTGTCCGCTTTGTCGGGCTTCGGCTCCTGGTCTTCGCGCAATTTGTCGAGCGCATTTTGCATCTGCTGCACCCAGCCGTCCAACTCGGATTGCAAGACCTGTTCGGTGTGCTCGACCAGCGAGTCGAGGTTTTCCTGCTTGGACTGGTCTTCAGCCGATAAAGCGGTCCACCACGCCTTCACATTTGTCAGGTCGGTTGCCGCCTGATTGTACTTCGTCAGGGTGTTCTCGGTCTGCGTGTAGGCCAGATAGGTGCCGAGGGCGGCGATGACGGCGGTTGTCAGCGCCACCCACACCGCCCGATCAATGGCCGCTAGATAGGTCCCGACGCCGCCGATGATGAAGGTCGCCCAGGACAACAACTTTAAGCGCCTTTCGAGCGTCAGTGTTTTTTTCCGAAAGTAGATAACCTGATCGCCCAACCTGACTTTGATATAGCGATCCGGGGTCAGCAGGCTGAAGCCATCGTCGCCACCCTGTGAGGCATACATATAAGGTGGGAAGCCCTTGTCCTTATCATAGGGGCGCAGTCCCATCGAGTTCACATCGGTTCGCATGGTGCGCCGGGTGATGTCTTCGACCTTCTGTGATAACTGCTGCTCGGGGTTCTCCTTGTAATACATGGCGCGGCTGCGGTAACGGTAAATCTCGCGTTTGATCGCTTCGGCGCCGGCGCGCAACAGCAGCCATTTGCTGGCTTGTTTGAACCGAGTGGCCACCGTCACCAGGACGGTTATCGTGATAGGAACGACGATCAAGATTCGAAACAACAGGCGGTGCCACAAATCCGGGTGATCGGGATCGCCAAGCGGGAGGATCTGTTTGATGATGGCCAGTGTTGTCGCTAATAGGCCGAAGGCCAGAATCGCCAATTGCAGTCGGTCGAACCGTTTCTGTTGCAGGTTGGCGTTGAGATCATAATCCGCAAAGGTCTCCCATGCCTGCTGGAGCACGACGTCGCTGCCTAGCTCGCGGATAATCAGCCGCTCGATGCCTTTGACAGGGTTGCTCAACAGGTGCAAGTGAATCTCGCCGTCGTCAATAATTTCGGCCATCACCGGGTCATCCGGGAGCGCCGGGCGGGCTCTCCAGGCGGCGGCAATCTCGTCGGCCAGCCCGCCGCTGCCTTCGACGACGATAAGCGAGAGATTCTGGCGCACCGCGCGCAGTACTTCATTTCTGGTGACCTGCCCGCCGCCGGCCAGGATCGCCACGGCTAACTTTTTCCCGTCCGCCTTCTCGGCGTCTTTCTGAGGTCCCTTGCCCACGGCCTGCGAGGCGACCTCGCGTTGGCTCAGCGCCTCGGCCAGACCGAAGAGGGTGGCCGTTTCGCTGCCCCAGGTGTTGCCTTCGACAAGAACGAAGTGCGAATGGTTCGGTTCGAGCCGAACGCGGTCGGCCTGTTCGTCCGGCGGGTAGGTGACCAGGTCTTTCGGCGCGACGCCGACCAGCGGCGTCTTATAGCCGCGACCGGCGACGCCTTCGCCCATCAACTTCATGACGCCGGACTCGGTGCCGCCGTCGAGGATGAGCGCGCGGGCTTCGACGGCAGCGCGGGCGATGCCACGCCCGAACAACTGCGTCAGCCTGGGGAGCAGCTTCTCATCAATGCTGTCGGCGCCGCCGAGCGCGACAATGACGGCTTCGTACGCCGGCAGGCCGAGCGCCATGACGATCTCTTTCGCCGCGGCGTCGGCGGGTGGGGAAACGGCGACCGCCTCGTTGTGATTCGAGAAACGGATGTTTATCTTGTTCATAGTATTAGCAGACATGCGCAGCCTCCGCTCCTTTGGTCTGGGCGTTACAACCTGACCGCCCGATGGGTAATGACAGGAGTTTGGCGATGGTATCCCTAATCGCAATTTCTTGCAAGAAGGAATTCGACAGGGCGATGGCTGAACAAGGCGAGCGCGGGGTTAATCATCCCTTCCGAGAAGTGCTGGCCGACAGCCCGGCCAGCGATCAACGATCAACCACAGAACAAAGGACGAAAGGATGAGGATTAAACCATGACTTCTTCGACCAGGCGGCGCGGCGTGTGCGCCGCTTCCGCTTCGGCGTAGCCCAGCCGGAATGGTTGCTGTGCATAGCCATTCGCAAGCGCTAACAGGCCCGGCAGTTGGTCGCGCGTTGACGGCACCGCGACCAGTTGGCTGAGCGGTTGCAACCGCAGGCCGAGCGCCGTCGCCGTCAGGTAGATGCGCTCGAAGGCCTGGCCGGCCATTACCTGCGAGCGGCGGTCGTTTTCTTGCGAGCAGAGCAGGCCGAATACCGGCGCGTTCATCAACACCTCGCCATCAGGCTTGGCGGCAAACCCGCCGAGATCGAGGTAGCCGGCGGCCAACTGCGCCAGCTTCGCCAACAACCACGGCGTCCCGAAGGCCCCTTCACCGATCCAATAATTCAATTCTTCGCGGAAACCGCGGTCGGCGAATTGGTAGGCGTCGGCGCGGTTCGTCAGACAATCAATTCGCCGCTTGATTCCAGAGTCATCGGTCAGGTAGAGCGTGACGCCTGCTTCGACGACGGCGGCGTGCAGGCGTTCGAGGTCGGCAGCGGCGACGGCGCGCGCTTCATAGCGTTTGTGGTTGGTATGCCGGCTGTTGATGGCGGCAAAAAGCTCGGGCGGGCGGAAGGGCGCAGTCCGACCATCGGCCAGGAGCTCGATGGCGGCGACCAGTTGCAGGTTCGACGGCTCCGGGAAGTAAGTCACCTGAGGGCAGTAGCCGAAGTGTTCGGCGGCGATCAACAGGTTCTCCAAAGCGCAGCCGAGACTGGTATACAACTCGCGCTGGTCGGCGTCAGCGACGCGCAGCCAGCGATCTTTGTTGACGAACAGGACGATTTCGTCGTGGCCAATGGCGAACCTCCACGGCTGCGTGTTGTGGCTCGACGGCGCCAGCACCGCGTAACGCAGCAGGAAGGCGAGACGCTGCTCCTCATGGCGGTTGCGCGGAAAGTTGGACTCCATGACCTGCCAGGCGTTGATTTGAAAGTCGTATTTTCTCACGAACTTATTCTCCTGAGGGCAGCCGCAAGGCTCTTAGGCAAGCCGTATTCCGCTATGCGACGGCGCTGCCGAATGAGATGGCCTCGCGTCATTCATGCCGGTCTTGTCGCAAAATGTCTCGACACTGAGGCAAGATCAACCGCCGTGCTCGCACCCAGGCGTGGGCGAAACGCCATCGTTGTCGCGACGGCTCGCGGAATATTACACAGCCAGTGTGTAAAACTTCCCGCACATTTAGGCGGCTGAATCATGGTAGCCGGATAAGTCTTGGAAATAACGTGACGGCACCAGTCGCTGAGCAGGCATAAAGCTTGCTTTAAAATCATGGTTCGCGGAGCTATGTTCAGTTGTCACTCGCAAGCGACCCGGCTTAGCCAGGGGGTAAGTGTCACATGTCGATCAGGAACGAGGCTGACGTAAGAAGCAACGTCGGGCCAGCCGGCGGCGACTCTGGTCGTGCCACCCTTCCTTTCATTCACAGGCTGGATAAATGGATCGAATGGCGAGCAGAAAAGCTGCAAGACGTGCGGCGAGAGATCGTCGCCAGGACCCGAACGGCGCACAACTCCAAACCTGCTGACCGGGCGCGGGCCGCAGGGCGCGACTGACGGCGCTCTAACAAAACATTTTTTTGCCCATAGCGCGGTTTCATGGCTCTCGCCAGAAGCCGCTGCCAACATCAAACGTCCACCGCGCGCCGCCGAGCGCGCGCCCCTATAACTCAGGCAAGCTGATTGATCGGTCCGCAACCATCCCGCCTCGTCATGCGGCTCGGAGCTGCCGAGCGATGTTGTTGACCGTCCGTTCTTCAAGAAAGGAGTAAACACGATGCAACCAGCCAAAGAGCTACAACCCATTCATCCGATCATCGTCGAGGCCGTGACGCTCTTCAATCGGATGGAAGATATCCAACAGGAGATCGCCCGCCGGGCTTACGCGTTGTTCGAAGCGCGGGGCAGCGAACACGGGCATGCCTTCGATGACTGGGCCGCCGCTGAAGTCGAGCTGCTAGCGCCAGTCGCTATCGAAGGAAACGAAAGCGAAGATAAGCTGGAGATTACTGCCGAGGTTCCCGGCTTCAACGAAAAAGAGATCGAGGTCGCCGTCGAGCCGCGCCGCCTCTTCCTGAGCGGCAAGCAGGAGAAGGCCAACGCGGCGAACCCTGCCAACACAGAGGTCACCGAGCGACAGACGAAGATGTTTTTCCGGGTGATCGATCTGCCCGCAGAGATTGACACCGCGCAGGCCAAAGCGCGCTTCAAAGATGGCCGCCTGACGCTGACCTTGCCCAGGCTCAAGGGAGAAGACATTCCCGACAAGAAGCAGGCTGCCGAGATACCCATCGGATAAATCATCACTGCATGAGGGTCAAGCCAGCGGCTAGAGCCGTTTTCGATTGTGGTTGCCATGTAGCGCAAGCTAACCGCCTTGCGCTACACCCGATTGAATACCGCTTTAGGGCGACAGAGTTTTTCTAGCCGCTGGCCTCTTGCCGCCATTCCCTTCCTTCGCGAGATTTCTCCCAGCCGTGTGGGGAAGTTTGCGCTGCCGCTGCGCGGCTAATCCTACGAAAACGTTGAAAAACAAGGCCGAGCAGGCTGGCATAGGTGTTGCCCAATCAGTGAACTGGCGCCGCTCGAAGTCGCAAGGTGTGCCTTTGTAGCAGTCACAACAGGCACCCGCCTGGGCATTGAGCGCGGCGTGTTGTAGATCAGACGGACAATTGGCAAGTCATCGCGGACGCAGAGACTGGCAGACGGGAGAGAGGCGATGTTAGTTGAATTGAGCACAAACCCGGCTGGTTATCTACGAGCGGCGTTTCGCTTCTCTGAGCCGCGCCCGATGCGCGTCGAGCTCGACATCAGCATGATCGGCGGCGATAGCCGCGACGGCACGGCGACGCTGGCCAGCATTCGCCGGTTGATTGACGACAGCAGTCACTCGCTCGCTTCACACGAGCGTTGCGGCGAGTGCAACTGGTATGGACTGATGGCGCTGGTGCGCCGCTGCCACGAGCAGGCGCGCGCCCTGTCAACTCACGTCATGACGACCGTGCATATCGAGGACGAGGAAGACGAAGACATCATCGCCGCTTCGAGCAAGCCCACCGACGGCATCAACAAATGCGCCCACGCTTAACGCATTTCCTCTGTCGGGACGCGAGCGAAAAGATTGACGAGCGCGTCTTCGCTCAAGCGCGCCCCAGCATTTCTGCAATCGCTTTTAAGAGTTTTTCTGCCGTGTAAGGTTTCGACAGGAAGATCTTGACCCCCGCCTGAGTGGCTTCGTGTTGCCTGCCGTTTTCGGTCAGGCCGCTTGAGGCGATGATGCGCACCTGCGGGTTGATCTTTTGCAGCGCCCGAATTGTCGCCGCGCCATCGAGGTACGGCATCATCATGTCTGTGAGCACGACCTGAATAATATCTTTGTTTTGCGCGTACTGGGCAATGGCTTCGGTGCCGTCGCTGGCGGTCAGCACACGGTAGCCGAACGCTTCGAGCGTGCTTTTGGTGATCTCGCGAATGGCCATCTCGTCATCAACCACCAATACGACCTCGCCCTGCCCCAAAGGCATATCCGACTGCTCCTCTTCCAGCACCTGACTCTGACCGACCGTGAGGGCCGGCAGGAAGATGCGGAACTGCGTGCCCCTGTCCAGCTCGCTGTAGACGTTGATGAAGCCGCCGTGGCCGCGCACGATGCCCGATACAGTCGAAAGCCCCAGCCCTGTGCCCTTGCCATGCTCTTTGGTCGTGAAGAAGGGCTCGAAGATTTTATCGATGATATGCGGCGGGATGCCGGTGCCGGTATCGGCGACAGTGATGACGGCATAACGTCCCGGCCTCGCCTCAAGGTGCATGCGCGCATAATTCTCATCAAGGTAAGTGTTCTCGACCTTGATGCTCAGCTTGCCGCCGTCGGGCATCGAGTCGCGGGCATTGACACAGAGGTTCATCAACACCTGATGAATCTGTGTCGCATCGCCAAGAATCGGCCACATCTCTTCGGGGGTGTCGTAAGTCACCTCAATCGATTTCGGCAGTGTCTCGCGCAGGATCTTGACGATCTCTTTGACCAGATGGCGCGGCTGCAAGGTGATATGCTCGCCGGTGACCCCGCGCGCGAACGACAGCACCTGCTTGACCATGTCTGCGCCCCGCTCGGCGTTGATCAGCAAAGTGCGGAGCATCTGCTGGCTATCGAGGTCGCGGGCGCGGCGCTGCAACAACTGTACAGCCATCAGGATCGGCGCGAGAATATTATTCAAGTCATGGGCGATGCCGCCGGCCAGCGTGCCCAGGCTTTCCATGCGCTGGGCGCGCAGGAACTGGGTTTCGAGCTTCTTGCGCTCGGTGACATCGGTGTTGATCGACAGCACAGATTTCGGCCTGCCATCTTCGTCGCGCACCAGCGTCCAGCGCGCCTCGGCGATCTTTTCCTTGCCGTCACGGGTGCCGTGGCGCAGCTCGCCCATCCACTCGCCGCGCGCCATCAACACCAACCTGGCCCT
Organism: Blastocatellia bacterium; assembly: GCA_045807765.1. GTDB lineage: Bacteria > Acidobacteriota > Blastocatellia > UBA7656 > UBA7656 > DATENM01. Next base: position 13,843 of record JBJMGU010000172.1, read on the forward strand.
GTTGTATTCGTCTGTGCCTTTGGCGTAGATGAACTGCCGCACGTCGCGGCCCAGGACTTCATCAGCTGCCCAGCCGTAGATGCGCTCGGCGCTCTTGTTCCAGAAAAGCACGCGGTCTTCAAGGTCGCGCACAAGAATCGCGTCCTGAGCGTGATCGAGCAGGGCGGCCTGCTCGCGCAGCCGTGCTTCGGTCTCAACGCGTTGCGTCAGGTCGCGCAGGATGACCGTATAGAGCCGCTGGCCGCCGGCCTCGATGTAAGAGATCGAGGCTTCGATGGGAAACTCTTCGCCGGTGCGGCGCAGCCCGTAAATGGCGCCGAGCGCACCCATGCGCCGTTTGGTGACGAGCGTTGCGCCGAAGTTTGGCACATGCGTCTGGTGCGCGGCGCGGTAACGCTCAGGGATGAAAAGGTCAATGGGCTGGCCGAGGGCGACGTCCGCCGAAACGTGAAACATCTTTTCAGCGGCGCTGTTGAAGAGGACGATGCGCTGCGCGGAATCTATCGTGATAATCGCGTCCATCGCCGAGGCGATGATGCTGAAGAGCGCTTCGCTATCGAGCGCCGCGCGCCGACTCTGCTCGCGGTTTGCTTCGGGCATCCCTACCTGAGATGAGGGATTCGGGGCGGTCATCTCTTCTCCCATGCATTGTCTCCGAACCTGACGGTTGACTGAGCTGATCAAGACGAGAGCCTGTAGAAGACAGACAACCTAATCACACTCGCGCCGCGTTGATCTTCGGGTAATCGCTTGATTGCGCCTGGACAGGGGCCGCGCCCATGTCTCAGGTCATGGTACAAAAGCGGCGCGATGGATACAAGGTGAAGGTAACTGAGGACAGACAGTAAACGGCAGTCATCGGTCAGCTTTCGCAGACGCCGCTCATCTCTTCGATGAGGATGCGGAAGACAATGATCGAAGATTGCCCGTCATGCACGGGAACGGATTCGACCGGGGTGAGATGCGGAAAGCGGGCCAGCAAGCGCCGCACGGCCCGCCGGCGCTCATCGGCGTCAGCGATCTCTTCATAACGACCGAAGGCGATGGCGCTGCGCCAGTTGTATTCATCCTGAATCTCTTCGACCTGCAAGCAGGCGCGCGGGTTTTCGCGCAGGGCGCGAATCTTGCGCCCGACAAACGAATGGACATAGATCGTCTCGCCGTCCAGCATATAGCTGACCGGCACGACGTAAGGCGTGCCTTGAGCGACACAGCCGAGATGTTCGACGCGGGAGGCTTCGAGCAGCGCCCGCGTCTCGTCAGGGCTCATTGGCCGGATCATTCTTTTCCTTCCTCGCACCTGCCGACTGCACCCGTTCAATCGTGCTCGGGGCCGCGCACGATCTCTACCGAACAGCGGGCGTGCGCCGCCACGGCCTGCGACACCGACCCAAGCAGCAAGCGCTTGAAGCCGCTGTAGCCGTGCGAGCCGACGACAATCAGATTCGCGCCCCATTGCTCGGCTTTGTCTAAAATGACTTGCTTCGGGTAGCCTTCGTGAATTTCCGCGCTGAGCTTCAGCGACCGCGTGCTGGCTTCCTTGAATCGCAGAACGGCGTCATCGAGCGCGGCTTGCGCCTGCTCGGTGGCCGCGAGCCGGGCGTCGTCCCAGTAGTTGTCGGGCAGCACCCATGTCTCTGTCATCATCGTCGCCATCGGCTCGACGACCGAGATGATCTTGATCTCGGCGGCGGCGGGCCAGGGCCGATGCACGACCTCTTGCACGGCCCGGTCGCTGAAGGTTGAACCGTCAATGGCTAACAGGATTTTCATGATCGCACCTCCTGAGGCGAAGCGGTCGAATGCATAATTCGAAGGAGCAATGTTTGTGCCGCTGACCGCAGGGTTGAATGGCATCATTTACGGCGCGGCGATGCGAAATATGGCGAGGCCATCGGGGAGATTTCCGCAACGTCGGATGGGTAGGATCGTCATGCTTACAAACGCAATGAGGGTAGTCAGGCGCGGTGTCGAGCCACTCAGGCGGTTGGCGGTGCCGCTCCTTCCTGACCGGCGCTTTCGAGCTTCTTCAGGCGATAGCGCAACTGGTCGCGCGAGATGCTGAGCAATTCCGCGGCGCGCGTCTGATTGCCATGACTGAGTTCGAGGGCCTGCTGCACGAGCGACATTTCGAGGTCATCCAGCACGATGCCTTCGGGCGGCAACGTGAAGATCGGCGTCGGCGACTTTGACAGCGGCGCGGCAGCGGGCGCAACCGCGCTCCTTTCCGTCTCGTCGTGCGCCAGACCGCGCGGCAGGTAATGCGGCGTGATCATCTCGCCATCTTCTAAAATCGTGACGCGCTCGATGACGTTGCGCAGCTCGCGGACATTGCCGGGCCAACTGTAGCGCCGGAAGATGTCTGAGACTTCCGGCATCAGCCCGCGTATGCGCTTGCGCAGCCGCTCGTTGAAGTAACGGATGTAATACTCGGCCAGCAGAATCACGTCGTTGCCGCGCTCGCGCAGCGGCGGGATGTCTATCTGAATCACCGACAGCCGGTAGTAGAGGTCGAGGCGGAAGCGGCCTGTGGCGCTCTCAGCTTTCAGATCACGGTTCGAAGCGACAAGAACGCGCACATCGAGCGGAATGTCTTTCAAGCCGCCGACTCGGCGGAAGCTGCCCTCTTCGAGCACGCGCAGCAGCTTCGCTTGCAGACTCAATTCCAGCTCGCCGATCTCGTCAAGAAACAGCGTGCCGCCTTCGGCCTGTTCGAACAAGCCTTCCTTGCGCGCCTTGGCGTCGGTAAACGCGCCTTTCTCATAGCCGAATAGCTCGGACTCGATCAGGTTGGCAGGAATGGCGGCGCAGTTGATGGCGACAAACGGCGCGTTGATGCGGCGCGAGCCGTAATGAACGGCTTTCGCGACCAGGTCTTTGCCAGTGCCCGATTCGCCCTGCAACAGCACCGAGGAGACTTCGCTGTCGGCGACCTTGCGCGCCAGAGAGATCATCTCGCGCAGCGACGGCGATTCGCCGATAATCTGATCAAAGCTGAACTGGCGGGCGCGCTCGCGGCGATAGCTGCGCACTTCTTTGCGAAGCGCCTGCGCCTCGATGCCATTGCGGATGGTGACTTCCAGTTCGTCCAGGCTGACCGGCTTGCCGATGAAATCATAAGCTCCGCCGCGCAGCGCGGCGATGGTGTTTTCGATGATGACATCGGCGGTGATCATAATCACTACGGCATCGGCGTCGCGCTGTTTGATCTCGCGCAGCGCGTCAATGCCTGAGCCGTCCGGGAGGTTGATGTCGAGCAACACGATGGCGGGTTGCTCGGCGTCAAAGACAGCAAGCCCCGCGGCCACTGTGCCGGCTTCCGAGACGCCATAACCCCAGCTACGCAGGGCTTCGATCAGCGTATAGCGAATCATCTTCTCGTCGTCAACGACCAGAACTTTGTCTTTCGTCCGTCTCTCAGCCATTCAGCCTGCCTTGAATCGAGAATTGCGCAACTACGTGATCATAGCAGCGCCGCAAACGCTATCACAAGAATGCGCGCCGCGCCGCTCAGGGCTGTAATCAAGTCGAAGCGGGAGCAGGGCAAGTCCACGTCCCAACTGTAGGGGCAGGGCAAGTCCACGGCCCGGATTTTGCGCAGCAAAATGATTCTTCATCGCCTGCGGCGATCCAGGCCGCGGACAAGCCCGCGCCGCGCCAAGCGCCTCTTGCGCCATCGCCCCTACATCAGGGCGCACGCAGGCAAGCGACTTGGTTACAGCCCTGCGCGATTGAAATCATTTGACACGCTGCCATGTGCGGCAAATAATCGCTACCATCCGATGGGTCGCCTGCAAACGGCGCAGATTCGCAGAGATGGAGAACGACGCACTATGCCCAAATTTTGCCCGCGATGCGGCACGGCTGTAGAGGGGACGGCGCAATTTTGTCGCGCTTGCGGCAACACTTTGCCCGCCACGCAAGCCGGCTCTGATCAACCAACCGCGGAATATCCGCCGAGCTTTGAGCAATCACAGCAGAGCTATCCGCCGACCTATGTGCCGCCCGCCGGTTATCCGCCGGTGACGCATAGTTATCCGTCGCAATACAACTACGCGCCGCCGGGCGCCAAGCCCGCCGGTGCCGAAAAGAAGCTCGCCGCCGGGCTGTGCGGCATTCTGATCGGCAGCCTGGGCGTTCACAAGTTCATCCTCGGCTACAACACCGAAGGCTTGATCATGCTGCTGGCGACGCTACTGACGTGCGGGCTGGGCGCCATCGTCACCAGCATCATCGGCATAATCGAAGGCATCATCTACCTGACCAAGAGCGACGAAGATTTCGTCAACACCTACGTGCTGAACAAAAAGGGATGGTTCTGAGAGGAATAGGGGCTAGGGACTAGGGGCTGGGGGCTAGAGAAAGAAAGCTGCGAGGAGCATCCAGTTCCGGCTCTAGCCCCTAATCCCTAGCCCCTAGCCCCTATTTCCTGTACGACAGGCCATAGCCGTACTTGAAAAGCGGGTCGTAGTTCTTGTCGCCCCAGTTGATCGGAATCTGCGCCATCGAACGCGGCCACGAGCAAGAGAGCTTGCCGGTCGGGTTGTAATCACCGAATAAAACATCGGCCACACCCGCGCCTTCCGTCCCCGGCAGCCATGCAGCGACAAAGGCATCCGCCTTGTCGATCACCCGATCAATCATCATCGGGCGGCCCGACAACAGCACGACGACGACGGGGATGCCGGCCCGCTTCATGGTCTCGACCGCGGCGACATCTTCTGCCGCAACCTGTAAGTCTGTGCGGTCGCCGCGCATCTCCGCGTAAGGCGATTCGCCGATGACGATGATGCCAACGTCAGCACCCGCCGCGCCCGAGCCATCTTTCGAGAAAGTCACCTTTGTCGTCTTTGCCACCGTGTTCTTGATGGCCTTCAAGATCGTCGTGCCGCCGGTCATTACGTCGCCCGAGCGGCCTTGCCAGTCAATCGTCCAGCCGCCGCACTGATTGCCGATGTCGTCGGCGCCGCGGCCCGCGACGTGAATGCGCGACAGCGTTTTTGCCACCGGCAGCGTTTTATTGTCGTTCTTCAACAGCACGAGAGATTCGCGCACACACTGGCGGGCGACGGCGCGGTGCGCGGCAGAGCCGAACGATTTTTGCAGGCGGCGATCCGCCAGCGGCGAGCGACTTTTATCCATCAAGCCCATCGCAAATTTGACGCGCAGGATGCGCCGCACGGCGTCATCAATTCGCGTCGTCGGCACGCGCCCCTCTTTAACCAGATCGTGCAGCAGGGTGAAGAACTGCACATACTTGTTCGGCACCATCACCATATCCATGCCGGCATTGATCGAAGTTTCGATGTTGCTCTTGAAATCGCCTCCCAGATCGTCAAGCGCGTTGTAGTCAGAGATCAGGAAGCCTTCAAAGCCCAGCTCGTTCTTGAGAATCTCGGTCAACAGCCGGTGACTGGCCGAGCATTTGACGCCGTTCCAACTGCTGTAAGAGGGCATGATGGTGCCGACGCCGGCTCGGACCGCCGTGACGTAGCCTTGCAGATGAATCGCGCGCAGCTCGGCTTCGCTCAAGCGCGTGTCGCCCTGGTCGAGAGGGAAACGCTCGTCGCGATCTTTCGGGCGGCCCGTCCCAAACGTCGTGCCGCCGTCGCCGACATAGTGCTTGGCGCAGGCGACGACGCTCAGCGGGCTGCTCAGGTCGTTGCCCTGAAAGCCGCGCACCGCCGCTTCACCGAGAGTGCGAGCCAGCTCTGCGGTTTCACCGAAGCCTTCATAGGTTCGGCCCCAGCGTTCATCACGCGGCACGGCGACGCAGGGCGCGAAGGCCCAGTTGATGCCGGTGGCGCGGACTTCTTCGGCAGTGACGCGCGCCGCCTGCTCGACGAGCTTGGCGTCGCGCGTGCAGCCCAGGCCGATGTTGTGCGGGAAGATGGTCGCGCCCAGCACATTGTTGTGACCATGCACGGCATCTATGCCAAAGAGGATGGGAATGGCGAGGCGCGTCTTCAAGGCATGCTTCTGGTATTCGTCATACATATCTGTCCAGGCCTGGGCGCTGTTGCCGGCTTTCGGGTCCGAATCGCCGCCGCTCAGCAGCGAGCCGAGAAAATACTTCTGGATGTCGTTGACGTCTTTCAGGGCACTCTGTTCGGCCTGAGTCATCTGGCCGAGCTTCTCTTCGAGGGTCATCTGCGCCAGCAGTTTGTTGACCTGCGGGTCGAACGACGAGAGCGCGCGTTGCGCCGGCGTTTTCTTCACCGGTGCGGCGGTTGAGGCGCTCGACGGCGTGCTGCGAAAGGATAGAGAGACCAGCACGATCACCAGCGCAATAGCGAGCTTTTTCATTTCACCTCTCCTTTGGAAGTTGCCGGATTATATTTCATGGTTGCGGCCACACAACTGCTGCGCGGCGGTGATGGATGGCTGATATGGCTTGCGATCACATACGCGACGTGCGGCGGCAATACTCGCTTATCTGTTTATGCGGTCGGCAACGATTCGTCAAGGGCGGCAACCAAATCGAGCAGTTGGTGTGAGGCAACGGGGTAGGCGAAAAGCGGCGTGGCAGGCCGTGTTAGTCGTCCTGCTCCAAAGTGATGATGATTTTCCCTCGGGCGTGACCTTCATCCAGATACCGCATCGCCTCGGGGACTTCGCTCAGCCGGTAACGCCTGTCGATGACCGGCGTGATCTTTCCGGCCCTCAGTAGATCGCCCAGAACGGTCAGGTCCTCTTGCTTCCGCCTCGCGATAAACATGCCGAACTTCTGGCTCACGACCCATGACAACAGGAGCGCTTTGAGCGCAAGAGTCAGGATAACCCGGACTTTGCTGGGGCCTCCGGCGATGACACATTTGCCTTTGGGGTTTAAGACGCGCCTGATTGCTGACAATGAATGGTTACTGATGCAGTCGAAGATGAGATCGTAGCGCGGCGTGCCTTTCGTGAAGTCCTCGCGGGTGTAATCAATGACTCGATCCGCGCCGATTGATCTCACCATCTCGACATTTCTCGTGCTGCACACGCCGGTCACTTCAGCGCCGAACGATTTGGCGACCTGCACCGCGAACGTGCCCACGCCGCCCGCCGCGCCGTTAATCAAGACCTGCTGCCCCGGTTGAAGCTTTCCCTTGTCGCGAAGCCCCTGCAATGCGGTGAGTGCCGCCACCGGCACGGAAGCCGCTTGCTCGAACGTCACATTATCCGGCTTCATCACCAGTGCCGATTCTGGAGCACAGCCGTACTCGGCGAAAGCCCCGCGGCAGACGCCGAATACCGGGTCGCCGGGTTTGAAGCGGCTGACTTTAGCGCCAACCGCTTCCACTTCGCCGGCCACGTCAAAGCCGAGGCGTGTGTCCTTTGGTCTGCGCAGCCCGGTCATCAGGCGAGCGAGGTACGGCGAGCCGCGGTAGTGCCGGTCAACCGGATTGACGGAGGCGGCGCGGACTCTGATCAATACTTCATCATCGCCGGGAGTCGGCTTAGAGACCTCTTCACACTTGAGGACGTCGGGCGAGCCATAGCTGTGATAGGCAATTGCTTTCATAAAGGCAAATCATTTCTGCGGCTGTGGCATGAACTCCGGCTCGCTGCTCGGCGGCACGATGTTCTTCATCCGCAGGTAGACGATGAGGTTGCCGTAATGCTCAATCGTGTGCATGTTGTTGCCCGTCAGTACAAATAACTTCGGCGCATCAAATCCGCGGAACTTTACCATTTGAGTACTGCCCGCCGCGTCCGTCATGCCGTCGTAGACTTTGTCGCAGTAGGCGAAGGCGTCTTTGAGTGCGGCGATCAGATCGGCCTTCGAGGTTTTCGTCCGCTCGATTCTCAGCGACATGCCAGGATTCTTCTCGCCGCGCACCATGGAACAAAACGTGTACTGCGCGTCGGCCACGTGCCCGATGATATGACCGAAGCTGCGGACAATCCATGTGGGCCTGAAGCTGTAATACTCCTCCGGCATCTTCTCGGCTGAGCCGAGGATCAAAGCCTTCAAGAATCCGTAAACAAACCTGGTGGAGCCGCTCATCGGGTTACCCGGACTGCCGGGGATAAGGGGTTTCTGCGGCTCCTGCGCCAGGGCGACGCTGGCCGGCAGCAGTAGGCAGAGCAGAACTGCCGGCAGAAGGCGGCGCGCCGGTCTTCCGAAACGCTTGAGAGGCTGTGCAATCGCGCGATAACCAGAACCATGAGGGTTCTCACGTTCGGTATCTTCTTGAGAAACGTTGACGGTGTATTGCATTTTCGTCTCCTTTCAGTCGGGATTAGACTTCATCGCTGCTTTGTTCACTTCGCTAATAACGAGAGGCCCTTCGAGCCACATGATTTTGGGCTGACGACGCGGCTTCATAGCTCCTTAGTCTCGCCCGCGGATGGATCGAATCCCCAACGGGCGCGCATGCGTTGGCGGAATCGCTCGCGCTCTTCAGGGGTCATCTGCTCGTATTGCTTTTCCACATGACGGCGGTAATTCGAGCGCATCGAGCCCTGCCATCCAGACCCGCCGAAGAGAATCCGGCACAGCGCCAGGAGCCCGAGCGCTTGCCAGAAGGTGATCTCGCGCAAGCCGAGGAGCGACGGCATCAGCCAATTCCACAGTTGCATCACCAGCGCGCCGCCGATGGAGATGAATAACAGCATGCCCAGGAACGCCAGCGGCGCTATCCGAATCATTCGCTTCACTCTTGGTTTCATATTCAGTCCCTCAGCCTTTCATGAATTCGTCATAGACGCTTTGCAATCGCCGGCGCAGATGCAACACCGCATAGCGTTTGCGCGAGAGCAGCGTATTCAGGCTGACGCCGGTCTCGGCGGCCATCTCCTTGAAGCTGCGCCCTTCCAGCTCGTGTGCGACAAACACCTCGCGTTGCTCTTCGGGCAATTCCTCGACCGCCGCTTCGAGCGCGGCGAGAAGCACGCGGCGGGCGTAGAGCGCCTCTGGCCCCGCGTCGGGCGAGGGCAGCAGATCGCCTAACTCTATCGCTTCGTCGTCTTCGTCCGCGTAGGCGGCATCGCTCAAGCTCGCCGTCTTCTTCTTGCGGAGAAGGTCGGTGATACGATTGCGCGCGACGCGAAACAGCCAGCCGGAGACGTGCTCAATCGGCATCAGCAGGCGGTTGGCTTCCACCAGCTTGTAGAAGACGTCTTGCAGAATGTCTTCGGCGTCTCGCGAGTCGGGCACACGCCGGCGGATGAAGTTGCGCAGCCGCGACTGCTCCCGCTCGACCACCTCCGAGATCCGCTGATCTTGTTCTGCCATCGGCCAACGTTTCCTCAGGGCTTCAGCCATCTACTAACTGTAGACGAACGGGCGGGAAAAATATTGTAGGTTGGATGGTTTTTCGAGGCCGGCGCGAGCCACTCAGAGCGGATTTCGATTGCGCTACATCCTTCTGACAACCGCTCTAATCGACCGGCGCGATGACGCTGATGCGTGTGCCCGTGCCTTCGCCGCTATCGATCTGGAGCTTGCCTTTGAGCCGCTCGGCGCGCTCGCGCATGCCGATCAAGCCGAAATGCCCGTCGCCCGACAGCCGATTATTCTGCGTGTCGAAGCCGTGCCCGTCGTCAATGACGCTCAAGGTCACATGCTTGGGCGCAAAGGCCAGCTCGACGCGCAGGTGGCGCGGGTGTGCGTGCTTCAGCGCATTGGTCATGGCTTCCTGGCCGATGCGCCAGAGATTGGATTCAACCGTTGCCGGAAGCTGCCGTGGCGTGCCCGTAACATGAAACTCGGCCTGCACCGCTGTGCCCGAAGTCAACTTCTTTGCGGCGTCGGCAAGCGCCGTCGCCAGATCGGTGTTCTCAAGCGCCTGGGCGCGCAAGTCCCACACCGAACGGCGCGCTTCCGCGAGCGAGTGCGTCACCATCGTCTGTGCCAGATCAAGGTGCTGCTTGGCGCGGTCGGGCGACTGGTCGAGCATCTTGCCGACGGCTTCGAGTTGCAGCGAGATGCCGACAAAGCCCTGCGCCAGCGTGTCGTGAATGTCGCGCGCCATGCGGTTGCGCTCGGTCAGCACAGCAGCGAACTCGGCGCGCACGCGGCGGATGCGGCGGCGATAGATCGCCCAGGCAATGGCGCCGGCCAGCGCCAGCAGCACGACATAGAACCAGACGGTTTGATAGAAGCGCGGCTTCAGATAAAACGACACCACGGCGCCCGTCGCATTCCAGACACCGTCATTGTTGGCCGCCAGCACACGAAAGGTGTAATGGCCCGGCGGAATGCTCGTGTAATAAGCGGTGCGCCGCGCCCCTGCGTCCACCCAGTTTTGATCGAAGCCTTCGAGCTTATACTTGAAGCGAACTTTTTCAGGCGCGATGAAGCTCAGGCCCGTATAGTGAAACTCCAGCCGGTAGACGCCTGCCGCAAGCTCGATATTCGCCGTCTTCTCGATGGGCTTCTCGTCAACAATAATTTGCTCGACGACCACCGGCGGCGGCTCCGAGTTGGTCTTCATATGCTCGGGGTCAACGACGGCGACCCCTTTGATGGTCGGGAACCACAGCCGGCCATCGCGGCTGCGCCAGCCCGCAGGCTGACCGCCGCCCGTGCATTCGCGGCTCTCCATGCCATCCGCCGTGCCGTAGGCAATCGCGCTCACGTCGGCCACATTCCGTTCGGCAAAGGCGTTGAGCTGTTCGCGGCTGACGGCAAAGATGCCTTTCGTGCTGCTCATCCAGAGGTTGCCTTTGCCGTCTTCGAGAATCTGAAAGACGCCATCGTCGGCCAGGCCATTGCGCGCCGTGATGGCGACGAAGCGGCCATCTTTGAAACGGTTCAAGCCGCCACTGCGCGTGCCGACCCAGAGCGTGCCGTCACTGTCTTCGTAGAGCGCGCGGACGCTCACGTCAGACAATCCTTGCTCGGCGGTGTAGGCGGTGAAGCGGTCGTCTTTGAAGCGGTTCAAGCCGCCGCTGCGCGTGCCGATCCACAGGCTGCCATCACGCCCTGCGCGCAAAGACAGAATGGCGTCGCTGCTCAAGCCGTTCTGCGTCGTGTAGATGGTAAACTTGTCGTCTTTCAAGCGTGTCAGGCCGGCGAGCGTGCCGATCCACAGGCTGCCATCTACGCCTTCTTCGATCACCGACACGGCGTTGCTCGACAGCCCATCGAGGTCTGTGTAAGTCGTGAATCGACCATCGGCAAATCGGCAGAGGCCGGCGGGCGTGCCGATCCAGAGACGGCCCTCGCGGTCCTGGCAGAGGGCGCGCACCACGTCGCTCGGCAAGCCGTCTTTCATCGTGTAGGTCTTATACACGCCGCCGCGAATCTCGGTGAGGCCCGTTTGCGTGCCGACCCAGAGCGCGCCGTCGCGTGACTCGCGCAGCGCCCACACCAGATCGCCGGCCAGGCCGTCGCCGGCGGTGATGCCGGTGAATTTCTTATCGCGAAACAGATTCAGCCCGCCTGATTCGGTGCCAACCCAGAGGTTGCCTTCGCGGTCTTCGATCATGGCCAGCACGCCGTTGCTCGACAATCCGTCGCGCGCCGTGTAAGCGATGAGCCGTCCCGCCTGCATGCGCGACAGGCCGCCCGGCGTCCCCAGCCACAGGCTGCCATCGCGGCTTTCAATGATTGAATAGACGCTGTTATGGGCCAGCCCGTCTGTGGTCGTAAAGGTCTTGAAGCCGGATGCGGTCAGGTGGCTCAAGCCGCCATCGGTGCCGACCCAGAGCGTGCCTTCACGATCCTGGCGCATGGTCCAGACCATGTTGCTGGCCAGCCCATCGGCGGTGGTCAAGGCGACGAAGCGCCCATTGTTCAAGCGCGCCAGGCCGCCGGGCGTGCCGACCCAGAGCGTGCCTCCGCGGTCTTCGTAGATGGCGTTGACGCCATTGCGCGGCAGGCCGTCGCTTATGGTGTACTCAGTGATCTGATCGGCGCTGAAGCGCACCAGCCCGCCGGTCGTACTGGCCCAGAGCGCGCCGCGGCTGTCGGCAAAGAGCGCGCCGACGCTGTTGCTCGGCAAGCCGTTGTCGGTGGTGTAAGTCACAAAGCGGTTGCCGTCGAAGCGGCTCAAGCCGCCGGGCGTCGCAATCCACAATCGGCCCTCGCGGTCGCCGGTCACCGCGGTGACGCGGTCGTTGGCCAGTCCGTCTTTTGTCGTGTAGGCTACAAAGCCATCGTTCAGGTATCTGAGCAAGCCGTTGTCGGTGCCGATCCAGAGCGCGCCGTCGCGGTCTTCGTAGAGCGTCAGGATGGCGCTGCTCTTTATGGCCGGGGTATTCTGGCGGTCGAAGATCGTCAGGCGGATGCCGTCAAAGCGTACCAGTCCGTCATCAGTCGCCAGCCAGATATAACCGTCGCGCGTCTGCGCGATGGCGCGCACAGTGTTCTGCGGCAGGCCGTTCTCGGTGCGCCAGACGCTATGGCTGAACTGCCCGAGCGGCTTCTCAGCGGCAAACACCAGCGCAACGCAGACCACGGCAATGCCGCAGACGAAGGTGATGAAGCTGAGTGTGAGCGTCCTCATAACGGAAGGTGCTGCCTGCGCAGCGCAATCATTCTCACCGATTCATTTGCAGTCGGCAAGATGGCGGCGCGCTCGGCGGCTGCGCTTGCAACCTGCGGGCGGCGGCGATATCATCGCCTCATCAATACTTCCAAATTGTCTAAGGGGTAGGGGAGGCGTCTTTATGCACCACTTCACTCGCAGGGAATTCAGCGGCATCTTGCTCGGCGCGGCAGGCGCCGGCCTGTTGCGGCCATTCGACAAGGTCAAGCCGTCGGTCATCAGCGGCATCGAGATCGGCGTGCAGAGCTACACCTTTCGCAAGTTCACCATCGAAGGCATGATCGCCGAGATGCAGAAGGTCGGCCTGAGCAGCGTTGAGCTGTGGAACGGTCACCTCGACCCGATGAAAACCTCGGAAGCCGAGTTCAAGGCGGTAAAGAAAAAGTTCGACGACGCCGGCATCCACGTCAGCGCTTACTGCGTCAATTTTCCGAAAGACGCCGGCGACGAACATCTCGACCGCGGCTACAACGGCGCGCTGCTCTTGGGCACGCATGTAATGACCGCATCGGTGCAGAAGTCCATCGTGCCGCGCCTCGACCAGTGGAGCCAGAAATACAAAATCAAGATGGGGCTGCACAACCACTGGTTCGGCGAAGAGTGGTACAAAGGCGACCGCACGCAGGAGTACGAAACGCCGGACGATTTTCTCAACCTCTTCAAAACCACCTCGAAGTACATGAACGCCAACCTCGACGTCGGTCACTTCTCTGCCGCGGGCTACGACCCGGTCGCTTTTCTGCGGCAGCATCATGATCGCATCGTCAGCTTGCACGTCAAAGACCGCGACAAAGACGCCAAGCGCACCAACCGGCGCTTCGGCCAGGGCGCCACTCCTGTGACCGAAGTCATGCGGGCGGCCAGAGAGATCAAGTTTAAATACGCTGCCAATCTCGAATACGAGATCGAGGAAGACCACCCGACCGCCGGCCTGCTCGACGCCTTCGAGTACGTCAAACGGGCGCTGGTGTAAGTCAGTAGACAGTAGGCAGTAGGCAGTAGGGGACTGGTTTGTAGCTCGCTGCTATACATTAGAACACTCACGGTTCAGTGTACTGCTTACTTTTTTCAAGAGGGGATTATGGCCAAAGAGATCATCTACGACGCAGTCATTGTTGGATCGGGCGCGACCGGCGGCTGGGCCGCCAAAGAGCTAACCCAGAAAGGCTTGAAGGTCGCCGTGCTCGAAGCCGGGCGCAAGCTCGATCCGCTCAAGGATTACACCGAGCACACCTGGCCGTACGAGATGAAGTACCGCTGCTTCGGCGACCAGCGCGATATGATGCGCACCCAGCCGATTCAATCGAAATGCTATGCCTGTAACGAGTATGGCCGCCAGTACTTCGTCAACGATCAGGAGAACCCTTACACGACGCCGCCCGACAAGCCTTTCTACTGGATTCGCGCACGGCAGGTCGGCGGGCGCTCGATACCCTGGGGCCGGCAGACCTATCGGCTGTCGAATTACGATTTCAAGGCGAAGACGCACGACGGCTACGGCGACGACTGGCCGATCAGCTACGAAGACCTCGCGCCGTACTACGACAAGGTCGAAGAGTTCATCGGCATCAGCGGCGCTTACGAGAACCTGCCGCAACTGCCCGACAGCAAGTTCCTGCCGCCGATGGCCTACACCTGCGGCGAGCTGATGTTGCGCAAAGCCGTCGCCAAGCTGGGCGACCCGCACCGCCGCGTCACCATCGGGCGCTGCGCGATCCTGACGAAGCCGATTCATCAAGGCACGCCCGACGCGCGCGCCGCCTGTCACTGGTGCGGCCACTGTGATCGAGGCTGCACGACCGGCTCTTACTACAGCAGCCCGGCTTCGACATTGCCCGCTGCCGCTCGCACCGGCAATATGACCTTGATTACCAACGCCGTCGTCAGCCACATCGTCGTTGACGCGAACACCGGCAAGGCAAAAGCCGTGCATTACGTCGACTCGGTGACGCGCAACCACCGCGAGGTGATGGCCAAGGTCGTCGTCCTCTGCGCCGGCACGATGGAATCAACGCGCATCATGCTGAACTCTGTGTCGTCGCAATATCCGAACGGGATTGCCAACAGCTCAGGCGCGCTCGGTCATTACTTGATGGATCACGTCGGCGGCGGCGGCGCTTCGGGCAGTCTGCCGATGGTTGACGCGAAAGAGTTCGCGCAGGACGGGCGAGCCAATGGCATTTACATCCCGCGCTTCCGCAATCTGACGACGAAGCACGGCAAGTTCATTCGCGGTTACGGCTTCCAGGGCGGCGCTGGCCAGCCGCTGTGGGAGCATGCCAAAGGCATGCCGGGTTTCGGCTCTGGCTTAAAGAAGATGGTGCGCGAGTATCATCCCTGGGGCATCGGCCTGGGCGGCTTCGGCGAATGCCTGGCGCGTTATGAAAATCATGTCCGGCTCGATAAAGACGTGGTGGATGCCTGGGGCATCCCTGTCTTGCACATCGAAGCGGCGTTCGGCGACAACGAGCGCGAGATGGTCAAAGACATGGGCGACACGGCAGCCGAGATGCTCGAAGCCGCCGGCGCCAAAAATGTTCAGGCCAGCCACGGCCCGACTTCGACGCCGGGCATCCTGATTCACGAAGTCGGCACCTGCCGCATGGGCGCCGATCCGAAGACTTCGGTGCTGAACAAATTCAATCAGGCCCATGAAGTCAAAAACCTGTTTGTCACCGACGGCGCTTGTTATGTGTCGAGCGGCAACCAGAATCCGACCTTAACGATGATGGCCATCACGGCGCGCGCCTGCGATTACATCGCCGACCAGTACCGCGCCGGTCGCCTGTAGAAAGGAGAGCGTCAACCATGCGAAGACTATTTGTGTTGGTCATTACACTGACGCTGCTCTCGGCGGCGGGCGTGTCGGCGCAGACCCGAGGCAGCAAGCGACGCGGCGCAGCCACATCTTCAACCGGCGCCGCTGTCGCCACTAACGTCGAGCCGCTGCGCAGCATCGCCGGCGAGTTGAACGGCAGCGCGATCAACGGCGACTTCAGAGGCAATGGGCGGCCTATGTCGTTCACCTTTATTTTGACGCGGGCCGACATCGTCGGCGATCAGGTCGTGCTGAGCGGCGACTTCCAGCTCAACGGGCGGGTCTCGCAAAAACTCCAGACCAGGTTGATTGGCACACTGGCGACGGCGGACAATCCCTGGCCGAGCGCCCGCGATGAAGAGCCGAAAGAGAAGCCTACAGCGAAGCCGAGTGCTAAGGCCGCCGAACAGAAGCAGGGACGCGAAGCGAAGAACCCTGAAACTACGGCTCAACTGGGCGAGTTGTCGCAGGCGACTCAGGACACGGCGCGCAAAACACCGCCCGCGCCCGGCGAGCGCACAGAGCAGACGCAATCGCTTTATGCGCAAGCCGCGGAAGGCGTCGGCTGCGGCGCGTTCTACTTTACGATTGAGCTGCCGCCGCAACTGCGCGCGGCGATGGGCGCCGGCTCACAACCCGTGCAGATGAATGTCGTGCTGGCGACGATAGACAACCCGCGCGGCGAGCAGATCAGCCGCCTCATCTGCCGCGTCCATCGCTTTGCCAGCGACCGGTCGGCGGGCGACCGTACGGGCGGACTTGAGAAATTGAACCGCCTGCTCGATTCGGCGAAATGAACGCTTGGCAAAATCAAACTAAGCGCCAAAGAATTCCGCCCCGGACTGCACGCGAACGTTGCAGAACTTCTTGATGCGCTTGAAGTCATTTATGTTGTCGGTTATCAACAATGCATTGACGCGTCGGGCAGTGCGGGCGATGAGCACGTCACGGATGATCCTTTGCTTTTCGTCCGGGTGAAGCTTCGGCGTCCTGCCGCCGCGCTCGGACTTGAGGCCGCGAAGCAGAGAGTTGAGGACTCGGCCAGCCAGGAGCCAATCTTCAAAAGTCGGGACAAGGAGACGATCCTGTTTCCAAAACACTCTGGCGATTGCTTCCCAATATTTCAGTTCAGAGCTATCGCGCGCGCCAGCCATCATTTCCTGGATGACGATGGCGGAAATGAGATAGCTTGGGGAAGGAATGTTTATCTTTGGTTTGAAGGCAATGAAAACGGACGTATCAAAAACCAGGGCCATCAATCCAACCTGTGACGCCTATTTTCGTAGGTCTTTTGCCAGGCGCGCAGGAGGAGCTTATTAGCCCGTTCAATATCTTTCTGGTGACTTGTATGGGTATGCTCCCACGCTTCTAACATCAATTCATCAGCCGTATTCTTTGCCTTCTTCGTCTTTCGGGTTGCGGTCTTTGCCGCTTTGCCATTCTTGGGTGAGCTGATTTTCTTGATTGTTACTTCTTGGGCCACTTCTTTTGCCTCCTTCCGATGGTCTGATTTCATTAAACCAGAATGGCTGTGGCTTGCCAATCAATCTTCTATCGCCGCCAATCCGACAAACGTCGGGCGCAAGGCGGCGTAGAGATTCCGGTAGTGCGGATAGAGCGCAGCATAGTGGCTTACGGCTTCAGCATCCGGCGCGACGGCGTTTTCAGTTTTGATCGTTTGCGCGCAAGCCGTATCGACATCCGGCCACACGCCCGCGCCGACGCCCGCGAGCAAGGCCGCGCCATACGCCGCGCCTTCCGTCGTCTTCACGGTCACCATCTCGACGTCCAGCACGTCGGCGAGAATCTGCCGCCACAACTGGCTCTTCGCGCCGCCGCCCGAAATCCTCACCTGCTCAACCGCGCCGAGCCCCGCGCTCTGCAACAGCACGAAGCTATCTTTCAAACCGAACGCTACACCTTCAAGCACTGCTCTGGTCAGATGTGCGCGCCGATGCCTTACAGTTAAGCCGACCCACGCGCCGCGCGCCAGCGGGTCGGGATAAGGCGTGCGCTCGCCGGTCAGGTAAGGCAGGAAGATCAAGCCTTCGCTGCCCGTCGGTGCCGCTGTCGCTTCGGACACCAATTCATCAAACGGCGTCTGCGGCGCGAGCGTGTCGCGATACCATTGCAGGGAGCCGGCGGCGCTCAATATCACACCCATCATGTGCCAGCGACCTGGGACGGCGTGGCAGAAGGCGTGCAGCCTTCCCTGCCCTTCGATGAGCGGCGCGTCGGTCGAAGCGAAGACGACGCCCGATGTGCCGAGCACCAGCGACACGACGCCTGCGCGCACCGCGCCGACGCCGACTGCGCCCGCCGCCTGATCGCCGCCCCCGGCCATCACCGGTGTGCCGGCGCTGAGTCCCGTCGCCGCTGCGGCTTCAGCCGTCACCTGGCCGGTCACCTGTGGTCCTTCATAAGTCTGCGGCAGCCAGTCGCGCGGAATCTCTAAGGCATCGAGCGCCTCGGCAGACCAGTCGCGCGCCGCCAGATCGAACAGCATCGTGCCCGAGCCGTCAGCTTTATCCATCGCCATCGCGCCGCTCAGCTTGTAGCGCACGTAATCTTTGGGCAGCAAGACGTGGCGGGCGCGGGCGAAGATTTCGGGCTCGTGGCGCTGCACCCAGACGATCTTCGGCGCGGTAAACCCGGTGAGCGCGTCGTTGCCGGTGAGCTGAATCAAGCGCTCGGTGCCGAGGCGCTCACGGATCAAGTCGCACTCCGCGCCGCAGCGTTGATCGTTCCAGAGAATCGCCGGGCGCAGCACCTTGCCACGCTCATCAAGCAAGACCAGCCCGTGCATCTGGCCGGTCAGGCCGATGGCCGCGACCTGGTCGCCGGTGACGTTGGCTTCAGCGAGTGCCTGGCGAATGCTTGCGGCAATCGCTCGCCACCAGTCTTCCGGCTGTTGCTCTGACCAGAGCGGGCGCGGCGTTGAAAGGGTGAGTGGATTTGAAGCGCTCGCCACCACGCGCCCCGCTTCGTCGGTGAGCAGCGCCTTCGCGCCGGTCGTCGAGATATCAATTCCGAGTAGCAATGTCATAGCCACTCTGAATTATCACGCCGCGCGCCGGGCCGCAAGCGGCAAAGCTGAATGGCAGGCGATCACCGTATCAGCATATTAGGCGGAAGAACATGCGCGTGCTATATTTATGCTGGATTGGGAAACGACATGGCATCACATCCTAAACATTTTTATACCCCTCAAGAATACCTGGTATTAGAGCGAAAGGCCGTGTGCAAAAACGAGTATTAGGCAGGCGAGATTTTCGCTATGTCCGGTGCTAGACGAGAGCATAATCTCGTCGTTGCCAACGTGACTACCTCGTTGAATACTCAGCTGAAGGATAGAAATTGCGAAGTATATCCGAGTGATATGCGTGTGCGGACACCAGATACCTTACTCTACACTTACCCAGATGTGGTAGTTGTGTGCGGGGAACCGCAGTTTGAAGACGATGCTGTCGATACCCTCGTGAATCCAACCCTTATCGTTGAAGTGCTTTCGCCCTCTACTGAAACATATGACCGAACCAAGAAGTTTGCCGACCATCGAAAAATCGCGTCCTTAAGGGAATATATCCTAATCGCGCAACACGAGTGCCGCGTCACACAATATATCAAGCAATCTGATGGAACTTGGCTATTCCGAGAGGCCAATCGGTTAGAGGAGAAACTACGCCTTGCCTCTATTGCCTGCGAGTTAGATTTAGAAAGCGCCTACCGCAAAGTTCAGTTTCCAATTCAGGAAGAGTCGCGTTCGTAAACGATTCCGCCTAACGCTAGACATCACCGGGCCGCCGAGCGGCATTGAAAGAAAGATAAGAAACTCGCTTCGGCGGCTCCGGTGCATGTCGTTGTTAGATGCGGCTCCTTCCAGGTATTTATTGGTTAATCGTATAGTCAATCATATGTCCGTCCTTGTCTATATAGAACGTGATCCCGATACCATTAGAAGTTATGAAGCCATCGCTTTCGGTTTCAGAGATGTAACAGCCAGTAAACTCTGCAATTCGGTCACCCAATGCCGCTACCTTCTCTGGGTCGCTGTTGCCAAGCGCGTCTGGGGTGGCCCTGTGAAATTCTTTATCACGATAGATTTCTAGCGAACCGACCTTGAGGTTGTCGATAAAAGCTTTGACTTGCTGCTTGTCAGAACCTACTGGCACTTGCTCTTGGATCATTTTGTCAATGTCCTCAACCGAAACATATCGCCGCATGCAGCCAGTGAGTGCGATAGCCGCCAACAATAATGCCAATACAATGAGGCTGCGGTGGCGGAAAGGTGGAATCAGGTACAAAGGCTTTTGCCTCCTTACATTGGACTGTCAATGGCAAGCATCTAACAAGGCGTTGCAGCGCACCGCTCACTTCCGACTCGCGGCAAACTCTGAAAGCGGTTGCGCGCACCACTTTTCGAGAGACCGGGGATCAACCGCCAAGACGCCAAGCACACCAAGAGAAAGCCGCTTGTCATTGGCATGGGCTTGGCACTCTTCGCGTCTTGGCGGTTGATCTCCCGAGAGTCAATAGACCTGCTTCAACGATGGGCGGTCTCAGTTCTGAGCTTTCTCTTTCGCGTCGGCGGTCGGTTTGTACTTCTCTTTCTCGCGCTCGCGCTCAAGGTAAGGAATGCCCTTCTCCATCCATTCGGGCGCCGACGCTCCCTTCAAGAAATGATCGAAGTACTGCTGCAAGCGCATCGCGTAATCTTTCTGGTTGGCGCGGCGGCGCAGGCCGTGCGGCTCGCCGTTGTAGCTGAACAGGTAGACCTCTTTGCCTAGCCGGCGCAGCGCTAGGTAATACTCGATGCCTTGATACCACGGCACCGCGTCGTCGTTGTCGTTGTGAATCATCATCAGCGGCGTCTCGACGTGCGCCACGTGAAAGACCGGCGAGTTCTCCATATACACCATCGGCGATTCGTAGAGCGTCGCGCCGATGCGGCTCTGCGTGTGCTCGTACTGGAACTGGCGCGGCAGGCCGGTGCCCCAGCGAATGCCGCTATAGGCGCTCGTCATGTTCGCCACCGGAGCGCCCGCCGCCGCCGCCTTGAATCGCTTCGTCTGCGTCACCATGTAAGCGATCTGATAGCCGCCCCAGCTATGCCCCTGAATGCCGATAGCGTCTTCATTGACGAAGCCTTGATCGACCACCGCCTGCACCGCCGGCAAGACGCACTTGAGCGCGCTCTGGCCGGGATAGCCGATGGTGTAGACGATGTCGGGCATCAGCACAAGATAGCCGTTGCTGGCATAGAGCGATGCGTTGATGTTGTGGCCGGGCCGCGGGTCTACGAAGCGGTGCAGGTTCTCCGACAGCTTCTCGTAGATGTAGACGATCATCGGGTACTTCTTCGCGGGATCAAAGTTCGCCGGCTTGATCAGCATCGCTGAGAGCGGCACACCGTCGACGTTCTTGAATCGAACCAGCTCAGAAGTGCCCCACGCCAGATTGGCCTTTTGCGGGTTGGCGTCGCTGATCTTCTTGAAGTTGCCGAAGGCGGCGTCGGTGATCAGCAGGTCTGGAAACTCGCTGAAGGTCGAAGCCGTCAGCGCGTAGACCTCTGCGTCTTTGGCCTTCACGGGCGGCGCGAAATATTTGGCCGCCATCACCAGCTTTTCCGGCGCGCTGCCATTGATGCGCCCGCGATAGAAGCCCGAATCGCGCGTCCATTCGTTCTCGGCGCGCAGCAGCAGGGGCTTGTTTGGGTCAATCGCTTTCTCTTGCGGATCGAGTTTCAGGTAGCGGAGCTCTGTCTGCTCTTTGCGGCCCACGCCGCCGGTGAGGTTCCGTGCGTTGCTGCCATCGGGCGCTACCTGCCAGATGTCATAGCGGTCGTAAAGCAGCACGTATTTTTCGTCCGCCGTCCAACCGCCATTGCCGTAAGCCGATGGCGTGCTCGGCGAGTCATGATCTTCGGCGTAAAACTTGACGCCGAGCTTTGCGGTCAGATTGGTCATCTTGCCGTCGGGGACTGAAATCGTGTTCCAGTCCTTGCCGTCATAAAAGAGCGCGTAATGGCCCGCAGGCGACCATGACGACGGGAAGCGTTGCTGCTTCGTAAGCAAGCGGCGCGCGCCGTCCGTGGTGTTGACCAGATAAACATCCGCCGAGTTTGAATCGTCGTCGTAGCCAACCATCGCGCGGTAGGCGCGGTCATCCATGCCGAGCGCCCAACGACCATCGCTTGCCGGCATGATGTCGCGCATGGTTTCGTCGGCAAGCTGCACGAAACGTTTTTCCTTGAGGTGATAGACGGCGCGATACGAGCGATTGCGCTCCTGTTCGGCGCGGACGCGCTGCATCGGCTGAATGTAATCGTCTTTCCAGTGCCAGAGATCAACCAGCACTTTGTCATCAGGATTTTCTTCGTCATCCTTTTCGGGCGGCGGTGGCGGCGCGGTGCCGAAGAAGAGTTTCGCGCCGTCGAGCGAAAACGCCATCGCGCCCTTGTCGCTGATGATGCGGTTTTGCGGGAAGCCGGCTGACGCGGTCGAAACGGCTTCGCTGGCCGCTGCACTGTTGCGCGTCCAGTGATAGAGCTTGAATTGCGGCGGCGTGGCCGCCGCCGTATCGCGGTCGCTCAGGAAAGCCAGTTGTGTCTGCTTGTCATCCCAGACGAGCTTCGTGTATTTGCCTTTGCCGGTGAGCAGAGCCGCGGGCGCGTCCGCCGAGCCGGGCACGGCGACGAATGCGCCATTCGCATCTTCGCTCTTTGACGACACGGCGAAGACCAGCGAGCGGCCATCTTTGCTCAACGTGTATTCGGTCACGTCGGCAAATGTGCGCTCGCTCTTGTCGCCGAGATTCTTCAAGATCAGTTCGCTGCCGTACTCTTTTTTCTTCTCCTTTTTCTTATCGCCGGCCATTGTCGCATCGGGCTTCTTCTCTTCTTTCTTCGGCTCTTTCAAATAGGCGACCAGCGCCGGGCCATTTTCCGGCACCTGAAAACTCTTCACGCCCTCGACGCGCTGAGTTTCGCCGGTCGTCAGATCGATGATGCCGAGCGCATTCTTGGGCATCTCTTCAGGCTTGCGCTTTTCGCGTTTAGCTTTGTCGGTGTCGGCTTTCGACGGCAGGATTTGAAAGACGATGAAGCGGCTGTCGGCGGTGAAGACCGGGCGACCGGCGAACGGCGGCGGGCCTGTGGGCGGCTCGGCACCAGGAGCAGGTTGCGGCGGATTGACCGGCGCCGCGCCGCGCCCGGCGCGCCACTCTTTGCCCGACTCCAGATGGCGCACGACGATTTCGCCGTCGCCGTCCTGCGGCACCAGCCCGTAAGCCACGTACCTGCCGTCACGCGACAGCGTCTGTCCTTGAATGCTGCGCCACGAATCATAATCGGCAGACGTTAACGGGCGCTTTTGCTGCGCCAAAACAACAGACGAGAGCACTAGCGCGAGTACGCAGGTAGCAGCGACCTGACGGCGCAACGTTACAGTGCGGGGCCGAAGAAATAGTCTCATAACGATTC